>NZ_JBJZOM010000013.1:0-134809 GCF_047200695.1 Streptomyces callyspongiae
CCGCCGGTCGTTGCCGGCTACGTTCATCGGCGTCGTCCTTGATCAGTTCCGCCCGGAGGCGGAGAGGAGGTCGGTGGAGAATGCCTCCCGCCGCGGGTGACCGCGCCGGGAGAGCAGTGCCGGACCGTCCGCGGCCCGGTGGTACCCATCTTCTCGCGAAGTGCGCTGTCGTCCATCAGGCGGCACAGCGCTGCCTCTCGACGTCGCCGGGCACTGCTCGACGGACGGACCGTCGTCCCGGACGGCGGCGCGGCGGATCCGGTGACGGAGGCGATGCCACTCCACCGGCAGCAGGGGCAACGGGCCGCCCGGGCCTGCCCCCTGCCGACGGCACGGGTGCCGCCGTGCGGCCGCACCCGTGCCGTGTCCGCACGGCGGGCGGCTCATGCCGCGCCGTTGTCCTCGGAACCCTTGAGGTAGCCCCATGCCTCGCACATCGGACGCAGGGCTTCGGGGATCTCGTCCTCGGTGGGAAGCTCGCGCCCCGGCTGCACACTGCCGGAGAGGATCTTCTCCCGCCAGTCGCCCAGACCGCGCTTCATGTCGGCCTTGGACTGCTGGCCGTAGTCCACCATCCCGGGCTCGAACTCGAGGTCCAGGAAGGAGCAGATGTCCTTGAGCGCGTGCTCCGGGTCGGCCGTGATCTCCTCGTAGCGCACGGTGTGGCCGGGGAGCGCCTCGCGAGCCCGCTCCACAGCCTTCATGTAGCGCAGGGCGTCGGTGACGGCGGTCTCCATGGAGCGCTTCTCCGGGTCCGACTCGTGCCAGGACCGGGCGATGGAGAGCGGGTGGCGGAGCAGGAAGATGTACCGCGCGTCCGGCCAGATGGCGGCGATCCGCTTGTAGACGAACGCGTTGCTCGGTGTCTTCTCCACGATGAACTCCGCGTCGTGCTTCACCACCTCGCGGTGCATGACGCGGTCCCAGAGCAGGTGCTCCAGATCCACGAGATCCAGGCCGAGCTCGTCCATGGACTTCTTCACGAACGACGTGGAGTACTGCACGGCGAGGCGCCGGATGTGCAGTTCGTGGGGGGCGTGGAGCTTGGAGTGCCCGCCGACGAGCATGCGCAGGAGCGTGGAACCGGAACGCACCGGCGACATGATGAAGACGGGCTTGCGCAGCAGTCGGTCCAGCTCGGGATCGGCCGTCTCCCGAATCTCGACCGACTTGGGCCGCGGAGCCTTCTTGGCTGCCTCGGGCTTCGCCGGAGCGGCTCCTGCTGCGGAAGCGCGCCGGATCTCGAAGCCGGTGGCTTTGCGGAGGGATGAGTTGAGTGTGCTTCGAAGGCTCATTGCGGCAGGCTAGACATGTTGCAAATTCGTGGTCAAGCCGAGGCCTCGAGTTTAAACATCGACAACCTCGATGGTTCCGCGCAGCCCGGGAAGCGGCATCCTGAGCGGTAACCGTGCGCGGTCCCTCCGTGTCCTAGCTGCCGCGCTCGGGGGAGCTCTCCGGCCTCCCGGGTGTCCCGGGACCGGCGGGCGCCGCACGCACGGGGCCGCGGTACTCGCCCACGGGGCTCCGGACCCACCAGGCTCCGGTCTCCTTCCGCTCGGACCGCGTGGTGAAGCGGTACCGGTACAGCACGGCGCGGACCCGGTCCGGTGGTGCGTCGGGGAACGGGTTGGCGCGCAGCAGCCGGAGTGTCGCCGGGTCCCCGTCGAGCAGGTGCTGCAGGAACGCGTCGAACCAGCCGCCTCCGTGGACGGGAGAGAGCGCGGCGAACCACATCATCCAGTCCAGCCGCAGGTGGTAGGGCGCGAACTGGCGCGGTCGGCGGGTGGGCTCGCCCGGCTTGCCGCGGAACTCGTACTCCTGCCACCGGGGGGCGTTCCCCGGCGCCGGGTCCGCCGCCCCCTCGACCACGACCTCGTGCCGCACCCGGGTGACGCTGCCGAAAGCGCCGTAGGTGTTGACCAGGTGGAGCGGGTCGAAGGACCGGTTCATCCGCTGCCGGCGGGACAGCATGTTGCGCACGGGCCGACGGCTCAGCACCACCACGAGCAGCGTCGCGGCACACACCGAGCCGGCGAACCACAACGGGGTCGACGGATAGCTGCGGGGAGCGGTGACCGCGGCGGTGTCCAGCGCCGCCAGCGCCAGGACGATGGTCAGCCAGTTCAGCCAGGCGAAGTTCCCCGAGGCCACGAGCCACAGCTGTGTGATGATCATCACGAGGGCTGCGAAGCCCGCGATCGGCTGCGGCAGCAGCAGGCCGAACGGGACCACCAACTGGGTGAGGTGGTTCGCCGCCGCCTCCATCCGGTGCAGCCGGTGCGGCAGACGGTGGAAGTACCAGCTGAGCGGGCCCGGCATCGGCTGCGTCTCGTGGTGGTGCTCCAGACACGTCAGGTTGCGCCAGCAGGGATCCCCGCGCCACTTGATCAGCCCGGCGCCGAACTCCACCCGGAACAGCAGCCAGCGCAGCAGCCACAGCACCAGTACGGGCGGCGCCGTGTCGGCATTGCCCAGAAAAATCGCCAGGAAGCCCGCCTCCAGGAGCAGCGACTCCCAGCCGAAGCCGTACCAGACCTGCCCGACGTTGACGATCGACAGATACAACGCCCACAGCACCACCCACATCGCGGTCGCGGCCCAGAGCGGCACGGCATCCGCCGCACCTGCGGCGACAGCCGCCCCCAGCAGCGCCCCCGTCCAAGCCGTCCCGGCGAAGAACCGGTCGGAGCAGCGCCAGTGGAAGATGCTCGGGGCCGAACGGAACCGCACCGACCGCACGTAGCGGCACGCGGGCAGCATGCCGCGTTCGCCGATCAGGGGGCGGAACTGGAACGCCGCCGAGAGGAACGCGACCACGTACAGCAGGGCGAGTCCCCGCTGCACCAGCAGCCGGGCGAGCCAGGCATCGGGCTCCGCGAACCAGTCCATGGGCCGAGGTGTACCCGAGGGGCCGGCCCCCTCACCCGCCGCGGGGCGTACCGTCCGGATGCCCCGCGCCCCGCCGGCGCACCGCTGCTCGCCCCGGGGGCGGCCCCACGATGCCGCGTGCGACACCGAGCTCCACCACGTCCTGCGGACGGAGCCGCAGCTGCTCGGCGGTCTCCCGCACAAGGGAGGGGTCCCGCTTGAGCACGGCGGTCGCCGCTTCGGGGGCGAGTACCGAGAAGTAGCTGTCCGGCGTCATCCAGGTGCGGCCCGGAGCCGCGAGTGCCAATGCGCCGCCGGAGCCGCCCTCGCCCACCACCAGCGTCGTCACCGGCGTGCGGCAGGCGACGACGGCCGCGAAACAGTCGGCCACGGCAGGACCGGTCCCCGCCCGCTCCGCATCGATGTCCCCGGCGGCACCTGGTGTGTCGACGAGCGTGAGGACGGGGAACCCGAGTCGATCCGCCAGCCGCACCAGGCGGGCCGCCGTACGGAGCCCCGCCGGGCGGACCGCCGTACCGCGCTGTGCGGCGAACGCCGCCGTGCGACCGTCCGGCAGACGACCGAAACCGCAGGTCACACCCTGTTCGTCCCGGCCGCCGCAGCGGTCGCCCCCGATCTCCTCGCGGAAGCTGAAACAGGCGTCCAGGTAGGCGTCCGCCCGCGGCCGTCCGGCATCCCTGGCCCGCTCCACCGCGGCCCAGCCCGACTGCGGCGGCGCCGCCGCACCCAGCGCGTACGGCGGGGCGACACGTCCGGCGGCGGGGCCGGAGAGCAGGGAGAGCCAGCGCCCCAGGGCACGGCGCAGACCGTCGGCGGGGACGACGCCGTCGACGTGTCCGGCGGCGAGCTGCGCCTCCGCGGTGCAGGCCGCCCGCGGGTCGGTGCCCGCCGGACGGATGCGGGACCCGGCGAAAGCGACCTCCGCGCCGCCGAGCGCCAGGCACACGTCGGCGCCGGCCGCGACGGCCGCCCAGCCGCCACCCGTCGTCGGATGCCGTGCCACGGAAATCTGCGGCACGCCCGCGGCCCCGGTGAGGGCCGTCTGCCGCGCCACCCGCTGCAGCTGGGACAGCGCCCGCATCCCTTCCTGCATGCGGCTGCCCCCGCTGGCCACCAGGGACACCAGCGGCAGGTGCCGCGCCCGGGCGTAGGCATGGGCCGCCTCGATGCGCGCTCCGGCATGCTCCCCCAGCGAACCCCCGAGGAAGGCGAACTCGAAGACGATCAGTACCGCCCCGGTGCCGTCGACGCGTCCCGTGCCGCAGAGAACGGACTCCCGCTCTCCGGTGCGCGCGACGGCCCGCTCGCGCGCGGCACCGTAGCCCGGCCAGGCCAGCGGACCGTCCTCCGCCGCCCCGTCACCGACATCCGGCGGCTCCGGGAGCTCGACGAACCCGTCGACGAGGCCGGCCAGCATCTTCCTGGCCCCCGGCCCTCCGGCAGATCTGCCGCCGTCAGGCACCGAGGGCCTGCTTCCGGATCTTCCCCATGGCGTTGCGGGGCAGCGACGGGACGTGACGCACCCGGCGGGGCCGTTTGTAGGGGGCGAGGAGTCCGGCCACATGCCCGGCCAGATCCGCCTCGCCCGGCGGAGAGCCCGGATCGACCGGGACGATCCACGCCACCACTCGCTCGCCGAGGTCCGGGTCGGGCTCCCCCGTCACCGCCGCGTCCGCCACGCCCGGATGCTCCATCAGGGCGTTCTCGATCTCACCGGCGCCGATCTTGTAGCCGCCGCTCTTGATGAGATCCGTCGATCTGCGGCCCACGAGGGTGACGGCGCCTTCGGCGTCCCTGGTCGCCATGTCCCCCGTGCGGAACCAGCCGTCGGAGGTGAACGCGGCAGCCGTCGCCCCGGGGCGCCCCAGATACTCGGTGAACAGGGAGGGGCTGCGGACCTGCACCTCCCCCACCGAACCGGTGTCCGCTCCCGCGAGCGGCTGCTCCTCCTCGTCCACCAGCCGGAGCTCCACGCCGTCGAGCGGCACCCCCACCGTGCCGGGGCGGGACGGGCCGGCGGTCCCCGAGCCCTCCTCCACCGCGACACGTTCACTGGTGTTCATCAGGGTCTCCGTCATGCCGTAGCGCTCCACGACGCGCCGCCCGGTGGCTTCGAGGATCCGCTGATGGTCGCGGAGCGGCAGCGCCGCGGAGCCCGAGACCAGCAGCCGGGCCCCACCCAACGACCGGGCCAGTTCCGGGTCCCCGCCGACCGCGTCGGCCAGGCGGTGGTACATCGTCGGCACCCCGAAGAACATGGTGGCGCCCCCGGCCAGTTCGCGACCGACCGCCGACACGTCGAAGCGGCCCAGGTGGTGCACGGTGCCGCCGCGCCGCAGTGGTCCGAGGATCCCCAGGACCAGGCCGTGGACGTGGAACAGCGGCAGGGCGTGAACCAGCACGTCCTCGGCCGTCCAGCGCCAGGCGGTCGCCAGGGCGTCCAGGGTGTGGGTCACCGCCCGACGGGGGATGACCGCGCCCTTGGGAGGTCCGGTGGTGCCCGAGGTGTAGACGATCAGCGCGGGAGCTTCGGGCCCCGGGGCGTGTTCGGGAGTCGGCGCCTCGCCCCGTCCCGGCGGAGCGGACAGCGCCACGGTTGTCCGCGGCAGCGCGTCGGGCCCCGGCGGGAGGTCCGCTCCGGGCGCGGCGAGAACGGTGACGGGCCTGCTGTCGTGCAGGACATGCTCCAGCTCCCGGACGCCCGCCTCCGGGTTGAGCGGCACCACGGGTACGCCCGCCCGGAGCGCCGCCACCGTCGCCACCGCGGTGTGGAGCGTGGGAGTCGCCCACAGTGCGACCCGCTCGGCCCCGTGCAGGCGCTGGGCCAACACGGACGACGCCTCGTCCAGTTCGCCGTAGGTGAGGCTCCGCGTCCCGAACCGGAGGGCTGTGCGGGAGGGCGTCTCGCGCAGTGCGGGGAAGAGGGCTGGCACCCGTGCTCCTTCGCTGAGTGGTGTCCGGCGGCGGGGCGGATCCAGCATCCCATGCGCGGCCGCCGCACGTCGTGCGCTGCACCTGCCCACGGGCGCGGGGACACCGTCCTTGCTGCGGGCGGGGCCGGCGGTCGCGGCCGCCCTCCTTCACCCGTTCCGGGAATCCGCTCCGCCCACCGCGACCCGACCGGTCGCGTACGCCGCCGGGTCGCGGTACACCGAGCGCACCACCGAGTGGGCGGCGCCCAGCAGCGGTCCGTCGGCCCCGAGTGCCGAGACGAGTACCGCGGGCACCGGCCCCGGTGCCGCGGCCCGGGCCCGCAGCTCGGCCGACAGCGGCGGAATCAGGTACGGCCCGAGCCGGGCCAGTGCCCCGCCGAGGACAACGGCCTCCGGGTCCAGCAGGTTCACGACTCCCGCGAGGGCGATGCCCAGGGCCCTGCCGCCGTCGCGCAGCGCCCGCAGGGCCGCTTCCTCGCCTGCGGCCGCGCGGTCGGCGAGCGCCGACGTCCGGTCCTCCCGGTGCGCCGCGGGACCCGCCGGTGCCGGCCCCGCGGCGCGCAGCAGCGCCTCCTCGCCCGCGTACTGCTCCAGGCAGCCGCGCCCTCCGCAGCCGCACGCCCTGCCCTCGGGGAGTACCGGTACGTGCCCCAGTTCCCCGGCGAACCCCCGTGCGCCGCGGAGCAGCTGGCCACCGAGCACGACAGCGCCGCCGATGCCGATCCGTGCCGAGACGTGCACGACGTCGTCCCGGCCCCCGCAGCCGCCCATCCACCGTTCCGCCTGCGCCCCGAAGTCGGCCTCGTTGCCCACCGTCAGCGGCAGTGGCCCGGGCAGATGCTCGCGCAGATCGGTTGCGGGCCAGCCGAGGTTCGGCGTCCGGACCACCGTGGTGCTGTCGCGGGCCACCAGGCCCGGGACGGCGACGGCGAGTCCGGCGGGCGTGAGGCCCTGCTGCCGTGCCCGGGCTGTCACGCGGGTGAGCAGGACCCGGAGCCGGGCGAGCACGGTTGCCGGATCGCTGCCGCGCAGATCCGCGGCCTCCTCCTCCCGTGCGCGCACGCCGCCCCGCAGGTCCGTCGCGCACACCAGCAGCCTGTCCACGCCGACCTCCGCGCCGACCCCGCACGGCCCACGGTCCGTGACCTCCAGCGCGGTGCCCGGCCTGCCGACCCCACCGGTGCGCCCGGGGCCTCCTTCGACGAGAAGGCCCGCTCGGTGGAGTTCGTCGACGAGTGTCGAGACCGCCGACCGGGTGAGTCCGATACGGGCGGCCACGTCGGCGCGGGACAGCGGTCCCCCGTCGATTACGGCCCGGAGCACCCGGGACAGGTTGCGCCGCCGTATCTCGCGTTGCGAGGCGGGTCTCGGAGTTGACATGGCGAGTCCTCCGTCGGGCCGGGGCGCGGACGTTCCGCTCCGGCGTGCGGGGCCTCAGGCGGGGCGGCCCAGCAGCGTATCCGCTGCGGCCAACGTGCGGGCGAGGCGGTCCAGGGCGTCGTCGTCACGCGGTACGGCGGGGTGTGACGGCCCGTCGGCCGCGGACCAGCGGCGGGCCACGGCGTACGGATCCTCTCCCAGCAGCAGGCCCGCTGCCTGCGCCGCCGCCCCGAGCGCCACCGGCTCCTCCGCACGCGGCACCTGCACCGGACGGCCCGACAGCCGGCGCACGGTGTCCTGCCAGGCACGGCCGCGGGCCCCACCCCCGATGAGCAGCAGGGGAGTGTCGTCCGCAGCGGTGCCTCCGGCGCCGAGCACCCGGTCCAGGGCTCCGAGCAGGGTGAACACGGCGCCGTCGTAGGCCGCCTGGAGCACCTGGCCGGCCGAGGTGTCGTGGCGGAGGCCGTGCAGCAGACCTGAGGCGTACGGCAGGTCGGGGGTGCGTTCGCCGTCGAGGTAGGGCAGCAGTGTTGCCGTACCTCCCGGCTCGACGTCCTCCCGACTCCTGCCCAGCAGTGCCGCCAACCGGTCGACGGCCAGCGTGCAGTTGAGGGTGCAGGCCAGCGGGAGCCACGCCGTGCCCGCGTCGGCGAAGCCGGCCACCGTGCCCGAGGTGTCCGCGGGGCGGGTGGCCGAGACCGCGTAGACCGTGCCCGAGGTGCCGAGGCTGAGCACGGCCTGTCCGGGGCGCAGCCCGAGTCCGACGGCGGCCGCCATGTTGTCGCCCGTGCCGGTGGCCACCAGGGTGCCCGCCGGGAGGGGCAGACCCTCGCGGACCGTCCCGGCCGCCTCGCCGTGCCCGAGGACCCGCGGCAGCAGCGCGGAGGAGAGCCCGACGTGGTCGAGCGTGCCGGAATGGTAAGACTCCCCGTCCCACCAGCCCGTGCCCGAGGCGTCGCCGCGGTCGGTCGCCGCCGTGCCGCTCAGGCGTTCTGTGAGGAAGTCGTGGGGCAGTCGTACCGCGGCCGTTGCGTCCGCCGACTCCGGCTCGTTCTCCCGCAGCCAGGCCCACTTGGTGACGGTGAACGCCGGTGCGGGGACGCTGCCGGTGCGCCGGGCCCAGGCGGCAGGCCCGCCGAGCTCCGCCACGAGCCGGTCACGCTGCGGCGCGGACCGCACGTCGTTCCACAGCAGGGCGGGGCGCACCGGCCGGCCCTGCCGGTCGAGCGTCACCAGGCCGTGCTGCTGGCCGGCCACCGACACCGCCGACACCCGCCGCACCTGCGGGCCGCACCGGGCGAGTGCGGTGTGCAGCGCCTCCCACCAGACCTCGGGGTCGGTCTCGCTGCCGACGGAGGTGTCCACGGCATGGCCGGCCCGGCCGTGTGCGACGACCTCGCCCGTGGCACTGTCCACGAGAAGGGCCTTGGTGGCCTGGGTCGAGCTGTCGATTCCGGCGACGAGCGGTCCCTCGGGTGCGGCTGCCATCTCGCTTCCACCCCTTCCTGCGCCGCGGCTGCTGCCCGCATACTAGTTTGTCAACAGGCATGACGAATAGGTCCGACGAGTGGCGTCCCCGGGCGGCGACGTCCGGAAAGGGGCAACCCATGAGCTACCGGCCCACCCCCGGCGACAGGTTCAGCTTCGGACTGTGGACGGTGGGCTGGCAGGGGCGTGATCCCTTCGGGGAGGCCACCCGGCCCGCTCTGGACCCGGTCGAGGCCGTGCACCGGCTGGCGGAGCTCGGGGCGTGGGGCGTCACCTTCCACGACGACGACCTGATCCCCTTCGGTGCTCCGCGGGCCGAGCGGGAGGCACACGTCGCCCGGTTCCGGAAGGCGCTCGACGGCACGGGAATGACCGTGCCGATGGCCACCACCAACCTCTTCTCCCATCCGGTCTTCAAGGACGGTGCGTTCACCGCGAACGATCGCGCGGTGCGTCGCTTCGCCCTTCGCAAGGTGATGCGCAACATCGACCTCGCCGCCGAACTGGGCGCACGCACCTACGTGGCGTGGGGCGGCCGGGAGGGTGCCGAATCGGGAGCGGCCAAGGACGTCCGGTGTGCACTGGACCGGATGAAGGAGGCGTTCGACCTCCTCGGCGCGTACATCGCTTCCCAGGGGTACGACCTGCGGTTCGCGATCGAACCCAAGCCCAACGAACCCCGGGGCGACATCCTGCTGCCGACCGTCGGCCACGTCCTGGCCTTCGTCGAACGGTTGGAGCGCCCGGAACTGTTCGGGGTGAACCCGGAGGTGGGGCACGAGCAGATGGCAGGACTGAACTTCCCGCACGGAGTCGCGCAGGCGCTGTGGGCCGGCAAGCTCTTCCACATCGACCTCAACGGGCAGTCGGGCATCAAGTACGACCAGGACCTGCGCTTCGGTGCCGGTGACCTGCGTGCGGCGTTCTGGCTCGTCGACCTGCTGGAGAACGCGGGGTACGACGGGCCGCGCCACTTCGACTTCAAACCGCCGCGGACCGAGGACTTCCAGGGCGTGTGGGCCTCCGCGGCCGGCTGTATGCGCAACTACCTGGTGCTGCGGGAACGGGCGGCCGCCTTCCGGGCGGACCCGGAGGTCGCGGAGGCGCTGTGCGCCTCGGGCCTGGGCGACCTGGCCCGCCCGACGCTCGAGCCCGGGGAGACCCCCGCCGACCTGCTGGCGGACCGTGCTGCATACGAGGACTTCGACCCCGACGCGGCCGTGGCGCGCGGCATGGCGTTCGAGCACCTGGACCAGTTGGCCATGGACCACCTGCTGGGAGTCCGCACGGGCTGACCTGCGAGGCGCCGGGTACCAGGATTTCCCTGGTGCCCGGCGCCGACGTGTGCGGGACGTGCGGCTCCCGCCGCCGGATCATTCCGACAACTGGGCCGCTGCAGGGTCGAGCACACGGGAGAGGAACTCTCTGGTGCGGGCGTGCTGGGGGTCGCCCACGACCTGCTCGGGCGGCCCTTCCTCGACGATGACTCCACCGTCCATGAAGACCACCCGATCGGCCACCTCACGGGCGAAACTCATCTCGTGGGTGACCACGAGCATCGTCATCCCCTCGCCGGCCAGCCCCCGCATCACCGCCAGCACATCGCCGACGAGCTCGGGGTCCAGCGCGGAGGTCGGCTCGTCGAACAGCATCAGCTGCGGATCCATCGACAGCGCCCGTGCGATGGCGACACGCTGCTGCTGCCCGCCGGACAGCTTCGCCGGGTAGGAGGACTCCTTGTCGGTGAGTCCGACCCGCTTCAGGTTGTGGCGGGCGACCTTCCGCGCCTCGTCCTTGTCCCGGCCGAGAACCCGCCGCTGGGCGATCGTGAGGTTCTCCAGCACCGTCAGGTGCGGGAACAGGTTGAAGGACTGGAACACCATGCCGATGCCGCGGCGGACGCGGTCGATGTCCACGTCCTCGTGGGTGACCTCGGTGCCCGCCACGGTGATCGTCCCGGAAGTCGGCTCCTCCAGCAGGTTCACGCAGCGGAGCAGCGTGGACTTGCCCGAGCCGGACGGTCCGATGACGCACACCACCTCGCCGCGGCGCACCTCCAGATCGATCCCCGTCAGGACCTTCAGGTCCCCGAAGGACTTGTGCAGGTCCGCCACGTGGATCGCGGAGTCGCTTCCCCCGGACGGGGTGGTGTCCTTCGTGATCGCGTCGTCGTTCATACGCTCACCTGGCCTTCGCGGTGCGGGCCTCCAGCCGGCGCACCAGGTGGCCGAGCGGAAGGGTGATGACGAGGTACAGCAGTCCGGCGATCAGGATCGGCGTGAGGCTCCGGTTCTGGTTGAGTGCGTCCCGGCCGAACTTCGTGAGTTCGTATTCCGAGAGTGCGAGGCCCAACAGATAGACCAGTGAGGAGTCCTTCGTGAGAATGATCAACTCGTTGGTCATCGGCGGCAGCACCACTCGGAAGGCCTGCGGAATGACGATGGAGACCATGGCCCGGGACTGCGACATCCCCAGCGAACGTGCCGCCTCCGTCTGTCCCTTGGGCACAGCCTGGATG
This sequence comes from Streptomyces callyspongiae, assembly GCF_047200695.1. Classification (NCBI taxonomy): domain Bacteria; kingdom Bacillati; phylum Actinomycetota; class Actinomycetes; order Kitasatosporales; family Streptomycetaceae; genus Streptomyces; species Streptomyces callyspongiae. The sequence goes on from NZ_JBJZOM010000013.1 coordinate 11,209, forward strand.
CCCGCCCGTATGGTCTCCGCGATGTAGGCCGCGCCGACCAGGCCGAGGGACAGCATCACCTTGACGTACAGGTTGATCGACACCTGGAAGGCGACGGGCACACCGAAGCCGAGCGCGATGAACACCAGCAGTGCCGGCACTCCGCGGAAAAACTCGATGTACACCGTCGCCAGCCAGCGGTAGGGCGGCACCTGCGACAGCTTCATGAGCGCCAGCACCAGGCCCAGTGCCAGACCGAAGCCGAAGCCGAGCGTGGTGTAGAGGATCGTGTTCACCAACGCGGTGGTGACGATCTCCGGGAACTGCTTCTGCGCGACCTCGACGTCGAAGAACGCCCGTTGGATCTCGTTCCAGTCGGCGACCAGAGCCAGGACGACGACGGCGATCACGAGTACGGCGTACTGCGTGCCCCGGACGAGAGCGGTGCGCTGGCGGCGGGTGAGACGTCCGGTCACTGGCCGGACTCCGGGGCCTTGCCGAACCACTGCTTGTACATGTCGTCGTAGGTGCCGTCCGACTGGACCTTCTTGATCACCTTGTTGACCTGCTTGCGCATGGCGTCATTTCCGGTCTTCACGCCGATGCCGTACTGCTCACCGGTGTCGAACTCGGTGGTGACCTTGGTGTTCGGGTTGTCCTTGACGTAGTCGTACAGCGCGCCGTTGTCGTGGATCGCGGCCTGCACCTGCCCGGTCTTCACCGCCGTCAGGAGCAGCGCGATGTCCTCGAACTCGACGATCTCCACGCCGTCGCCGTTCTCCTGCGCGTACTGCGAGCCCGTGGTGGCCTGCTGCACACCCAGTTTCTTGCCCTTGAGATCCTTCATGGAGGCGGGCTCATCGCCGCCCTTCTTCACCAGCAGAGCCTGCGTGGCCTCGAAGTACGGGTCGGAGAAGTCCAGGTTCTTCTCCCGGACCTCCGTGATCGTCATGCCTGCGGCAGCGACGTCGCACTTGTTGGCGTTGAGAGCCTGCCCGGACTGGATGCCCTCGAACGGCGTGTCCACCATGCGGGTTTCGACGTTCAGGTCCTTCGCCACGGCGTCGACGAGGTCGATGTCGAACCCGACGATCTCGTTCCCCTTCTTGAACTCGAAGGGGGAGTACGGAAGGTGCGTACAGACCGTGAGGCTCCCCGGCTCGACCAGGGATATCTCCGACCCGTCGCTCGCTGTCGTCTTGGTGCTGCTGCAGGCGGTGGTGGCCGCCAGCAGACCGAAGGCCGCCGCTGTCGCGAGCAGGGACACGGACCGGCGGGACGTCGGGAGAGCTGACACGGTACCTCCGTCAAGGGTGGGTGCCTCGGAAGGCCTTGCCCCTCCTGCCGGAGTCGGAGCCACCGTCAAGATCGGCAAGGTTGCCGGGCATCCTGCCACCGGAGCGGCCCGTTGTCGCTGCCGCGCAGGTTGCGACCGGATAACGTCGCAGATCCGTGCCGTGGCATCGCCCCAGGGTCACGGGAACACGTCGTCGCCGGAACGCGCTGGGGCCGCTCGGGCGAGCGTCCGTACGCAGAGCAGCTCCGCCCAGACCGCGTGGCCCTCGGCGTCGGCGTCGGGGCGCACGCCCCACTCGTCCGCCAGGACACTCACCAGCAGCAGCCCGCGCCCGGTCTCTCCCTCTGCATCGGCCTGACAGTGCTCTTCCGGCACCGGCCGACCGCCTTCGTCGGTGACCTCCAACCGCAGCCGCACTCCCAGCATCCGCACCTCGCACCCGACCTTTTCGCTGCCGGTGTGCCGCACCGCGTTGGTGAAGAGTTCGGAGACCAGCAGCTCGGCGTCCGCGCGCGCTTCCTCGTCCACTCCCCAGGAGCGGAGGCGGTCCAGCACCGCACGGCGGGCGTCGGCCACGGCGGTCGGCTGCGCCGGTAGGTGAAAGGCGTCCCGGAGGGGTCCCGTCTCGGGGTGCGCACGACCTTCCGGGGAGAGTGCCTCGTGCGGGGAAGCCACCGGTTCACTATGCGGCCGCGCCCCGCGGATGGCAAGGAAACGTGCACAGCGCGACGCACTCCACCGCGGGGCGGGCAGTCCCGCCCCGCGGTGGAGTGCTCAGTCGCCCGCCGGCTCGTCCGTCGCCGCAACGGCAGCGAACCGCAGCGAGAACTGGGCGGGCCCCGGGGCCAAGCGGTACTGCGGCAGCACGCCCGGCCCGCACGACGCCGACCCCAGCCCGTGCAGTGCGTGGTCCAGGTTCACCCACACCGTCGAGGACGGCAGCAGGTCGGTCGTGTGCCGTGCGGCGTCCAGCGCGGTGCTGTTCCAGCGCCGGGCCGTCATCCAGAACGGCTCGCCCACGGCCTCGACGCGCAGTCCCGGACCCCTACCGGTGCCCGCCGGAAGATCCCGGTCGTTCCGCAGTTCGACCCAGCGGACGCCCTGCCGCGCGCCGTTCTCCTGCGGGCGCACGTACGGAGTCTGGAGGGCGTCGACAGAGGACCGGTGACGCTCCAGCACGGACGCGGCACACGAGTCCGGGTACGCCTCGCCGGGACCTCCGCCGAACCACTCGACGTCACCGTAGGGCGCGGGCAGCCCCAGACGTACCCCCAACCTGGGCAGTGTGCCGGACCAGGCGCCCTCCGGCTCGACCGTGACGTGCAGCCGAACGTCCTCGGCGGTCGCCGTCCAGTGGTACTCCACCCGTAGCGCCAGGTCGGTGGCCGCCGGGGCGACGCGGGTGCGGACCCTCACGGCGGCGCCGTCGCTCGCGACGGCCTCCGTCCGGTGCCGCATCCGGTGCAGACCGAGCCGCCGCCATGCCGGGGCGGTGCGGAGGAGGGGACGCCAGGGCGCTCCCTCGTCGTTGTCGGTCGGGGCGCGCCACACGTCCAGCCGCAGACCGTCGGTGAAGCGCACTCCGCCCACCGCGAGCAGCTCACCGGTCCGGGCGTCGAGCAGAGCGGGCCCCAGGCGGAGGCGTCCGTCCTCCTCACGCGGCGGCACCGCCTCCGCCTCCGCCGGTGCTGCCGCGGGCCGGGAGCGGCCCGGCAGCTGTGCCCGGGCCACCGGGTGACCGCGGGGTCCCCAGACGGTGTCAGCGGCGAGTTCGGCACGGAGGGTCCACCACGCCTCGCCCTCCCGTTCCGTGGCGGGCGGGGCGGGGAGTTCGGCGCGTGCGGACTCCCCGGCCGCGGTGGGCGGCACGGTGAGCCTTCCGGCTGCCACTTCCCGTCCGTCGACCGTGTACGACCAGGTGAAGTCCAGGTGCGACAGGTCAGCGAAGTCGTGAAGGTTCGTCACGGTAACCGAGGGGTCGTCGCCGCCCGAGCCGGTGAATCGGACCGGTTCGATCACCTTCTTGTACTCCTTCAGGCCTGGGGAGGGCGTGCGGTCCGGGAGGACCAGGCCGTCGCAGACGAAGTTCCCGTCGTGCAGTTCCTCGCCGAAATCCCCGCCGTAGGCGAAGTACGTGCGGCCGTCGGAGTGCCGGGCGAGCAGACCGTGGTCGATCCACTCCCAGACGAAGCCGCCCTGGCAGCGCTCGTACGTCTCGAACAGCCGCTGGTAGTCGGCGAGTCCTCCGGGCCCGTTGCCCATCGCGTGCGCGTACTCGCACAGCACGAAGGGTTTCGCCCCGGCTTCCTGCGACCGGCCTGCCTCCTCCACCTCCTCGTGGTCGGCGTACATGCGGCTGTGGAGGTCGGAGTCCGGGTAGTCGTGGTCGTGTTCGTAGTGCAGCAGTCGTGACGGGTCGCGGTCCCGCATCCACTCGGCCATTGCCGACAGGCCGGATCCCCTGCCGCACTCGTTGCCCAGCGACCACACCACGACGCTGGGGTGGTTCTTGTCCCGTTCCACCATGCGCTGCGCCCTGTCCAGCAGTGCCGGCGTCCACCGCGGATCCGCCACGGGGTTGTTCCGCCACTCCACGTGGCTGAAGCCGTGGGTCTCCAGGTCGCACTCGTCGATCACCCACATCCCCAGTTCGTCGCAGAGGCCCAGGAAGGCCGGGTGCGGGGGGTAGTGGCTGGTGCGCACGGCGTTGATGTTGTGCTGCTTCATCAGCACCAGGTCCTGGCGCATGGTCTCGGCGTCCACCGTCCGTCCGGTCACCGGGTGGAACTCGTGCCGGTTGACGCCGCGGAACAGGATCCGCCGTCCGTTGACCCGCAGCACCCCGCCCTCGACGGCGACCGTGCGGAAGCCGATGCGCAGCGGCAGCTGCTCGCCCGGGGTGTGCAGGACACCGTCGTAGAGCCGGGGTGTCTCGGCCGTCCACGGCTCGACGGGCGCCCGGGCGTTCGCGCCGGTGGGCACGTCGATGCCCAGTTCCGGAACCACGACGCGGCCGTCCGGGTCGCTCTCCACCCGCAGTGTGCCCGTCCCGTCGTGATGGTCGTAGTCCGCGTGCACGAAGTGGTCCAGGACGGAACCGGGCGGCCGGTGGGAGAGCGTGACGTCGCGGAAGATCCCGGGCAGCCACCACATGTCCTGGTCCTCCAGGTAGGTGCCGGAGGACCACTGGTGGACCCGTACGGCCAGCACGTTGCCCCGGCGGCGGAGCAGCGCACCGGTGTCGAACTCGTGCGGCAGCCTGCTGCCGCGGAAGTCTCCGAGTTCGGTGCCGTTGAGCCAGACCCGGGCACAGGATTCGACGCCGTCGAAGCGGAGGACGGAGGTGCCCGCCGCGGGCCAGTCGGTGGGCAGGTCGAAGGTGAGCCGATGGTCGCCGGTGGGGTTCTCGTCGGGTACCAGCGGCGGATGGACGGGCAGCGGGTAGCGGGTGTTGGTGTACGCGGGGGAGCCGTACCCCTGCAGCACCCAGTGTCCCGGGACGCGCAGCACCGACCAGGCCGGGTCGCCCTGCGGGTCGACCTCGTCGGTGGTGAAATCCGTTGTTTCGGGGATCCGTTCGTGGAGGCGGAAGGCCCACTCGCCGTTGAGACTGAGAGTCCGCGCGTCCGACGCCGCGCACCAGGCGCGGGGCGGCAGCGAGCCCCTGCCCGGCGCGACGTCCTCGTAGTACGGAACACCTGACCTGGCTGACATGGCACTCCTCCTGATCCCCCGTCACCTCGCGAGTGGCGGATCGTTGTCAGTGGGACTATGCACTGCTTCGAATTTTTGGCATGGACACTTCTCGAATGCCCGTCCCGCTGCTACTACTGAGTTGGCCAGAAGCACCCTCCATGTCACCCCACCATGAGAGGCCTCATGATCCTGCGCAGATGGAAGGCCGCGGTCACCCTCGCAGCCGCTCTCCTCGGACTCTCCACACTCTCCACCGGCGTCGCCGCCGCAGCCGATGCGGCGGCTCTCGACTATGTGGCGCTGGGCGACTCGTACTCCTCCGGCGTCGGTGCCGGCTCCTACGACGGCAGCGACTGCCGTCGCAGCGCCAATGCCTACCCCGAGCTGTGGAACGCAGCGAACGCGCCGGCGTCCTTCGCGTTCACCGCCTGCTCGGGCGCGATCACGACCGACGTGACGTCCAACCAGCTCGGGCCCCTCAACTCCGGCACCGATCTGGTCAGCATCAGCATCGGCGGCAACGACGCCGGGTTCGCCGACACCATGACCGTGTGCGTCGCCCTGGGCGAGAGCGCCTGCCTGGCGGCCGTCGAGGACGCGCGGGACTACATCAACAACACGCTGCCCGGTCGGCTGGACGCGGTCTACGACGCCATCCGCAGCCGCGCCCCGAACGCCCAGGTCGTCGTTCTCGGATACCCGCGGATGTACAAGATCAACGGGACGTGCTCCTTCGGGATCAGCGAGACCTCGCGCGCGGCCATCAACAGCGCGTCCGACGACCTCAACACCGTGACCTCCAAGCGTGCCGCCAACCACGGCTTCAGCTACGGCGACATGCGTCCGGCGTTCACGGGCCATGAGATCTGCAGCGGCGACCGCTGGCTGCACAGCACCACCTGGCCCGTCTGGGAGTCCTACCACCCCACGGCGAACGGGCAGTCGCAGGCCTACTACCCCGTCATGGAGAGCCTCGCCTGACCAGTGCGGAACCGGCTCCCCGCCGGTCCCGCGATCCACGGGCGCGTCCCCTCCCCGCGAGGAGGGGACGCGCCCGTGCGCGTCGGGGGCGTCCACCTCCTGTCCGTCCGCAGGCGGGCGGTCGTGCGCTCGCGCTCCGCCGCGGCGGAGGCCAGGAACACGCGGCGGGGTCGGAGCGTTCTCCCCACAGACGAGCCGCGGTGCCGCGGCCGCTGAAGGAGGCACGGAGAGATGACCAACCGAGGCAAGATCGCTGTCGGGGGCGTGGCGGTGGGCCTGCTCCTGTGGTGGCTGACGTCGTTCTGGATCGCGCTGCTGGTGATCGTCGGAGTGCCGGCCGTGGCATACCTGGCCCTCGACCCGTCGCAGCGCCGCAGGCTCCGGCGGGTGAGCCGCAAGGAGCTCGGGCGGTAGGTCCGCCCCCGTCGTGCACCCGTGGTGCCAGGGCCGGTCGGGAGGTCAGGCCGCGGGACGTACCGCTATGGCGTCGAGCGCCTCGAGGAGTCCCGGCAGCGCCGGGCCACGGCCCACCGGCACCACTTCACCCGGCTCGTCGTCCAGCAGCAGGAAGGCGATGTCGTCGGTCCGGGCCACCATGCTCCACCCGGGGCCGTCGCACCTGAGGGTGCGAGCGTCACCGTGAGCGAAGGCCGAGCGGACGCGGCCGGGAGGTGGCGGGCTCTCGAGATAGGAACGGGCCTCGCGCATCACACGCTGCACCGGCCCCGGCGACGCGTCGGTGCCCCCGCCCGCGGTGCTGTCGCCCACGCCGCCCTCCGGAACGGAGTCCGGACCGGTGACGCCGGGGTCGGTCACCGACGCGTCGTCGATCTGCTCCCGCCACGCGGCCCACTGCAGAGCGATCTCGTCCGCCCCCAGCCGTCGCTGAGCGGGGCCCCAGGTCTCGGTGTCCGGAGGGGTGAGGACGGTCCAGTCCGCCTCGGCGCCCGGGTCCGGAGCCGGATCGTGCGGCGCGGGGACACCGGGTGCGGCGACGGCCAGCGCGAGCGGCCATCCGGGAAGCACCGCGGCGACCGTCCGGTCGTCGGGGGAGAGGTCGTACTCCATCCCGCAGTCCCACGCGGCGATCGCACACGCCACCAGGGTCACGTCCTCGGTCGCTACGGTCCAGCGCGCACCGGTACCGTCCTGCCCCAGGAGGAGACCGTAGCCCTCCGCGTACGGCTCGAGGCCGAGGACGCCGCACGCCTCCGGATAGTCGTCCCCGAGCACACTCGGGAACTGGGCGGGCGTGAGCAGCACCGCGGTCAGCACGTACAGCGCGTCGTCCTCTTCTTCAGCCGCCACGTGCAGCCCCTTTCTCGGATCGTTCGGGCACCCTAACCGGCGGTATCGCTCCGGGACAGAGGCGGTAGCGCATCTTCCGCTTCCCTCGGCGCCAGGCTCGCACCGTGATGGCCCGACCGCGGTCCTCCGTAGCGACCCTCCACCATCGGCCGGCAACGGCCTCACAGGGCCGGCCTCGGCCCTGCCCTCACGCCCGAAGACTCGGAGCGGCGACCCTGGTGGACCGTCGTCGTGGAACCGTGCGTCCCGCGACCGTGCCCCGTTTCCTGACGCCCCCTCGGGCGTGGTTGCCCGTCGTGGCGTTGTGGGTAAGGGTTGCACGGCGGAACGCCGACCCGAGGGGGACGTGAGGATGGCGCCGAAGACCGGACTCGACTGGCTGCTGGACGATCTCTGCCGACGCGTCGCACACGTCCGGCACGCCCTGGTGCTCTCCGAGGACGGGATGGTGACGGCGCACAGCCAGGACCTGGAACGACCGGACGCCGAGCACCTGGCCGCCGTGTCGTCCGGACTGCACAGCCTCGCCAAGGGCTCCGGAGGACGCTTCGCGGCGGGGGGCGTCCGCCAGACGATGATCGAGTTCGACGCCGGGCACCTGCTGATCGCCTCCGCAGGCAGCGGCAGCTGCCTGTCCGTGCTCACCGCGGCCGAGACGGACATCGCCCAGGTCGCCCACGAAATGGCCCTGATGGTCAACCGTGTCGGGGAACACCTCGCCGTGGACGCCCGCAAGGCGCCCTGACGCCGACGGCCGATGCCACCGCCGCCGCGTCACAGCCGGTCCACCGAGGTGACCCGGACGACGGCACGTCCCTCCGCGTCGGAAGCCGTGAGGTCGACCTCCGCCGAGATGCCCCAGTCGTGGTCACCGGCAGGATCGTCGAAGGTCTGCCGCACCCGCCACAGCGCGTCCTCGGGAACCTCCTCGATCCGCAGCAGCTTCGGACCGCGGGCGTCGGGGCCGGTGCCCAGATCGTCGTGCTCCTCCCAGTAGGCACCCATCGCCTCGTCCCAGGCGGCCTCGTCCCAGCCCGCGTCGGCGTCGAGCTCGCCCAGTTCGCCCACCTTGTCCAGCGCCGCCAGCTCCACCCGACGGAACATCGCGTTGCGCACCAGCACCCGGAAGGCCCGCGCATTGGCCGTCACCGGCTTCACCTGGTCCGCCCGTTCCTGCGCGTCCTCGGCGGACTCCTCCTCCGGATTCGCCAGGGCCTCCCACTCGTCCAGCAGACTGGAGTCCACCTGCCGCACCATCTCGCCCAGCCAGGCCACGATGTCCTGGAAGTCCTCCGACTTCAGGTCGTCGGGAACGGTGTGCTCCAGCGCCTTGAACGCGCCGGCCAGGTAGCGCAGGACCACGCCCTCGGTGCGGGCCAGCTCGTAGAACGACACGAACTCGGTGAAGGTCATCGCCCGCTCGTACATGTCCCGGATCACCGACTTCGGCGACAGCGGATGGTCCCCCACCCAGGGGTGCGACCTGCGGTACAGGCCGTAGGCGTGGAAGAGGAGCTCGTCGAGGGGCTGCGGGTGCGTGATGTCCATCAGCCGCTCCATGCGCTCCTCGTACTCGATGCCGTCCGCCTTCATCTGCGCGACGGCCTCGCCCTTGGCCTTGTTGGTCTGGGCGGCCAGGATCTGGCGCGGGTCGTCCAGCGTGGACTCCACCACCGAGACCATGTCCAGGGCGTACGACGGCGATTCGGGGTCCAGCAGTTCGAAGGCGGCGAGCGCGAAGGTGGACAGCGGCTGATTGAGCGCGAAGTCCTGCTGCAGGTCCACCGTGAGGCGGATACGACGCCCCTCGGCATCCGGCTCGTCCAGCTGCTCCACCACTCCGCCGTCCAGGAGCGAACGGTAGACCGCGATGGCACGGCGGATGTGCCGCAACTGCGCACGGCGGTCCTCGTGGTTGTCCTCGAGCAGGCTCCGCATCGCCGTGAAGGCGTCACCCGGGCGGGCGATCACCGCCAGCAGCATCGCGTGAGTGACCCGGAATCGGGAGGTCAACGGCTCGGGGTCGGAGCCGATGAGCTTCTCGAAGGTCTTCTCGCTCCAGTTCACGAACCCCTCGGGTGCCTTCTTCCGCACCACCTTGCGCCGCTTCTTGGGGTCGTCGCCCGCTTTCGCCAGCGCCTTCTCGTTCTCGATGACATGCTCCGGCGCCTGCGCCACCACGTACCCCGAGGTGTCGAAGCCCGCCCGGCCGGCCCGCCCGGCGATCTGGTGGAACTCGCGGGCGCGGAGTGTCCGCACCCGAGTGCCGTCGTACTTGCTCAGCGCCGTGAACAGCACCGTGCGGATGGGCACGTTGACGCCCACTCCCAGGGTGTCGGTCCCGCAGATCACCTTCAGCAGGCCGGCCTGTGCCAGCCGTTCCACCAGCCTGCGGTACTTCGGGAGCATCCCGGCGTGATGGACGCCGATGCCGTGCCGCACGTACCGCGACAGGTTGCGGCCGAACTTCGTGGTGAAGCGGAAGTTGCCGATCAGCTTCGCGATCTCGTCCTTCTCGGCCCGCGTGCACATGTTGATGCTCATCAGCGCCTGCGCCCGCTCCACCGCCTGCGCCTGCGTGAAGTGCACGATGTACACCGGCGCCTGCTGCTTCCCCAGCAGGTCGGTGAGTGTCTCCGTCATGCCGGTCGCACGGTACTCGTAGGTCAACGGAACCGGGCGCGTCGCGGACCGCACCACGGCCGTCTCCCGACCCGTGCGCCGGGTGAGGTCCTCCTCGAAACGCGAGACATCGCCCAGGGTGGCCGACATGAGCACGAACTGGGCCTGGGGCAGCTCCAGCAGGGGGATCTGCCAGGCCCAGCCGCGGTCCGGCTCCGCGTAGAAATGGAACTCGTCCATCACCACCTGGCCGATGTCCGCGTTCTTCCCGTCCCGCAGGGCGATCGAAGCCAGGACCTCCGCGGTGCAGCAGATCACCGGGGCATCCGCGTTGACCGACGCGTCCCCCGTGAGCATGCCCACGTTCTCGGTGCCGAACAGCTTGCACAGGTCGAAGAACTTCTCCGACACCAGCGCCTTGATCGGAGCCGTGTAGAAGGTCACCTCGTCCCGTGCCAGGGCCGCGAAGTGCGCGCCCGCCGCCACCAGCGACTTGCCGGAACCGGTCGGCGTGGACAGCACCACGTTCGCGCCCGAGACCACTTCGATCAGGGCCTCCTCCTGGGCGGGATAGAGACTGATACCCCGCCCCTGCGCCCAGTCGGAGAAGCTCTCGAAGAGCGCGTCGGGGTCGGCTTCGGTCGGCAACTGATCGATAAGGGTGGCTGTCACGCCCTCCATCTTGCCTGCCCGGCGCCGCCCCGCGGGAACCGGTGCATCGTCCTTGATCACCGGGCGCTACGCTGTGTCGCCGAACGAGCGGCGTGACCGCGGTCACGGCGGTGCAGCAGGCGACACAACCCGGGTGGGGATCGAACATGATGGGACCGGCACACTCGCTCTCCGGAGCAATGGCCTGGCTGGGGGCAGGCGCGGCCGCCGCCGCACTCGACCGGCCGATGCCCTGGCCGGTACTCGTCGCCGGCGCGCTGATCTGCGCAGGCGCGGCGCTCGCACCCGACCTCGACCAGCGCTCCGCCACCGTCTCCCGCGCGTTCGGCCCGATATCCCGCGGCCTGTGCGGGATCATCGACAAGCTCTCGGAAACCGTCTACAACAGCACGCGGGGCAAGGGAGAGCGCCGCCGCTCGGGCGGCCACCGGACCCTCACCCACACCTGGCTGTGGGCCCTGCTGATCGGCGCGGGATTCGCCGCCGCCGCCGCGTTCGGCGGACGGTGGGCGGTGCTCGTCATCCTCTTCATCCACGTCGTGCTCGCCGTCGAGGGCCTGCTGTGGCGCATGGCCCGGGTGTCGAGCGACGTGCTGGTGTGGCTCCTCGGTGCCACCAGCGCATGGATCCTGGGGAACATCCTGGCCAAGCCCGGCAACGGCTCGGAGTGGCTGTTCGGCGGCGACGGCCTGCAGTACCTCTGGATCGGCCTCCCCATCGTGCTCGGCGCGCTCGTCCACGACATCGGCGACTCCCTGACGATCTCCGGCTGCCCGATCCTGTGGCCGATACCGATAAAGGGGCGCTTCTGGTACCCGCTGGGCACTCCGCGCCCCATGCGGTTCCGCGCCGGAGCCCCCGTCGAGGTCAAGGTGCTCATGCCGACCTTCATGGTCGTCGGGGGGATCGGCGGCGTGTACGCCCTCAACCTCTTCTGAGCCGCCCCGCCTCGGGCGAGCCGGTTGCCGCCGGTGATGCGACCATGGTCCGCATGGCCACAGCAGCGAAGACCGCGGTCCCCGGCGGCCCCGTGCGGTACGCGGCCGCCGCCGCGGCCGTCCTCGGCGTCCTCCTCACCGGCTGCGCCGCGGCAAGCGGCGGCGACGACGCACCGGCGCGCCACCACGGAACGCAGGAACGCGCCGGCCACGGCGCGTCCGCCGACCCGGAGGACCTCCCCGGCGTCGGCGACCGTTTCCGCAGCCGCATCCCGGAACGCACCGGCCAGGTCGTTCTCGTCCGGGGTCGCGGCCCGGACGCCGCGGCATCCCGGGTGGAGCTGTGGAACCGGAACGACGGCGGTACCTGGCACCTCGACGAGCGCTGGTCGGGCCACAACGGCAGGGGCGGCTGGACCGAGGACCACCACGAGGGCGACAAGCGCAGCCCCGCCGGCGTCTTCACCCTGACCGACGCCGGAGGAGTCCGCGCCGCCCCCGACGGCACCCGGCTGCCGTACATCCAGTCACCGGCCTTCACGCCCCCCGCCTACTGGGACGACCGGACCGAGCACGACTTCGACCACGTCATCGCCATCGACTACAACCGTGTCCCCGGCACCAGCCCTCTGGACCCCACCCGCCCGCGCGGACAGGACAAGGGCGGATTCATCTGGCTGCACGTCGACAACGGCACCGGCACCTCCGGGTGCGTGAGCGTGCCGGACGACGCGATGGAACACCTGCTGAGCACCCTCGACCCCGACCGGCACCCGGTGATCGTGATGGGCGACCGCGGCACCCTCCGAGGCTGACGGCCGCCGGAGCCCGCGCACACCCGACCCGCCGTGTCCTTCGGCCGCACGCCCACGACCGCCGAGGAGCCCGTTGCACCGCGACGCACCGCACCGGACCCCGTCCTCCGACGCCCTCGCCGCGGCCCGCGAGCAGCCCGTCCCGGTACGGCGCATCCTCCGCCTCTTCCGGCCCTGCCGCGGACGGCTCCTGCTCGTCGGGTTGTTGGTCGCCGCCTCCTCCCTGGTCTCCGTCGCCTCCCCGTTCCTGCTCCGCGAGATCCTGGACACGGCCATCCCCGAGCGGCGCACCGGGCTGCTCGCCCTGCTGGCCCTCGGCATGATCCTCATCGCGGTCACCACAAGCATCTTCGGCGTCCTGCAGACCCTGATCTCCACGACCGTGGGGCAGCAGGTGATGCACGACCTGCGGACCGCGGTCTACGCCAAACTCCAGCGGATGTCGCTGGCGTTCTTCACCCGCACACGCACCGGCGAGGTCCAGTCCCGCATCGCCGACGACATCGGCGGCATGCAGGCGACCGTCACCTCCACCGCCACCTCCCTGGTCTCGAACCTCACCAGCGTCCTCGCCACCGTCTGCGCGATGCTCGCACTCGACTGGCGCCTCACCGCCGTCTCGCTGCTCCTGCTGCCCGCTTTCGTCTGGATCAGCCGCCGCGTCGGCCGCGAACGCAAGGCCCACGCCGCCCGCCGGCAACGTCAGATGGCGGCGATGTCCGCCATGGTGACCGAATCCCTGTCGGTCAGTGGCATCCTCCTCGGCCGCACCCTGGGCCGCTCCGACGAGCTCACCGAGAGCTTCGCCCGCGAATCGGAACGCCTCGCCCGTCTGGAGATCCGCTCCAGCACCGCCGGACGCTGGCGCATCGCCACCCTCGGCATGGTCATGGGCGCACTTCCCCCGCTCCTCTACTGGGCGGCGGGTCTCCTGCTCGACCTCGGCGGCCCGCCCCTCTCGCTCGGCACCCTGGTCGCCTTCGCCACGCTCCAGCAGGGCCTGCTGCGCCCCGCCGTCTCGCTGCTCTCCACGGGCGTCGACATGCAGGCCTCCCTCGCCCTGTTCCACCGCATCTTCGAATACCTCGACATGACGGTGGACATCGCCGAACCTGCGCGACCCGTCCGTCTTCCCGCCCCGCGCGGCGAAGTGCGTTTCGAGGGCGTGTCCTTCTGCTACACGCCGGACGCGCCGCCCACGCTGGACGGCATCGACCTCCGCGTACCGGCCGGCAGCAGCCTCGCCGTCGTGGGGCCGACCGGCTCCGGCAAGAGCACGCTGGGCCACCTCCTGCCACGGCTGTACGACGTCACCCGGGGTCGCGTCCTCCTCGACGGAGTCGACGTGCGGGACCTCGACTTCGACACGCTCGCCCGCGCTGTCGCCGTGGTCTCCCAGGAGACCTACCTCCTGCACGCCTCGGTCGCCGAGAACCTGCGCTTCGCCCGTCCCGGGGCCACCGATGCCGAACTCGTCGCCGCCACCGAGGCGGCACAGATCCACCGTCTGCTCGCCGCGCTCCCGGACGGCTACGACACGGTGGTCGGAGAGCGCGGACACCGCTTCTCCGGAGGAGAGAAGCAGCGCCTCGCGCTGGCCCGTGCCATCCTCCGCGACCCGCCCGTCCTGATCCTCGACGAAGCCACCAGCGCCCTGGACACCCGGACCGAACACGCGGTGCAGGAGGCGATCGAGGCGCTCTCCGCAGAACGCACCACGGTCACCATCGCCCATCGGCTGTCCACGGTCCGCCGGGCGGACCGGATCGTGGTGCTCGACGCCGGACGGATCGCAGAACGCGGCACCCACGACGAACTCCTCGCACGCGACGGGCGATACGCCGCCCTGGTCCACCGGGACGCCGGAGCGTCCGGCGGGAGCCGCGCTCCCGTCCGCTGAAGCACCGGGCCTCGACCCTCGGCGCCGGCGCCGGCTCCTGCGGACGGCGTTCCCCCGGGCGGCCGCTGACGCCGGGCCCGGAGGCCGTTCCTCAGCCGTCCCCGGGGAGCCCTTCGACGTCCAGGTCGAGGAAGTGGGCCGAGCACGAGATGCACGGGTCGTGGTTGCGCACGACACGTTCGCACAACCGCGTCAGCTCGGCCTCGGAAGGAGTTCCGCGCTCGAGGGCGGCCTGGAGCACTGCGCGCAGGTCCTCCTCGACGGCCCCCTGGTTCTGGGCGGTCGGCGGAACCAGGCAGGCGTCGGCGACGGCGCCGTTCCCGTCGAGCGTGTAGCGGTGGTACAGCAGCCCGCGCGGTGCCTCCGTGGCCCCGTGCCCCGTGCCCGGCCGCGCGGGCACGGGGATGTACGGGCGCGCCGGGCGCTCGTACGCGGCGATGAGGCGGAGCGCCTCGTCCACGGCGTACAGGACCTCCACGGCGCGCACGAGGATGCTCCGGTACGGGTTCGCGCACACCTCGCCCGCGTCCGCGCCCCGGCCCTTCAGGAAAGGCGGGTCGGGGAGCCCCGCTTCCCGCGCCGCCTCCAGCGCCGTCGGGGAGAGTAGATGGCCGTTCAGGGCGTAGCGGGCCAGGCAACCCGTCAGGTGCAGGCGTCCGTCGAGCCGTGACTGCAGAGCGGTGGAGTGCGGAACCTGTTCCTCGACGACGTGCTCGGAGAACTCCTCGATCGGGAAGCCGCGCGGCAGCAGGGGGCCGTCGCGGCGGAGCACCGTGGGGACGCCCGACTCGATGGCGTAGGTGTCCGGTTCGGAGAGGGCGAGGAGGTCGGCGGCGCACTCCGCGTCGGGGAAGTCGAAGCCGGCGACCCATCGGACGGTGTCCCAGGCGTCGTCCAGGGCACGGCGCAGGCGCTCCGCCAGTGGCCGCAGTTCGGCCCGGGTCGGGGTGCGGTGGAAACCGCCGAGTCGGACGTTGACCGGGTGGATCGCCCGTCCGCCGAGTTGTTCGATCACCGCGTTCCCGGCCTGTTTCAGGCGCAGACCGCGTTCGACGTGTTCCCGGTGGGAGCGGGACAGGCCGATCACGTCGTCGTGGCCGAGGAAGTCCGGCGCATGCAGCATGTGGATGTGCAGCGTCTGGCTCTCGATCCACTCACCGCAGTACAGCAGGCGGCGCAGCGCCCCGATCGGGCCGCCGACGACGACGCCGCAGGCGTCCTCGACGGCGCGGCAGGCGCTCTCCTGGTAGGCGACGGGGCAGATTCCGCAGATCCGCGAGGTGAGGTCCGGGGGTTCGGTGTGGGCGCGGCCGCGGAGGAACGCCTCGAAGAACCGGGGTGGTTCGTAGATGCTGAGCCGGGTCTGCGCCACCGTGCCGTCCTGGATTCTCACGTGCAGAGCGGTCTCCCCCTCGACGCGGGCGAGCGCGGGAAGGCGCAGTACGCGGGAGCGCGAGGCGGCTTCGGTCATGCCGGCCCCTCCTCCTCCACGGCCCGGAAGGCGGTGGTGTTGAAGGTGTGCAGGAACCTGGTGACGTCGTCCTCGTCCATGCCGTCGCGGCGCATGAGGGGGACGAGAGCGGGGAGGTTCGTGGTGCCGGCAGGTCCGAAGCAGCCGTAGCAACCGCGTCCGTAGGTCGGACACAGCGCCCCGCACCCCGCGTGGGTGACGGGGCCGAGGCAGGGCGTCCCGTGGGCGACGGTGACGCAGACGTTGCCGCGTCGCTTGCAGGCGAAGCAGACGGAGTGGTCGGGGATGTCGGGCCTGCGCCCGGCGACGAAGGCCGTGACGACCTCGATGAGCTGGCGACGGTCGATGGGGCAGCCGCGCAGTTCGAAGTCGACCGGCACGTGGGCCGAGATCGGCGTCGACTCGGCGAGTGTCGCGATGTACTCGGGGCGCGCGTAGACCGTCGCGAGGTACGCGTCGCTGTCCGCGTGATTGCGCAGCGCCTGGACGCCGCCGGCCGTGGCACAGGCGCCGATGGTCACCAGACGCCGCGATTCCGCACGGATGCGCCGGATCCGCGTCAGGTGCTCGGGGGTGCTGACGGACCCTTCGACGAGCGACAGGTCCCAGGGGCCGGTGCCGACGCTGCTGGAAGCCTCCGGGAAGTGCGTCACGTTCACCTGCCGGGCGAGGTCGAGAAGTTCGTCCTCGCAGTCGAGGAGGGTGAGTTGGCAGCCGTCGCAGGAGGCGAACTTGAAGACCCCGAGCGAGGGCCGGTCGGGCGGTTCGGTCCCGGTGGCGTTCATGTCACAACTCCCTCACGGCGAGCAGCGGTTCCGCCCGGTCGTAGCTGACGACCGGGCCGTCGCGGCACAGCAGCAGCGGCCCGAGTTGGCAGTGCCCGCAGTGGCCGGTGGCGCAGCGCATGTTGCGTTCGAGCGAGACGTGGACGCTGCCGGGGTGCAGACCCTCGTGGAGCAGGGCGCGTGCGGTGGCCCGGATCATCACCTCCGGGCCGCACACGAACGCCGCGGCACGGGCGGGATCGAAGCGGGCCTCGGCCAGCAGGGTGGTGACGATGCCGACGCGGCCCGTCCAGCCCTCGGAGGGCCGGTCGACGGTGACGCCCGCGAACGGCTGCCGCCAGACGGGCAACTCCTCGCGGTACAGCACGTCCTCGGGGGTACGTGCCCCGACGAGGACGTTGAGTCTGCCGTGAGCCCGCGGAGCGGCCAGCACGGCCTCGATCACGGGGCGCAGCGGAGCGAGTCCGATACCGCCCGCGACGACGAGCACGTCCCGGCCGCGCGCCGCCGCGACATCCCATCCCGTGCCGAACGGTCCGCGCACCCCGACGGAGGCCCCCACCTCCACGCCGCACAGCGCCCGGGAGACCGCGCCCGCCGCGCGGACCGTGTGCGTGAGCCGGTGCCCGTCGGACGACCGGGACACCGACACCGGGATCTCGCCCACGCCGAAGGCGTACAGCATCGCGAACTGCCCCGGCGCGAAGGGGGACAGCGCGGCCCCGCCGTCCGGCTCCAGGACGAGGGTGACCGTGCCGCGGGCCTCGGGGTGACGCTCCACCACCCGGTGGGCGAGCGGAACGAGCGTCATCGCAAGGTTCCGGGCCGCTCGGGCGCGTACAGATCGAGGAGGCGGGTCCGCGTCGCCCGCAGCCGCTCGCCGATGGTCCGCGCGACCAGGGTCACCAGGGCCAGACCCAGCACAGGACGCTCCACGCACAGGGCTTCCACCGCCGAGGCCTCGAACTCCCAGGCCTGTACGGAATCCTGTGCCTCCGCGCCCAGGTGCCACTCGCGGGGCGGGCACAGCCAGGACCAGCCCAGGAGCGCGCCCGGACCGATCGTCTCGACGACGGCCCTGCCTCGTCCGGGCACCTGGATGTCGAGGGCGACCGATCCGGAGCGGAGGATCCAGAACCGTTCGGCCGGATCGCCCTCCTCGAAGATCCGTGCGGCGGCGGGGAAGGAGGCGTCGCGAGCCAGGGACACCAGCCGGGCCCGATCCTCCTCGGGGAGCGCCGCGAGGAACCCCGCGGCCGGCCGCTCCGCAGGTCCGGGGGTCACGAGGCGTCCTGCTTCCGGTCCGCCTCCTGCTGCAGGGCGTGGGCCTCCTCGGTGAGATCGATGCCGGTGGGGCACCACACGATGCACCGGCCGCAGCCGACGCAGCCGGAGCTGTCGAACTGGTCGTGCCAGGTTCCCAGTTTGTGCGTGAGCCACTGGCGGTAGCGGCTGTGCGGCGAGGCGCGGACCGGACCGCCGTTGAGGAGGGAGAAGTCGAGGTCGTAGCACGAGTCCCAGCGGCGCCAGCGTTCGGCGTGATCACCGGTCAGGTCGGTGACGTCCTCCGTGGTCGTGCAGAAACAGGTCGGGCAGACCATGGTGCAGTTGCCGCAGCTCAGGCAGCGGGAGGCGACGTCGTCCCACCGGTCCGCCTCCAGGTTGTCCCGCAGGAGGGTGCGGAGGTCCACCGAGGGCATGGAGCGGCCCATGCGGCCGGCCGCCTGCTCCACCGCCCTCGCTGCCGCCGTCCGGGTGGAACCATCCGCGCTGCGGCGGGGGAGCTGCGCGAGCACCGCCGCGCCCTCCTCACTGCCGCTGCGGCACAGGAAGCGGTGGCCCCGGTCGTCCACGACCTCGGTGAGGGCCAGGTCGTACCCGGCGTCGGCGGCCGGGCCGGCGCCCATCGACACGCAGAAGCAGGTGGCACCCGGCTCGGTGCACTCGGCCGCGACCAGGAAGGTTCCGGTCCGTCGCGACAGGTACGTGGGGTCCTGGTGGCGACCGCCGGTCATCACACGGTCCAGGATCCGAATCGCCCTCAGGTCGCAGGGCCGGACACCGAGGAAGGCGTACCGGACGCGCTCCGGCGTGTCCTCGTGAACGGTCAGCCCGCCTCCCGGGTCACGCTCGGCGGTCCACTGCCGGACATGCTCGGGGTGGAGGAAGGACTTCCACGACTGCGGCCCGGCACTGTGCGCGAAGGCGGCTCCGTCCTCGCGGGGCCGGACCCGGTACCGTCCGGCCTCCAGCTCGACACCCCAGCCCCAGGGCAGGGCGTCCGCGGTCCCGATCTCCTCGAGGACGATCGCGCCGTCCCGCACGGTGGGTCCCACCACGGTGCGGCCGTCGTCCGCGAGGACCTGGACCAGCCGGGCCAGGCCCTCCCGGTCGAGTACGGCCTCCGCCGGATCCACCGGGCCGTTCCGGGCCTCCGCGGGGTTGGTCATGCTCTGCCCCTCGTCTCCGCGCATCGCGACCCGAACACCGGGCGGTGCGGACGATGTCCGCCGCAGCGCGGTCCGTACACCACCCGCTGGGTCACCGACAGCCTGTCAGCTACGTGTCCTCCGGGTCCCCAAGCGGCCGCGGCGTGTCGTCCCGTGCGGCCCCGCGGCGCTCCCTCCCGGCGGCGGATGCCTGATGGTGCCGGATCTCCGCCTCGATCCGGCGTGCCAGTTCCGGCACCCGGGCCGCCACCGCTCGGGTGAGGCCGGTACCGAGTGAACGGTCCGCGCCCTCGACCCCGTAGACGACGAGCCGCTCGGGGCGGCGGCCCAGCGCGTCCCCGAGCCGCAGCGCCTCGGCCGGCCCGAAGCCGTGCGTGCTGTGACGTCCAGCGGCCGCGGAATGCAGCGCAGCCGTCAGCGACACGGCGCACCACCGGTGCACGCGCCCGGGCGTGGCGGAACGGGGGAAGCAGGCGTCCACGACGACCGTGAGAGCGGTGTCCTCCCACAGGGCGATCAGCCGACCGGGGTCCCCGTCGGACCGGGCGAGGACGGGAGGCGCCTCCCAGCGGACCGATCGCTCCCGGAGGTGGGCGACGACGGCCCACCCGACGCCGTCGTCCCCGCGGAAGGTGTTGCCGATGCCGATCACGGCCACCCCGTCAGCCGGTGGCACGGCGTTTCGGCGAGAACACGCAGAACTCGTTGCCCTCCGGGTCCGCCAGCACGTCCCACTCCGCGTCGCCGGAGCGGCGCCGGATCACGACGGCACCCTGTGCGACCAGTTCATCGGTGCTGCCGTAGACGTCGATGTGCAACCGGTTCTTCACGGTCTTCGGTTCCGGCACCGGGATGAGCCACAGCATAGGCCCGTGGCCGGTGGGGTCGTAGAGCGGAACGGGCCACTCCTCGGGCCGGTTCTCCCGCCCCGCCGGGGTTTCCCGCCGCAGGTACCCCAGCGCCCGGCACCACCAGTCGGCCAGTGCCTGATGGTCCGTGGCGTCCAGCGTCAGAGCCTTGAAACGAGCGGGCATGCGCGCAGCGTAGCGAGGTGATCGCCCGCGGGCACGCACCCGCGCCGGACCACGGCGTGCTCAGTGCGGGAGGCCGTGCGCGGGCAGACCGTGGGGGTGCGCCTCGGCCAGCATCTCCTCGTGGCCGCCGTCCACGCGCACCGACAACCGGAACGGGCGGGTGTCCGCCACACGGCGCGGTTCGAAGGCGACGTGCGCGAAACCGGCGTCCGGACCCGCGGCCTCCCCGAGACGCGTCAACTCCTCCTCGACACGCGCCCAGTCGGCGGCCGGCACGTACTGCCGCACGACCGAGTGCCAGACCACGGTCAGTGTCCCCGGCAGCAGGCGGACATCGGCAAGGAAGTCCGCCGCGCCCGCCCGGGACACCGGCGCCGGTACTCGACAGGCCAGGCGCAGCGCGCCTTCCAGACGTTCCCGGCGGGCCTCCTGATCGGGCCAGACGTACGCCCGCAGCGCCAGAGCCCCTTCAGGCGACCGGGGATCGATCGGATCGGGATCGCAGCCTGCCCGCTCCACGACGCGGAGATCCGGAGTGCGTCGGGCGGCGGTCAGAAGCCAGTCGGGGACCGGCGCCCGCCACCCGTCCCCCAAGTGCACGGGCGCGTCCGGCGCGCCCCAGGACAGTCCGGGCGCGGACAGCCGGAACCGGTCGGCGCGCAGGTTGAGTCCCGCGCTGGAACCGATCTCGAAGAGCCTCACCGGCATCGGGCGCCGGGCTGCCGCATGCAGAGTCCCGGCCAGCAGCAGGTTCGCCCGGCCCACCTCGTTGGTCTGCGGCGGACGCGTCATCCACTCCCGGACCTCGGCCATGTCCGCGGCCAGCGCGGACCGGAACGCCGCCCACACTGCCTCCACGCGGGCCGGGTCGAACACACCGCCGGCGCTGGGGTAGTGACGCGCCAGCGCGGGGGCTCGTCCGGACAGCACCAGCGCGTGCACACCACCCATGAGGCGCAGTGCCACCGCGTCGGGGCCGGGCGCCTGCTCGTAGCCCTCCAGCGCCCGCGCACACACGCCGCCCTCCCGCACGTCCCGCGCGACACGGGTCAACAGGGCTTCGTACAGTGCGGATCCCAGTTCGCCGCAGGCCTCGGCCTGGAAGTCGATCATGCGCACGAGGTGAGAGGTCGGCATGAGCAGATGATCACCGGAGGGCCGTGCCGACACAAGCGCCTGCCCCGGCGCAGCCCTCCGTGACGTCGGACACCCCGTGGCACGATGGAAGCATGACCGTCCTGACACTGGTGCGCGGCGACATCACCGAACAGCGGGTCGACGCGGTGGTCAACGCCGCCAACTCCTCGTTGCTCGGTGGCGGTGGTGTGGACGGCGCGATCCACCGCAAGGGCGGCCCCGACATCCTCGCGGCCTGCCGTGCGCTGCGCGCCTCCCACTACGGAAGCGGACTGCCCACCGGCCGGGCCGTCGCCACCACGGCGGGGCGGCTCCCCGCGCGGTGGGTGATTCACACCGTCGGTCCCGTGTTCGCGGCGTCCGAGGACCGCTCCGAGCTGCTGGTCTCCTGCTACCGCGCATCCCTCCACGTCGCCCGCGACCTCGGCGCCGGTACGGTCGCCTTCCCCGCGGTCTCGACCGGCGTGTACCGGTGGCCGCTCCGGGACGCCGCACGCCTCGCCGTCGGCGCCGTCCGGGAAGTGACACGTCAGGAGCCCGACGTCTTCACCGAAGTGCGGTTCGTCGTCTTCGACGCCGCGGCCGAGGAGGCCTTCCGCGCCGAGGTCTGACGGTCACGCGTCGGGCCCGATCAGTTCCACCGCCCGCAGCACCGACGCGAGTGCCGGTCCGTCGGCCACGTCGAGGGCGGTGTCGGCGAACTTGAGGACGTGTGCGTCCCCGTGGGCCGCAGCACGCGCGAAGACGTCCTGCGGAGTGCGCGATGCGCCGGCCGGGGCATCCTGCACGGCTTCCCCGGAGGCATATGCGGCGGTGACGGCGGCGCTCGCCGCCCAGGCGGCTCGCAGGCTCGGTCGCCACAACGACCGGGGAAGCGCCGGAAGTGTGCGGAGGACGGCGTTCGGCGCCGTCGCGGCATGCACCAGCATCACCGGGGCGCCGTGAGCGCGGAACGCGTAGCGACGGGTCGCCGCCCCGACGAGTTCCCGCATCCGTTCCCTGGCCTCCTCGGGCGCCGCGACATCGCGAGCGGGCCAGGCGGGCAGGTCCTCGATCCGTGCGAAGCGCTGCCGGATCCCCCCGGTCCGCTCCACCGCGGGGACGGAGGCCAGCGCCTCGTCCGCCGACCGGTCCGCGGGATGGTGCCTGTGGTCCGGGAGGACCGCATGACGGGCCGCCCAGTACAGCACCTCCACGGCCATGGGGGCGTGGTTCGACAGCCATCCCTCGAACTCCGGGCCGGTGGCGTGCAGCCTCTGCAGGGCCTCGTCCAATGCTCCGCTGCTGTTCTCCATGTCGCGATGCTGGGCCGCGCGCAGTCCTCCGCGGAACCGTCCGCAGGCGTATCCCGATCGGACCTCGGTCCTGGGCCCCTGGACCTGTCCGGGCCCTGCGCCGCTGCCGCCGATCCGGTGCAGGCGGCCCCTGCGCCAGCTGCGCCCGGGCTGCTGCGACCACCGCGTCGGCACACTCCTCCCGCGTACGCCTCCCGCTGTCGAGCCGCTCCGGACCGGCCGGAGTGCCGAGCACCTGTTCCTGGTAGCGGAGTGTTCGGGACAGGAAGGCGTCGATCAGGGTGCGCTCCGCGTCCGTCGCGCCGGCCCGGCCGCTCGAGAGCCGGATACGGGAGCGGAGCACCGACGCGTCTGCGGTGAGCCACACGGCGGCCGTGCCGGGAAGCCCCAGACCGGCGACGGTGTCGGGCAGGAGCGCCGACCCCTCGAGCACCAGGCCCTCTCCGGCCTCACCCACGGCGTGGTGACGGACCTGTTCCGCGATGAGGGGGCCGAGGCGCTCGTAGTGCTCCAGGACGGAGGCGATCAACTGATCGACCGTGAGAGAACCGTAGTGCTCCGCCACATGAGGGGGCACCCTCCCGCCCTCGGGTCCGCCACGGCCGCCCCGGATGCCGCGCCAGGGAGTCCGTCGAGAGGCACATCGCGCTGGACACGGACGAGATCGCCCGCCTGTCGCAGGGCTGGGGAGAGTCGGAGCAGTGGGACGACCGCGGTACAGCTATCGTCGTGCTGCGCCGCGGCGAGGGGTGAGCGTCCCCGCAGCGTCTCCCGCCCGCTCCGGCCGTTCCGCGGCTGCGGGTGTCCGCCCTCCCCGTGCCCCGGGGTCGGGTGCCCGGGGCACGCCGTCCCCTCAGCGGTAGAGCAGGTACCGGCGGCGGGTGCGCTCGAAGTCCTTCACCTCCGCTCGCCAGGCGTGCACGCACTCCCGGGCCGTCGCGCCGTCGTCGATCATCGTGCGCAGCCGCTGGGAGCCGGACAGCTTGTCGATCCAGAACGGGCGCTCCGGGTCCCAGGAGTCTTCGCGCCAGGCGAAGTCGGAGTAGCGGTGGGCCTCGACGAGCATGGCGACCGCCGTCGGGATCGGCCGGAAGCGGGACGGGTCGGTCACGAACACCTGCACGCCCGCGCAGTTCTCGCCGGTGTGTTTGCTGAACGTCGGCTTGAAGTACGCCTCGCGGAAGCGCACGCCCGGCAGCTCCAGGGCGTTGAGCCGGTCGCTCCAGCGGTAGTCGAGGAAGGGTGCGCCGACCAGTTCGAACGGCCTGGTGGTGCCACGGCCCTCGGAGAGGTTCGTGCCCTCGAAGTAGCCGGTGCCGGCGTAGACGGCGGCGGTGTCGGCGGTCGGCATGTTGGGGGACGGCGGAACGAACGGAAGCGGGTTGTCCGCGAGCGTGGAGTACGGATCCCAGCCTCGGCATTCCACGACCTGCAGGTCCACGGATCCGCCGTCGCCCTCCTGGGGCAGCAGTTCGCCGTTGAAGTAGCGGGCGAGTTCCCCGACCGTCATGCCGTGCTGCTGCACGATGGGCTTCAGTCCCACTCCGGAGGTGTAGGCCTCGGTCATCAGGGGGCCGTCCGCCCACCGCCCGATCGGGTTCGGCCGGTCCAGTACGACGAAGCGGGCACCGATGTCCCGGGCGGCGGTCATGGCCCGGTACATGGTCCAGATGTAGGTGTAGAAGCGGACGCCGACGTCCTGGATGTCGAACACCACGGTGTCCGCCCCCGCGGTGGTGAACAGCTCCCGCATCTTCTCGGTCCCGGCGCCGTAGGCGTCGTACACGGTCAGACCGGTCCGCGGGTCGGTGAAGGTGTCCTCCGAGTCGCCGGCCTGGGCGCTGCCGCGGAACCCGTGTTCCGGGCCGAACACCCCGACGATGTCCAGCTCCTCCCGGGCGGCCATGGAGTCGACGATGTGGCGGGCGTCGCTGAGTACGCCGGTCGGGTTGCTGATGACTCCGACCTTGCGTCCGCGGAGCATGGACCATTCCTGCTCGGCGGCCACGTCCGCGCCCGGTACGAGCGTGCGGTTGCCCCTGCGCGGGGTGGCCTGGGCTGCGAGCGGGGCCGAGGCGGCGAGGGGGAGGCTGAGCGCGGCGGCGGTGCCACCGGCGAGAAGGGAACGTCGGGTAGGCATGCAGCGGAAGCTATCCAGGCGGTGAAACGCGGACAAGGGGGCACGCAGCACGCCAGTGGTCTACAGCTCTGACGCCGCGTGTCCGGAACGCCGAAGCGCCGCCCTCCCTGGGACGGGGAGGACGGCGCAGTGGGGTCGGACGTCAGACGAGCCAGCCCACGAGGTGGACGATGCCGGCGACGAGGCTGGTGATCAGGTCCATGGTTGTTCTTCTCCTTGATGCATGTCTTCGATGGGACAACTCCCCCTGGGACGTTCCCCCGTCGGGGGAGGCGCGGTCACGGTCTGCAGCCCGTCACTCGCACCCCGTCAGCATCGGACGTCGCACCCGGCGCGCGCCTGCCCTTTGTGCAGGCCTCACCCGCATGCGTGAGAAGTCGATCGCCTGTACGACACGGCGGGTGTTCTCCCGGCGGTGAGAAGAGGGACGATGTCTCGTATGAGTGACCGACTGCGCACCCACGTCCTCGAGCTCACCACCGGCTCGGGGGAGTCCGTCACCGATCTGACCCTGGAGTGCGAAACGTTCCTGGAACGCCACGCCCGGGGCGCGGACGGGCTGCTGAACGTCTTCGTGCCGCACGCCACGGCCGGAGTCGCCGTGCTGGAGACCGGCGCAGGCAGCGACACCGACCTGCTCGCCGCGCTCGGCGACCTGCTGCCGGCCGACGACCGCTGGCGGCACCGCCACGGCAGCCTCGGCCACGGGCGCGACCACGTCCTGCCGGCGTTCGTGGCCCCGCACGCCACGTTGCCCGTCCTCGACGGGCGGCTCCAGCTGGGCACCTGGCAGTCGGTGTGCCTGGTGGACACCAACCGGGACAATCCTCGCCGCACCGTACGGCTGAGTTTCCTCGGATAGGTGTACGGACGGCCGGACCGCGGCGCCGGCCGCCCGGTTCTGTGCCCGGAACCGCCCGACGCGTGAGGTTCGGTGGAGTCGGAGGCGCCCCCGGCGTCCCGTCCCGGCGCCGGCGGGGCCGCCACCGCGTGCGGATGCCGAGACCCCGGTTCCGTGATGTTCTGACGCCTATGGCGGACGCACGGGAGCCCTCGCGGGGCCCACGGCCGGACGGGACGATGCAGCAGGCGGACAGCGCGCAGGACCCGCACCGCTGGTGGGGTCTGGTCGTCATCGGTCTTGCGCAGCTCATGGTCGTCCTCGACGCGACGATCGTGAACGTCGCGCTGCCCTCCGCGCAGCGCGCCCTCGACATGTCCGACAGCAACCGCCAGTGGGTCATCACCGCCTACACGCTCGCCTTCGGCGGACTCCTGCTCCTGGGCGGCCGCGTCGCCGACTGGGTCGGCCGCAAGCGCACCTTCATCCTGGGCCTCATCGGATTCGGCTTCGCCTCCGCGGTCGGAGGGGCCGCCGTGAGCCCCGAGATGCTGTTCGTCGCCCGCGCGTTCCAGGGGGCCTTCGGCGCGCTGATGGCCCCCTCCGCACTCTCCCTGCTCTCCACGACCTTCACCGATCCGAAGGAACGCGGCAAGGCGTTCGGCGTTTTCGGCGCCATCGCCGGCTCCGGTGCTGCGATCGGGCTGCTCCTCGGCGGCATCCTGACCGAGTTCCTCGACTGGCGCTGGTGCCTCTACGTCAACGTGCCCATCGCGGTGCTTGCCGTCGTCGGCGCCCTGACGCTGCTGCACGACCGGCCGGGGAACGCGGAGGCCCGGCTCGACATCCCCGGCGTCGTCCTCGGTTGCGGCGGCTTGGTCGCCCTGGTCTACGGTGTGAGCGAGGCTCAACCGCGCGGCTGGAGCAGCCCTCTGGTGCTCGGTCTGCTGGGCGGAAGCGTGCTGCTGCTGTGCCTGTTCGTGCTGTGGCAGCGCAGGGCCCCGACTCCGCTGCTGCCGCTGCACATCGTGAAGGACCGCAACCGGGCCGGAAGCTTCCTCACGATGGGCATGGCCACCATCGGCATGTTCGGGGTGTTCCTGTTCCTGACCTACTACCTGCAGGGCATCCTCGGATATTCACCGCTGGAGACCGGGCTGGCCTATCTGCCCATCAGTGCAGCGATCATCCTGGGGTCGACCCAGATCTCCGGCCGCCTGCTCCCGTACGTGCAGCCGCGGATGCTGATGGCCCCGGGCATGCTGCTGGCCGCGGGCGGCATGTTCATCCTCACGCGGCTGACGGTGGACTCCTCCTACGTGAGCCACCTGCTCCCCGCCGAATTGCTGCTCGGCCTGGGCCTCGGCTGCACGTTCATGCCGGTCATCTCGACCGCGACGCAGGGAGTGGCTCCCCACGACTCCGGAGTCACCTCGGCCACCGTCAACACCGCCCAGCAGGTGGGTGGCTCCATCGGCACCGCACTGCTCAACACCATCGCGACCAGCATCACCGCCGACTACGTCCGGGAGCACCTGCGCGACCCGCGGATGCGGCGCGAGGTGGTCCGCGAGGGCGTGGTGCACGGCTTCACCTCCGCGACCTGGGTGGCGGTCGGCGTGATGGTGCTCGGCGCGGTACTGGCCGCCGTGCTGGTCACCATGAAGCCGATCGGGCATGCCGCGGCGGGGGAGTCCGCGGCGGAGCCGGCCCCCGGCGGCTGAGTCGGGGGCCGCTGCTCCCGCGTTCGCTCAGCGGGAGGGTGCGTCGCCACGCCCGTCCCAGCGCCTGGGGTCGTCCTCGAGCCGTGCACGGTCCCAGCCTCCGAGGTCCGCCGCCGCGGCGTAGGTCGCGTGCAGGAATTCCGTCAGGGCCCGGTCCGGGTCGGGGGCGGTGCGCACTGCTTCGTACGGCAGCAGGAACTGTCCGTTCTCCACGCTGTAGTAGGCGCCCTCGGGACCGGGGGCACGGCCGGCGAAGCCCTCGGGTTCGGGATAGGCGTACGAGTAGAAGGCCCCCTCCTCCCCGCCACCGGGCCAGAAGCCGCAGCTGGAGAGCTCACGGGAGTAGCCCTCGGCCATCACCCAGTCGCCGCAGTGCGGCGCGCCACCCGGGTGCGGAGGCGCCGCCCGGCCCGAGAAGCGCGTGCAGGCCAGGTCCATCGCGCCCCAGAAGAAGTGCACCGGACTGACCTTGCCGGTGAAGTGCGCCCGGAACCGTTCCATCACCCGCTGGGCCTGCAGCAGCTGCTGCCAGAAGAGCTGGGCCGCCGCGCCGTCGTAGGAGGCGTGCTGCTCGTCCTCGGCGAACGGAATGGACGGTTCCACTTCGTTGGGGCGCTGCTGGGCCGTCACGCCGATACCGAGCGCGTCGAGCGCCCGGGTCGTCTCCGCGTGGAACGTCGCCACCGGCTTGGGGGCGAGACCCACCTCGCGGGCTGCGCCGTCGCTGCTGCGGAGCCGCAGCCGGTGGTCGACGAAGTCGAACTCAGCGTCGAAGGCGCCGCCGTCGAACGGGACCGCTCCGGTCGTCAGCCCCCGGGGAGTCACGTACAGCGTCACCTGCCACCAGTGGTTCAGCAGCGGTGCATGGGAGAGCCGCAGCTTTCCGACGATCTGCGTCCACATGTGCAGGGTGTCCCGGGTGCCGGTCCAGTCCGCCACCCGGAGCGACGGCCAGGTGGCGCCGAGCCGGGAACCTGTCGTGCGGGGATGCGGTGCGACCATCGTTCTCACCTAGCGGTGTTCGGGGTTGCCCGAGTCGGGGCTGCACCCGGCGTCCCACTCGGTGCGCCGGTTGCCGTAGGCCGGAATGCCGCCGGCGGCGCGCAGCAGCGCCGCCACGTGGAGCAGGTTGTAGGTCATGAACGCGGTGTTGCGGTTGGTGAAGTCGTTGGTGGGACCGCCGGACCCCGGATCGAGGTACGAAGGGCCGGGGCCGGCTTCTCCGATCCAGCCCGCGTCCGCCTGCGGCGGGATGGTGAAGCCGAGGTGCTGCAGGCTGTAGAGGACGTTCATGGCGCAGTGCTTCACGCCATCCTCGTTCCCGGTGATCAGGCATCCGCCGACCCTGCCGTAGTAGGCGTACTGACCGGCGTCGTTGAGCAGGCTCGAGCAGGCGTACAACCGCTCGATCACCCGCTTCATCACCGAACTGTTGTCGCCGAGCCAGATCGGCCCGCACAGCACGAGGATGTGCGCGTCCTGCACCCGCCGGTAGAGCTCCGGCCAGGCATCGCGCTCCCAGCCGTGTTCGGTCATGTCCGGCCACACACCGGTGGCGATGTCGTGGTCGACGGCACGCACGGTCTCGACGGCGACACCGTGACCGCGCATGAGGCCCGCGCTGCGCTCGATCAGACCGGAGGTGTTGCTGACGTCCGGCGACTTCTTCAGTGTCGCGTTGACGAAGAGGGCTCGCAGCCCGCCGAAGTCGGGCTCCGAGCCCGGCGACGCGGTGGGGTGTGTGTGCTCCACGATCGGTCCTCCTTGGCGCGGGTGAACATCCGATCGGGCCCTTCTCAGCACGGTACGGCCTGTGCGGCAGGTCCGCAGTGCCGCGACGGCGCAGGGGCGCGGCCGACGTCCGCCGCGGAGATCGGGGGTGTCCGCGGCCGTCGAGCGGGTCACCCGCCCGGTCGGCGGTGGTTGACGAGGAGGACGCGATGGCCCCCAGCCTCACTTCGGCGCGGCTGACCCTGAGGCCGTGGACCCTGGACGACGTCGACGCGGCGCTGGCGATCTACGGTCGCCCGGAGGTCTCGCGCTGGCTCAGCCCCGCGATGGACACGGTCAGCGACGAGCAGGCGATGCGTCTGGTGCTGCAGCAGTGGATCGCCGAGGACCACCGGGCGACGCCGCCCACCGGGAGGTGGGCGGTCGAACTGGCGGGGGAGCGGCGGGTCGTCGGTGGCATTCACCTGCTCTATCTGCCGCCCCGCGGCGAGGACCTGGAGATCGGTTGGCAACTGGCCCCGGCTGCCTGGGGCCGGGGCTACGCCTCCGAGGCCGGTCACACCGCAGCGCACTGGGCCCTGCGGCAGCCCGGGGTGGAGGAACTGTTCGCCGTGGTGCGCCCCGCCAACACCCGCGCCGCGGCCACGGCCCGGCGCATCGGAATGGAGTGGGTGGGAGAGACGGAGAAGTACTACGACCTGCGGCTGCAGGTCTACCGGCTCCGTGCCGGCGACCTCGACAGGCCGCTCCCCGGACGGCAGTACGGGGCGGACCTGCATCCGGATGCGCGAGGCGTGCCGGCGCCGGGCGATGTCGGCGGGCGCGGAACGGTGCAGAGCTGAACGGACGGGTCGGGGCGTACTCGACGGCACCAAGTGGAGGGACGTTCCCCCGTGCAGTAGTGGATGCGCGGCGCGTGGGTACCGTCACCGCCACGAGGCCCGACGGCAAGGTCGGGCCGCACGCTCCACGAGGGGACGAGATGACTCGAGAGGCCTTCCCGGCCCTCTTCCGCGGCGCCGACGGCTCCGCAACCACCGCCGCACGATGGGTGCCGCACTCGCACCGTGTCAGGAACTGGGACCACCGTCTCTTCCGGCAGGTGGCCGCGCGCCACTGGCCGGGTGGCGACCGGGTGCTGCCCACCCTCAGCCGCGCCGCCGATCGCGGTGCGCTGTGGTTCGCGGTCGCGGCCGGGATCGCCGCGACCCGTCGTCCGACGGCGCGGCGCACCGCGCTGCGCGGAGTGGCCTCCCTCGCCCTCGCGTCGGCCACGGTGAACACCCTCGGAAAGGGCGCCGTCCGCAGGGCCCGCCCCCTCCTCGACGGCGTGCCGATGATGCGGCGGCTCCACGCGCAGCCGGTCACCACCTCGTTCCCGTCGGGGCACGCGGCCTCCGCGGCGGCCTTCACCACCGGCGTGGCGCTCGAGTCGCGGCGTTGGGGTGCCGCCGTGGCACCGCTCGCCGCCGCGATCGCCTTCTCGCGGGTCTACACGGGCGTGCACTATCCGGGCGACGTGCTGGCGGGAGCGGCCCTCGGCGTGGGAGCCGCTTTCGCCGTCCGCGGTCTCGCCCCCACCCGCGACCAGCTTCCCGCCCCCGCGCGACCCATCGCGGACGCCCCGGCCCTGCGCGGCGGCAAGGGCCTGGTCATGGTGGCCAACGCCGCTTCGGGCCAGCGGACGGCCGAACCCGCGCCGGGCGCCCGGGAGACCGC
Source organism: Streptomyces callyspongiae (assembly GCF_047200695.1). Taxonomy (NCBI): domain Bacteria; kingdom Bacillati; phylum Actinomycetota; class Actinomycetes; order Kitasatosporales; family Streptomycetaceae; genus Streptomyces; species Streptomyces callyspongiae. The sequence continues at coordinate 41,744 of NZ_JBJZOM010000013.1, forward strand.
GCCCGAACCCGACGGTGCGGCAGCCCTCCGAGCGGCGCTGCCCGATGCCGAGGTCGTGCTGTGCGATCCGCGTTCCGACGACCTCACCGCGTTGTTCGAGGACGCCGCCGCCCGCGCCAAGGCCGCTGGCGGCGCCCTGGGTGTCCTAGGGGGCGACGGCACGATCAACGCCGCGGCGCGCACCGCACTGCGGCACCGTCTTCCGCTGGCGGTGCTGCCCGGCGGCACCAGGAACCACTTCGCCTACGACCTTGGTATCGAGACGGTGGAGGACGCCTGCCGGGCCGTGGCCGCGGGTGAGGCGGTCGCCGTGGACCTCGGCCGATTCACCCCCGGTTCCCGCTCGGCGCGCGGAGCCGGGTACTTCCTCAACACCTTCAGCCTCGGCTCGTACCCCGAACTCGTCCGCATGCGGGAGCGGTGGGCTCCCCGCATCGGTGCCTGGCCCGCAGGCGTGCTCGCGGCGATGCGCGTGCTGCGCACGGCAGGCCCCGTGCAGGCCGGACTCGGAGGCCGGCAGCGGCCCATGTGGCAGCTGTTCGTCGGCAACTGCTCCTACCGTGGCATCGGCCTGACACCGGTGCGGCGCCACGACCTGGCCGACGGCCTGCTGGACGTCCGCGTGGTGCCCGGTGGCCGTTGGCCCCGGTCCCGCCTCCTCACGGCCGCGCTCACCAGCGTCGTCGGTCGTTCCCCTGTCCACAGCACCGCGCGGCTGCGGCGGCTGCGCATCACCGACATTCCTGCGGGCATCCACCTGGCCTTCGACGGCGAAGTGGCGGAGGCCCCCCGGGAGCTGCTGATCGACAAGCACCACGAGGCGCTGACGGTGTACCGGCCGATGGACCGCGGGCCGTACTGACCGCCTCCGTCCTCGAGGGCTGACGCGCCCGCCGCGTGCCCGTGAGGTCCGTCACCACCGGCTTCCGCAATTTGGTTGACCCAGGCAGAGGATGCTTTCCTGCTGTCGTATCACTATGCGGACAGTCGTATCCTGTGGACGGAGGGTCGTGGCAGCGGACGACGTGACGGTGAGCCGGCCGTCGAACCATCGGCGTCGCCGGCGAGGGAGCGGAACCAGGGCCGTCCGGCGCAGGGTCCTCGCACCGGACCCGGGCAGGTTGCGCCTGCGTCAGGCCTCGCGCGCAGTGCTCGGCGTGGGCGTGGCAGCCGCCGCGCCCGCCGCGGTCGGGCTGCCGCTCGAGTGCACCGTCGTCGGCGGCCTGACCGCGCTGCTGGCCCTCTTCACCGTGACCGACCGGACGGTGCGGGGCCAGGCCGCCACCGTCGCCCTGCTGCCCGCGGCAGGCATCCCCGTCCTGTCCCTCGCTCTCGCGCTGCGGGACGTTCCGCTCGCCAGGGACGCCGCGTTCCTCGCCGTGACCTTCGCCGGTGCCTACGCACGCCGCTGGGGACCGCGGGGGCACGCACTGGGCATCTTCGCATTCATGATGTTCTTCGCCGCCCAGTTCCTGACCACGGGATTCGAGGGAGCCTGGCGGTTGAACGCCGCTCTTGTCCTATCCCTCGCGGCCGCGTCGGCGGTCCGATTCGGCCTGTGGTGCATCGAGCGCCGCACACCCCCGCCCGCCGCTCCCGCGCCGCCGGAAGGACGGGGGCTGCAGCGACCGACCACCCGCCTCGCGGTCCAGGTCACCGTCGCCTGCGCCCTGGCACTGACCGCCGGGCAGGCGGTCTCCACCCAGCGCTGGTACTGGGCCGTCGGCGCGGCCTGGTGGATCTTCGTGAACACCGCGTCCCGGGGCGAGACGCTGGTGCGGGGGTTCCGCCGCGTCCTCGGCACGCTGCTCGGCATCGTCGCCGGCATGTGGATCGCCGTCCCCGTCGACGGCGCCCCGCTGCCCACCGTGGCGCTGCTGGCCTGCTGCGTGTTCGGGATCTTCTACACCGCCGCGGTGTCCTACAGCTGGATGATGTTCTTCGTGACGGTCCTGGTCGGACTGATGTACGGCGCCCTCGGCATCCTGCGTCCTGGTCTCCTGGAGTTGCGCCTGCTGGAGACGGCGATCGGTGCCCTCGCCGCTGCCGTCGCCGTCGCCCTCGTGCTGCCCGTCACCACGCACGCCGCCACGAACGCATGGATCCGGCGGACGGTGCACTGCGTGCACGCCTGCGCCCGCGACGCGGCCCGTCGCCTCTCGGGCGATCTCGCCGCCGATCCCCGGACCCGCATCGTCGAGCTCGAACTGCTGCTCGGGCGGGCGCGCAGCTCCCTGGCTCCCTTGGTGCACCCCCTGAACCCACTGGTCGCACGAAGGGCCCGTGCCCGTGAGGTGCTGGCACTGCTGGACGACTGCGCCCTGCGGGCCCGCGCCCTGGCCGACGTCGCCGACGACCCCGCCGCCTCGCACGACGCTCGCCTGACGGAGGCCTGCCGCCGTGTCGAGGAGGCCGTCGGCCGCCTCGTGGAACCGCACGCGCCCTCCGGCGACCCCACTGCCCCTGCGCCGCGGACACCGCGCGGACCTGCACGGGCGGCCTGCCACGACCGGGCCCTGGGCCACCTCCACGAGCTGGAGGCAGCACTGGTCGACCTCGCGGAGCCGGTGCACGCGCCGACCCGGGCGCCGCTGACAACAGCGGCCTGACGGGCGCGCGAGCGGCCCGGGGCCGGCTCGGCACCGTCCCGATGTGCGGCGTCCCGGCGTGCGGCGCCGCCGCGGCCGTTCGCAGCGGCGGCGCCCTCGGGCGTCAGCGTGCCGGCATGCCCTGCTGGGGCTGCTGCGGCAGGCCGAGCTTCGCGCCGTAGGCGGAGGCCACCAGTTTTCCCAGCGCCGGGTACGGGCCCAGCGGTTCGGCCGCTGAGGAGCCGGCCTCCTCCGCGGCCGCCTGCAGCAGACCCGCCGGGATCTCGGGGCCGATCAGGCAGGGTGCCACGGCCAGTTGCTGCGAACCGGATTCACGCAGCTGGCCGGCCGCCCGCGCGATCGCGCCCTCCTCGTCCAGCCCGGCGGCCAGCACGGGAACCGCCAGCCGGGCAGCGAGCAGCATGCCGGTGATGCCAGCGGCCTGCACGGCCTCCTCGCCGCCGAGGCTGGCGAGGATGATGCCGTCCGCCGCGGTCGCCACGGTGAACAGGCGCGCCCGGTCGGCGCGGGCCAGGCCCGCCTCGGACAGCTTGACGTGCACCGCCTCCGCGAGCAGGGGGTGGGGGCCCAGGACGTCGGTCAGTTCGGCCCCGGAACCGCTGTTCAGCACCGCCTGCCGTATGTGCCGCATGTGGGCGGCGTCCGGCCCGGCCAGCAGGGGCACGACGACGGCCGGCGGCCCGTCGGACACCTGGGCGTCCGCGGACGCGACCCCCTCGGCACCCGGCACGGCCCGATCCTCGGCGGCACGGGAGAGGACCGCCCCCAGCGCCGGGAAGTCGGTGCTGTCGTCGCCTTCCACGTAACCGATCCGGGCGTCCAGACCCGGCAGCTCGGAACGGGCGATGCTCGCGATCTCCTCGGCCAGGCCACGGGATGCGGAGGTCGGCTCACCGGGAACCGCCAGCACCAGCGCCGGTGCGTTCTCCGGAGCGACCACGGGCTCCGGCCGACGGTGTCGTCCGGACCTGCGGGGACGCGGCATTCGTACAGGCAGGCCGTTGTCCGGCCCGGGAGTGGGGGAGCTCATGCGCCCGCATGTTAATCCCTCGAAGGCCCATCCTGTTCGACCGGGGGTGAACAGTGACACATGTCCCCTTTTCCACCGCGTGTCGCACGCCCCGGAACGGCGCCCCCACGACGCCGCACGGGCGCGGTGCCGTTACCCGGAGTGGACGGTCAGCAACCCGGGATCCGTCGGCACCCGCGGCGCCGCCCCGGGCAGCGCCGCGAGGAGCAGCGCTCCGTCCAGCGGGTCCCCGGCCGCCGGCACTCTGCGGGCGCGCGGCAGCCGAGCGGTCAGCTCCTCCTCCAGCGGTCCGAGGAGCGCGTCGCCGATGCGGAACAGCCCTCCGGTGAGGGCCACGACCGGCGGCTGCTCCTCACCTGCCGGGCACACGGCGGCCGTCGAGCAGGCGATCTCCCGCGCCGCTCCGCGCAGGATCTCCCGGGCCACCGGGTCGCCCTCCGCCGCCCCGTTCCGCGGCGCGGCACAGGCAGCCACACGCGGCGCGAACGAGGCCAGGGCGGCGGGGCGGTCCGGACGCGGGTACACCAGCCCGGGCAGCTCCCCGGCCGGCCCGAAGGCCGCCTCCGCCTCGCGGAGCAGCGCGGCCGAGCCGCCCTCACGCCCGTCGTGGGCGCGGAGTGCCGCCTCCAGCCCCGCGCGTCCGATCCAGGCGCCGCCGCCGCAGTCTCCCAGCAGGTGCCCCCAACCGTCGGCGCGGCGCCAGGACCGCAGGTCCGTGCCGAGGGCGATCATCCCCGTGCCGGCCGCGACCACCGCGCCCCGCGCGATGCCGAGCGCACCCGTGTAGGCCGTCACCGCGTCGGCGGCCAGCGTCAGGTGCCGTGCGCCGAGCTCCCGGCCGAACTCCCGCGGCAGCCGGTCGCGCAGCGCGGAGCCGAGCGTCGCCATGCCCGCCGCCCCCACGCACGCCGCGACGCATCCGGTGGCACCGACGCGCCGCAACAGGTCGCGCGCCACCGGAACCGCCTGCGCCGCGAGATGCTGCGGGTCGATGCCCTCCGGGCCGATCCGCACCGGCTCCGCGCACGCGGCGCGCTCCGTGCCCGACAACGCGCCGACGTCCTCGGCGCCCGCCCGTGCCACCGCGACCCGGAGGCCCGTACCGCCCGAGTCGACGGCCACCACCCAGTCGCCCGGAACGGTCCCGGTCACGGCAACCGCCAGTCGACGGGCGGCGCGCTCTGACGGGCGAGCAGCTCGTTGACCCTGCTGAACGGCCGGGAGCCGAAGAAGCCCCGGTCCGCGGACATCGGAGAGGGATGAGCGGACTCCACGGCCGGAACCTGGCCGAGCAACGGGCGCAGGTTGCGGGCGTCGCGGCCCCACAGGACGGCCACCAGCGGACCGCCGCGCGCGGCCAGCGCACGGATGGCCTGTTCGGTGACCGCTTCCCAGCCCTTCCCGCGGTGCGCGGCGGTCTTCCCCGGCGCGGTGGTCAGCGCCCGGTTCAGCAGCAGGACGCCCTGCCGCGTCCACGGAGTCAGGTCGCCGTTGGAGGGGCGGGGCAGGTTCAGATCGCTCGACAGCTCGCGGAAGATGTTCTCCAGACTCCGTGGCACCGGACTGACGTCCGGGGCGACGGCGAAGCTGAGCCCCACCGCATGGCCCGGTGTCGGGTACGGGTCCTGGCCCACGACGAGGACCCGCACCTCCTTGAAGGGTTGCTGGAACGCGCGCAGCACGTTCTCACCCGCGGGCAGGTAGGTCCGCCCCGCGGCGATCTCCGCGCGCAGGAAGTCGCCCATGGCGGCGATCCGCCCGGCCACCGGCTCCAGTGCCTCGGCCCAACCCGGTTCGACGATTTCGTTCAACGGTCGTGCAGCCACGGCCGGTCACTCTACTGCTGTGCCGTCGCGGCCGCCGACTCCCCGTCATCCGCCATGGACAGGGCGCGGTGGCGGGACGGTTCAGCCGATCACCGCGGCCCGGATGCACAGTACGTCCGGAAGATGGCGCGCCACCTGCTGCCAGCTCTCCCCCTCGTCCGCGCTGGCGAACACCTCACCGTTGCGGTTGCCGAAATACACCCCGGCCGGGTCGGCATCGTCGGTGCACATGGCGTCGCGCAGCACCGGCCCGTAGTGGGCGCTCTCGGGCAACCCGGTGCCCAGTGCCTCCCACGACTCGCCCGCGTCCTGCGTGCGGTGCACCCGGCAGCGTCGGCCCGCCGGCACCCGGTCGGAGTCGGCGTTCAGCGGGAACACGTAGGCCACGCCGCCGTTGCGCGGATGCGCCACCACGGGGAAGCCGAAGTCCGAGGGCAGGGGTGCGCCGATCGACTTCCAGCTCCCCCCGCCGTCGTCGGTGCGGTACACGCCCCAGTGGTTCTGCAGGTACAGGCGCTCCGGGTCGACGGCGTCCCGGGCGATCTTGTGAACGCACTGGCCGAACTCGGGGTACCGCTGGGACTCCGGGAGGAACACCGCCTGGACCCCCTTGTTGCAGGGCTCCCAGGAGAGCCCGCCGTCGGCCGTCCGGTACGCGCCGCCCGTCGAAACGGCCACCGTCAGTGCGCGAGGGTCCCGTGGGTGGGGCAGCACCGTGTGCAGACCGAGGCCGCCGCCCCCGGGTACCCAGCTCTTCCGGGTCGGGTGCTCCCACAGTGCCCGGACCAGTTCGAAGCTCCGGCCGCCGTCGGCCGAGCGGAACAGGGCGCCCGGTTCCGTCCCCGCGTACACCACGTCCGGCTGATCCGGGCCGGCCGGCCGGAGCTGCCACACGCGTTCCAGCGAGGCGCCGGTGTCCTTCGGGAACCGGACGGCCGGCTGCTCGGGCTCGGACCAGGTGGCTCCCAGATCGTCGGAACGGAACACCGACGGGCCCCAGTGCGCGCTGTCACCGCCGACCAGCAGCCTCGGCCCTGCTGCGGGACGGGTGTCGACGGCCACCGAATACACCGCCTGGGCGTTGAAGTGCGGACCGTCGAACTCCCAGTCCGGCCGAGCGCGCCGCTCCGCGCTCCGGCGGGCCAGGAACAGGCCTTTGCGCGTACCCACCGCGAGCAGTACGTCCGTCATACCGGCCTTCGCCTCCGGAGGTCTGCGCCCCGCACCTGGGAGCACGGAGCGATCGAGTGCGCGCGGTCGCGCACACGGAAGCAGTCTGCACCCGTGCACCGACAGTCGTCCGGAACGCCGCACTGCCCGCCCCACAGGGCGCGCCGGAGGGTCTCCCGGCCGCGAGCGGTCAGCGGGTCGCGGAGGTGCCCGCGGCTCCGGCCGCGTGCGCGACCGTCTCCGGCGGGAAGCCGAACTCCCAGTCGAGTCCGTAGCGGTCGAACAGTTCGGCGCGGAGCCGCGACAGCGGCATGGGCGCCCCCGGCAGCAGTACGGCCACGACCGCCCCCATCAGCAGGGCGCGGAGCAGCGGGTAGTCGGCGTCCGGGTCGGGAGAGCCGTAGCGGGCGACGGCCGACCGCAGGACGGCAGCGAGCTGCCGCTGCTCGTCGCACTTGACGAAGCCCTCCTGCTGCAGGATCCCGGCCATGTGGGCCCGCATGAGCACCGGTCTGTCGCGGGCCAGCCCGAGTACGGCGTCGATGGCCCGTGCCAAGGTCTCCCTCCCGGCGGCGACGCCCTCCGGTACGGGCGGTCGCTCGAGTGCCTCGGAGAGTGTCAGGTGCATCAATCGGTGCACCGCCGACTGGAACAGCTGCCGTTTCCCCGGGAAGTAGTACGAGATCAGCCCGCGGGCCGACCCGGCGCGGTCGGCGATGTCGCCGAGGGTCGTCGCCTCGTAACCCCGCTCGCCGACGAGCTCCACCGTTGCCTGCAGCAACCGCTCACGCGAGCGTCGGCGCAACTCTTCATTGACCGAAGCGCTCCGAGGGGACATCCTGTAACTCCTGCGTTGACTGGCTCGCAGCCAATATACTCAGCGAACTCCGGACTCGGGCCCCGCCCCGGCAGGTGGAGCGGCCCTGACAAACACCCGGTACCGGGGCGACGCGGGGGATCGTCCCGGTACCGGGCCCTGGCGCCCCTACAGCTCGGCCGAACCTCTCCCGACGCACCGCTGCGCCGGGCGCAGCGTCAGCCCCGTGCCCGGCCGCGGTCCGCGAGCCCCCACCACCAGCCGGCGGCGGCGGACGCCAGAGCGACGCCCAGTGCGGTGCCTGCGACGACGTCCGTCAGCCAGTGGACTCCCAGCCAGACCCGCGTCCACGACACCCCCACCACCGACACGAGTGCGGCGACCGTAACGGCCCAGCGGGCGGATGCCCGCGTGAGACGGCTCCACGCGATCCATGCGAGCAGCGTGCACACGAGCGCCGCCGTCATGGCGTGGCCCGAGGGCAGGGCCGCGTAGTGGGCGCTGTCGAGCGGGCGGTCCCACGCGGGGCGCGGCCGGTCCACGGCGGCCTTCAGCCCTTGCTGCACCAAGGCCCCGACCAGGACGGTCAGCAACGCCAGGAACGCCGGTGCCCGTCCTCCGCGTCGCCACAGGATCACGCAGGCCGCGGCGGCGAGCAGCCGCATGGTGGTCGGGGACCACACCCAGTCGGTCAGGACGCGGGCCGTCGACGTCCAGCCGGGATCGGCGAGCGCGGCACGGTGCAGGGCCCGCGCGACCCGGCCGTCCAACGACAGCACCGAAGGCGCACCGGCCACTACGAGCACGATCACCAGCACGCCGGACAGTCCGGCGATCGACGCCCACCACCACGGGGCGTTCGACAGCCGCCGTTCACCGGCGTGCGCGGACGGGGGAGTACCGGAGGCGTCGGGCATGCCGACGATCCTCGCGCACACGGGAGCGCACCGCCCGACAGGGGCGGACCGTGCAGCGGCCTTCGTGCCGGGTCTCAGCGCAGCGCGCTGAGACCCGGCACGAAGGCGACGACCAGCGGAACCAGTGGCACCAGAGAGGCCGCGGCACCCGTGCGGACCCTGCGCGCCACCGACAGGCGGGGCCTCGGGTCGAGCAGCCGCTGCACCCGGTCCGGAAGCACGGCGCGCGGCGTGGGGGTCGGCCCGAACACGCCCCGGTCCTCGTTGAGTTCCACCAGCGCCAGGGCGGTGGTCAGGCGTCCGTGGGCACGCGACGCGCAATCGTCGGCGGCGAGTTCGACGAGCCGGTGGACCTGGTCGCGGAACGCGGCGAAGACGGGAACGCGGGGGAACCCTGCGGCGAGGGCGTCGCAACAATGCACCAGCCAGTCGTGGCGGGCCCGGGCATGCCCCTGCTCGTGTGCCAGGACCGCGTCCAACTGCCGTCCCCCGAGCCGTCGGAGGGCTCCGCTGGTGATGACCAGCCGGGGCGGCGTTCCGGGCAGCCACCAGGCGTCGGGGCGGTCGTTCTCCAGGACGACGAGCGGGCCCTGCGCTCCCGACTCCTCACCGGGCAACCGGGGTGCCCGGTCCCGCAGCTCCCGGCGGCGGCGCCGGTGCCGGATGCGTGTGTCGCGGACCTCGCGGAGCAGCATCGCTCCCGTCCAGGCACCGCCGCACGCCAGCAGCACGGCGAGCAGACCTGCCCAGCTGTCCCAGGCCCCCAGGCCGTAGGCCTCCCGCACTCCGGCGGGCGCCGGTGCGAACACGTGGTCCCGTACGGCCTGCCAGGCCGCGGCGGCGGAGAGGGCCATGGCGAGCACGCAGGAGAGCAGGACGCCCGCGATCGCGCACTGCCACACCCACAGGGCGAGCACCGGTTCCCGGTCCGGCCACGAGGACCGTGTCAGGATGCGCGGGGCCGCGACGGCGGCCGACGCTCCCAGGACCAGCAGCGCGAGCGGGACCAACATGGCCTCAGCCTATGGCGCAGCCGACCGCGGGGGTACGTCGTGGCGCGCGAAGTGACGCACACCTCACGCCGCGTGCGGGGGTGGTTCACAAGCCCAGCAGCATGGTGAACGAACCCAGTGCCAGTGTCAGGCGGCAGGCGTCGGCGGGCACCGGGAGGTCACCCCCGGTCGCAGCGGCCGTGCCGGGGACACCCGGTGGAGCGAGTGGGATCAGCCGGCCGCCGGTCCGGAGTGCGAAAACGGCGAAGTACACCAGCAGGACACCCGTCAGCACCGGTATGCCGCCCGCGGCGTGGTGGGTGTGGGGCATCGTGGACCCGGACCCGAGCATCACCACCGCCATGTAGACCATCGCGAGCGACTCCAGCGTGTGGTGCAGACCGTGACGCAGGTGTGCCCCCCGGCCGCCCGCCGCGGGCAGCGCCCGGACCACCATGGCAACACCCCACACGGTCAGAGTCCCGAAGAGGAACAGAAAGGTGCCGGAGGGCAGCACGCCGGCCGCGCCCGGCAGCGCCATCAGGGCCATCCCCAGACCCATCGCCGCCTCCATCCGGGCGGTCTCCCGCGCCTCGGCCGTGGCCCGTCCCCGAGTGGCCAGACAGTAGGCGCCCGTCCCCGCACAGACCAGCGCGAGCAGCCAGCCGACCAGCGGCGGTCCGTGCACGGCGCTCTCCCTCTCCTCGGTCCCTCCCTCCGACGGAGGCTGCCCGCGGTGACGCTCCGGCACGGGGGCGCACGGGAGCGCGGAAGGAGAGCGGAGGAGCGGGAGAGCGTCTACGGTCCGATGCCCGGCCGGTAGCGCATCGGGTGGTCGGCGGGAACCTCCACCAGGCAGATCTCGACGCCGTCCGGGTCGGCGAGCCACATCTCGACCAGGCCCCACGGCTCGCGGACGGGCGGCCGCAGTACCGGCGCTCCCGCGTCGCGCAGTTCGCGGTGTGCGGCTTCCGCGTCGGCCACCTGCAGCCACAGGCGCAGTCCCGGTCGCGTGGGATGCGGGGCGCGGCCGGACACCTCCAGATAGCCGCCGCCGAGGAAGTACACCGTTCCGCGGTCCGGGCCGGTGCCGAACTCGCGGGCGACGGAGAGCCCGAGCGTGCCGCCGTAGAAGGCGCGGGACCTCTCGGGGTCGGTGGGCCGGAGCAGGGTCCGGCTGCTCAGAACATGGACCATGCACCCCGACGATAGCCGGGGACGGCTAGGCTCCAGCCCATGGAGACTGCCCGGATCAGCACCGACCTCGACTTCCGCAGCGCCGGTGAGGCGGACGTGCCGGCCCTCGTGGCGCTCGTCGAATCTGCGTACCGGGGGGACAGCAGTCGTGACGGCTGGACCACGGAGGCCGATCTGCTGGACGGGCAGCGCACCGATCCCGCGGGTGTGGCGGCGGTCGTAGCGGATCCGCACGGCCGGATGCTCGTCGCCGAACACGGCGGGGAGGTCGTCGCCTGCTGCCAGGTGGAGCGCAGGGAGGGGCACGCCTACTTCGGCATGTTCGCGGTTCGGCCCGGCCTCCAGGGCGCGGGCCTCGGACGGCGGGTGCTTGCCGAGGCGGAGCGGGTCGCGCGGGACGAGTGGGAGCTTCCCGAGATGCGGATGACGGTGATCGTCCAGCGCGAGGACCTCATCGCCTGGTACGCCCGCCGCGGCTACACCCGGACCGGGGAGCTGAGCCCGTTCCCCTACGGCGACGAACGCTTCGGCGTGCCGCGGCGGGACGACCTCGCCTTCGAGTTGCTGGTCAAACAGTTGTCCTGACCCTGGTCAGCACCGCGGGGGTGTCGGTCACCACGCCGTCGAGGTCGAGTTCCCGGGCGCGTGCCAGGTCCTCGGGCGTGTTCACCGTCCAGCTGATGACCTGGATCCCGGCCGCATGGCACCGCTTGACGGTGTCCGCGTCGGCGTGGCACAGCTCCAGCGACACCATCGCGGCACCCAGGTCCCGGGCCCGCTCCGGAGCAGTGGGCGAGGACTTCCCGGCCACCAGTGCCAGTGGCGTCTCCGGCAGCAGTTCCCGCGTCTCCCGCAGCGCGTCGTCGTGGAAGGAGATCACGGTGACCCTGTCGTGCAGGTCCCGGTCGGCGATCACCCGCGCGAGCACCCGTGCCGCCGCGGCGTCCTTGATCTCGGCCTGCAGCGGTGACGCGACGGCCTCGACGACCTCCTCGAACACCGGGATCCGTTCTCCTCCACCCGCGTCCAGGGCGCGCAGGGCCTCCAGCGTGTGCGAGGCGATGGGTCCGGAGCCGTCCGTCGTGCGATCCACTTCGGCGTCGTGCATCACCACCAGGGCCCCGTCGCTGCTCAGGTGCAGATCGAGCTCGACGACGTCGACGCCCTCCTGCTCGGCCCGGCGGAAGGACCGCAGCGTGTTCTCGGGTTCGACGGCCATCAGGCCCCGGTGTCCGACTGTGAGCATGGGCACGTGAACGCTCTCGCTTCCTGCGGTGGCCGGGCGCGGTCTGTCGGCCCAGAGTAGCGGCCGGAGCTGGGGTTACCCGGCCATGCCACTGCACCCCGGAAGGGTGAAGCCCGCCGGAAGAACGCCGGTCGAGAAGGGGTACGACAAGAGAATTTTCATGATCGCCACTTGAGTGGGCGACCTTCTCTCGCTACCGTACTCATACGCGATTTTCTCCCGTGGAGGTCCGGTCATGACGGAAATTCTTTCGCCCAGCGACGTGGATGGCCCCCGTGCGTCCGCGGGCCGGGTGGTGGACCACCCCGCCTGGCCCGCCGTGAAGCAGGCGGTGGAGGCCCTGCGCCCCGCCCAGTCCGCCGACGGCTCGATCGACTTCGACGCCGAGGAGGCCCCCGCCCGCGCCGACGTGGACGCCGAGCTCGACCGTCTGGTGACCGCCGTCGGGGAACTCGCGCCGCTGCTGCCGCACGACGCCGCGTACCTCGGCGCCCTCACCGAGGACCTCCGCCGCTGGGCCGCCGAGGGCTACGGCGTGCCGGACTTCCTGGACTCGCTGCTGGCCTTCCAGCCCGCCCAGCAGCGCGCCGACGGACTGCAGCACCTTGTCGTCTTCCCGATGTACACGCAGAACGGCAACCCGGACCGCAACCTCGAGGCCGTCGTGCTGCGCATGGTCTGGCCGGACTGGCTCTCCGAACTGGAGCGCACCCGCTACGACAACCCGCTGTTCTGCGGCATCACCTTCGAGGACTTCACCGCCGGTTACGACACCAATTCGGCGGTGCTCTTCCCCGAGACCATCGCCGTGCGCGAAGCCCCCGAGCGGTTCAGCTGGGGCGGCATCTTCTGCGACCGCGAGGCTGCCCGCTTCCGGCGGGTCGTCGATGCCGCCTGCGACGTCACCAGCCTGGAACTCCCCGAGGACGCCCGCGGACTGGTCACCGACCAGCAGCGCTGCCAGGAGGCGTTCGTGCTGTGGGACATGATCCACGACCGCACCCACAGCCACGGCGACCTGCCGTTCGACCCCTTCATGATCAAGCAGCGCCAGCCGTTCTGGATGTACGGCCTGGAGGAGCTCCGCTGCGACCTCACCGCCTTCGGCGAGGGCGTCAAGCTCGAGGCGGACGGCTACCCGCAGGGCCGCGACGTGCAGTACACGATGCTGCTGGACCGCCTGTTCCGCTTCCCCGTGACCGGTGAGCGCAACCGCAACTACGACGGCCTCGGCGGCCAGCTCCTCTTCTCCTACCTGCACAAGCACGACGCGCTGCGGTGGACGGACAACAAGCTCACCGTCGACTGGGACCGGGCGCGCGAGGTCACCGTGGCACTGCGCGGAGAGATAGAGAAGCTCTACCGGGACGGCATCGACCGGCCGAAGATCGTCCACTGGTTCAAGGCGTACGAGCTGGTTTCCACCTACCTCGCTCCCCACCCCGGTTCCACGTGGGCGAAGGGCCCCGACGCACTCGACCTGTCGCTGCCGCCGAGGAAGCTCGTCGACGACGTGCTCCCCGACGAGTTTCCGCTCAGCATGTTCTACGAGGCACTTCGCAAGAAGCTGCGCAGTGTGATCGCATCTACCAAGGGCATCACCGCCGAGTCCACGACTCTCGCCGCCTGACCGGTACGAGCGGGAACACGACGGGCGCACGGCCCACGACGGCGCAGCACAGGAAAGGCGACGACCATGACCGAACGCAACACCCCGGGCGGTGACCACCGACTGGACGGCGCGGTCGTCGCCGTCGCCGGCGCGGCTGGACCCGCCGGACAGGCCGCACTGCTGAGGCTCGCGGAGGCGGGAGCCACCGTGGTGGCCGCGGACGCCGACCCGCAGCGCCTCGCCGAGGCCGTGGACGCCGCCCGTTTCGCCCACGGCGGTGCCACCGTCACCGGTGACACGGTCGACCTGCTCGACCTGGCCGCCACACGGGAGTGGGCCGCACGCACCGAGAAGGAGTTCGGCCGCATCGACGGCCTGGTGCACCTCGTGGGCGGCTGGCGCGGCTCCGCCACCTTCGCCGAGACCGACCTCGGTGACTGGGACACCCTGCACGACCTGCTCATACGCACGGTGCAGCACACGACCCTGGCCTTCCAGGGAGCGCTGGAGCGCAGCCGCAACGGCCGCTACCTGCTGATCAGCGCAGCGGGCGCGAGCAGGCCGACCGCGGGCAATGCGGCCTACTCCGCTTCCAAGGCCGCCGCCGAAGCCTGGACCCTGGCGCTGGCCGACGCCTTCCGCAAGGCGGGGGGCGACGCCCCGCCGCCCGCCGCGGCTGCGATCCTGGTTGTCAAGGCCCTGGTGAACGACCAGATGCGCAAGGAACGGCCGAACGCCAAGTTCAAGACGTTCACCGATGTCCGCGACCTGGCCGAGGAGATCGCCGGGACCTGGAACAAGTCGACCGAGGAAGTGAACGGACAGCGCCTGTGGCTCACACCCCAGCCGTGACGCCCTCCGCGAGAGCGGCGACGGACGCCAAGCGGCACCACGACCCCGAGGTGCGCGGATTCGCCAGCGACAACTACGCGGGCGCCCACCCCGAGATCCTCGCCGCCCTCGCGCTCGCCAACGAGGGGCACCAGACCGCCTACGGGGGCGACGTCTACACGGCACACCTGCAGCACGTGATGCGTTCGCACTTCGGCCCCTACGCCGAGACCTTCCCGGTCTTCAACGGGACGGGCGCCAACGTGGTGTCGCTCCAGGCACTCACCGACCGCTGGGGTGCGGTGATCTGTGCGGAGACCGCACACATCAACGTCGACGAGTGCGGGGCGCCCGAACGGGTCGGCGGCCTGAAGCTGCTCACGGTTCCCACCGAGGACGGCAAGCTCACACCCGAACTCATCGACCGCGAAGCCTTCGGCTGGGACGACGAGCACCGGGCCATGCCGCAGGTGGTCTCGATCACGCAGAACACCGAACTCGGCACGCTCTACACGCCCGAGGAGATACGGGCGATCTGCGATCACGCCCACGAGCGGGGCATGAAGGTCCACCTCGACGGCGCCCGCATCGCGAACGCCGCAGCGGCGCTCGACGTGCCGATGCGTGCCTTCACCTACGCGGCAGGGGTGGACGTCGTCTCCTTCGGCGGCACGAAGAACGGGATGCTGTTCGGCGAGGCCGTCGTCGTGCTCGACCCGGGCTCCGTACGCGCCATGAAGCACCTGCGCAAGCTCTCGATGCAACTGGCATCCAAGATGCGTTTCGTATCAGTGCAGTTGGAGGCGCTGCTCTCCCGCGACCTGTGGCTGCGCAGCGCCCGGCACGCGAACACCATGGCCCAGCGACTGGCCGCCGGTGTGCGCTCCGTCCCCGGCGTGGAGATCCTCTACCCGGTCCAGGCCAACGCGGTATTCGCCCGACTGCCGCACGACGTCAGCGAACGCCTGCAGAAGCGCTTCCGGTTCTACTTCTGGGACGAAGCAGCCGGTGACGTGCGGTGGATGTGCAGCTTCGACACCGCGCCCGACGACGTCGACGCCTTCGTCGAGGCACTGCGCCAGGAGATGGCCGCCTCCCGCTGAACCGTCGACGTTCGCCGTCCCGCCACTGCCCCCGTCCCCTCCCGAGAGGACGGGGGCACTGCGTGAAAGGGGGAGGACGGTGGCATCCTGAGATGCGTCCGATCATGATGGGGGACGGGCGGTCGTGGGTTCGGCCGTCCGGACTGAAGCGCAGAAGACGGAGAACGGGGAGAGCGCCGCAGTGGGTGAGATGCGGGTCGACCTCAGCGAACTCGAGGAGACAGTACGCAAGTTGGGCCGAGTGACGACGGCCATGGGTGAAGCGACGTCGAAGAGCAAGTACAACACCTTCCTCCCCGAAGGGGCACTGGGAGGCAGCGGCTTCGCCGAAGCGGAAGAACTCGCCTCGGCGCACGGGGAGATGAAATCGCACATCGAGGAGATCGTGCGGGTCATCAACGACGTCATCGCCGACTTCGGGACGAACGCCAAGAAGGTGCACGGCAACTACCAGAACGCAGAGTTCGAGGCCAAGCACGGTATGGACAGCGGCCAGTCGTGAGCGTGCGGCGTCAGGAACAAGCAGAAACAGGGGGGGCGACGCGAGCCATGAGCGGCAAGGGCGGGGACCACGCGGAGTTCAGCGAGCAGTACGAGGAAGCGAACATGTGCTTCCCCGGCGAGGTGATCACACCGTTCGCCACCTCGCACACCATCGACTCCATGAAAGCCATGATGGCCGGCGCCAAGCCGGAGGCGGTCCTGGGCGTCGCAGACGCCTGGGAGAGTCTTCACGATCTCCTGGTGAGTGGCGGAGGCAGCATCAAGGGCGACTTCGACAAGGCGGTCCAGCACGTCCTGGCGCACTGGGAGGGTGCATCCGCCGACGAGTTCGCCAAGAAGGCCCGCAAGATCAGCAAGCAGATCGCTGACTGCGCCACGTACGCGGGCCACACCTCTGTCGCCATGCGCAACGCAGGCAAGCGGTTGCAGGACATCAAGCCCCAGGTCGATGCCATCGAGAAGCCCGACAGCCTCGACAGCGCCATGAACTCCCTCGGTGACGGGCTCACCCGGGACGACTCGAAGTGGCGGGGCGAGATCCAGAACAACCAGGGCGCGCGGAACGCCCTGGAGAACCATCACGACGACCTCTCGGCGGGACGGGAGGAACAGCTCAGAACCGCCGCACTGATGGAGGATCTGGCGCTCGCCTACAGCTCGCAGTCGAAGACCATGGGGTCGTGGGAGAAGCGGAAGGCCCAAATCATGGGCGACGAGGACTACCCAGGCGAACCGGGAGGGATAGCTCCTGTCCCGGTGATCGTGGCTCCTGGAGGGAGCGGCATCTCGTCCGACTCTCCCGGTCATGGGTCAACAACACCGAGTGATTCGCTTCCTGCGACGCGTACCAGACTGGATCGTCTCCCAGGCAGTGGGCTGATAGCACCGACGGACGGCCCAGTGGGTACAGGTCGCGGCGCGCCTGTGGGAGGTGGTCCCGGAGGTGGGCCGGTGAACGAAACGCCTGGTGGCCCGGGCCTCGTGGGGCGTGCCTCAGGAAATCGAGGTGCTGCCGGAGGAGCAACACGCGCGGGCGGACCGGCCTCCGGCAGGAGTGGGCCTTCCGGTGCGGGAGCGGGCCGCGAAGCTTCCGGTCGCAGTGGAGGCGGTCCCTTGGCACGCCAACGTGGTGGCAAGTCCGGAACCCCTGCAACGAAAGGCGTAGCGGGCCGTCAAGGTGGACAGGGGCTTCACTCGAGCCGTGGAGGCACTCAAGCGGGTCAGCGTGGCAGGAAGGCACCCTTGCACCGAGGGGGAGCCGCTCCGACCGGGAACGCGCGGAAGAAGAACACCGAGAGCAGTGACGATCAGCAGCGGCCCGACTATCTAATCGAAGACGAAGAGACCTGGATGCCCAAGGGGAGGAAGGATACTCCGCCAACTGTCGACTGAGACGAATCCGGGGGAGCGGTAGTGGCCACAGATATGATCACGGCGTTCGATAAAGAACCCTTCTGGCAAGGAAAGAGGCTCGACTGATGGGCGTCAGGCGAAACTTGCGCGCCATAAGCACCACACTGCTTGTGGGAGCGCTGGTCCTGATTCCAGCATCTCCAAGCGCTGCCGACGATGTCAGAGACGCGCAGTGGCCGCTGCGGACGCTCAAGGCGGAGTCACTCTGGAGTGAGTCGAGGGGTGCGGGCCAGGTCGTTGCTGTGATCGATGATGGGGTCAAGGCTGACCATCCCGACCTCAAGGGAAGCATCCTGACGGGTAAGGATTTCGTCGATGGCGGCGATCCGGACCCGGAAGCCGGAGACTCGCACGGTACTGGTATTGCGTCAGTCATCGCTGGCCATGGACATGGCCCTGATGGTGCGGACGGAGTGATGGGGCTGGCACCCGAAGCCAAGATCCTTCCCATCCGGGATCAGGGCTACGGGAATGACGGCTACGCCGAATCGATTCGATACGCCGTCGACCATGGTGCGACTGTCATCAACATTTCCCAGAAGCAGGACCGTGCCCTAGCTCCTCACAAGGAGTCCGAGGCCATTGCGTATGCTCTTCAGCACGGCATCCCAGTTGTTGCAGGAACCGGAAATGACGGTGGGGAAGTAGGTTATCCTGCGGCTTATGATGGAGTTGTTGCCGTCAGCGGCACAAACGAACAGGGTTCGTTCTGGTCTGGCTCCAATCGGGGTGAGCAAACACTGCTGAGTGCTCCTGCAGTAGATGTGGTGAATGCGGCCAGCCCGGAAGATCTCAACGGATACGGGATCGGGACCGGAACGTCGGCCTCTACCGCCTACGTCTCCGCCAGTGTCGCTCTCCTCAAGGCGAAGTTCCCGGATCTGACTGCAGGGCAGATCGTCAATCGGCTGACGGAGACGGCTCGGTTGCCGGCGTCGGCCGAAGGGGGCGAGGTGCCGGACGAGCAGTACGGCTACGGCGTGATCCGGCCCCTTGAAGCCCTGCGTGCAGATGTGCCGAAGGGGTCGGAGTACGGGCCGCTGTCCGTGCCTCGGGCGACCAAGGACAAACAGCGGGCGGAGGAGAAGCGCGCGGAGGGAGCCAGGCTGCAGAAGCAGGCCGACAGAAAGGCGTTCATCGCCTGGTCGGTGATCGGCGTCATGGGTCTGCTGCTGATTGCCCTGATCGTCTTCCTGGTGGTACGTCGCAGGCGCAAGCGCAACCGGAGCGGTTGGCCGGGCGGCGGCCCCGGGGGTACGGGTGGTCCGGCTCACCCGTACCCGATGCCCGGACAGGCGCAGGCGCCGCCCTATGGCGCTGCCGGGCCCTACGGGGCCCCGCCGCAGCCCCAGCACGGGCCCTACGGGACCCCGCCGCCGCAGGGGTATCCCGCGACTCCGCCGCAGCAGCCGCCCCAGAGGTGACTCCACCAGCCGGCCCCGCTCCCACGACGGAGCGGGGCCGGATCGCTGTTTTGCTGCTCAGGTCTCCCGCGCCGGTGGCGCCGCAGGCGCCGTACCGCCGAGGTGGGCGGGCAGCCACCAGGTGTCGTCCGCGTTCCGGGGGGTGCCGGGGTAGGCGCGCTGCGCGGCCTCCAGCAGGCCGTCGACCCGTTCGCGGAGCCGTTCCGTCACCGCCGACGCCAGTTCGCCCGCGCGTGGCAGCAGCGGCTCGCCGACCCGGATGGTGATCGGGAAGTGGTTGCGCCCGAAGTCCCTCTTGTGGCCCTTCGTCCACAGGCGCTGGGTGCCCCACAGGGCCATCGGCACCAGAGGGACGCCGGCGTCCTGGGCCAGCCGTGCGGCTCCGGTCTTGAAGTTCTTCAGGGTGAACGACGGGGAGATCGTCGCTTCCGGGAAGACTCCGACGACTTCACCGTTCCGCAGTGCGGTGAGCGCGTGCCGGTAGGCGTGCTCGCCCTGTGCCCGGTCGACCGGTATGTGCTTCATCGCGCGCATCAACGGACCGGACACCTTGTGCCGGAACACGGACTCCTTGGCCATGAAACGCACCAGCCGCTTCGCGGGCAGGGCGGTCAGGCCGGTGAAGACGAAGTCCAGGTATCCGATGTGATTGCTGACCAGGACCGCACCTCCCTGCCGCGGTACGTGCTCGGTGCCGCGGATGTCGAAGCGCAGGTCGAGCGCCTTGAAGAAGGTGCGGGCCACGCCGATCACCGGCGGATACACGAGCTCTGGCATGCGGGAACCCTTCTCGCCGTGCGAGGGCGATGATGTTGTCCTTCTGTGCACCGGAACCTACGTCCACGTAACTTCCGGCCTGCGCGAATCGTGCCCCAAAGCTGTGCGCAGGGCTACCGGCGGGACCTTCGGAGGGCCGGAGACGCTCGTCACGTGGCGGCCGTGCATGCTGGAGGGCGTGAGTACGACGGAGCCGTTGACCGCGGCCGTGCTGGGTGTGGCCCGGCTCGGCGAGCGGGCCACCCTTGTCCAGTTCTCCAGTGCCTTCTGCCGACCCTGCGTCGCGACGCGGCGGATTCTCGCCGAGATCGCGGAGATGGTCGACGGGGTCGTTCACGTGGACGTCGATGCCGAGGCGAGGCTGGAGCTGGTGCGGGAGCTGGATGTCGCCGGTACGCCGACCGTGCTGGTTCTCGACGCGACGGGCCGGGTCGTGCAGCGCGCCGCCGGCCTGCCCCGCAAGGCGGATGTGATCGCCGCGCTGGGCCGTGCCGTCGGCTGAGCGGTTCCACGGGCGGCGTGATTGAGTGGCCACGGGATCGCCGGTGCACCGTGCGTTGGGAACGTCACAGTTCGACGTCCTTGCCCCAGGGGTACATGATCGATGTACTGGCGAGTAATAACGTGTGTCAACCCCGTACTAAGCTGGATGCGGTCGGCGCGGCCGGCCGGAGATGCGCTAGAGACGATGCAGTAGGAGAGCCGGCGTGAGCCTGAGGATCGTTGTCTGTGTGAAGTACGTGCCCGACGCCACCGGCGACCGGCACTTCGCCGAGGACCTGACCACCGACCGCGAGTCGGTTGACGGCCTGCTCTCGGAGCTCGACGAGTACGCCGTGGAACAGGCCCTGCAGATTGCTGACAATGCCGACGACGCCGAGGTCACGGTGCTGACGGTCGGCCCGGAGGACGCCAACGACGCCCTGCGCAAGGCGTTGTCGATGGGCGCCGACAAGGCGGTGCACGTCGAGGACGACGACCTGCACGGCACCGACGCCCTGGGCACGTCCGTCGTGCTGGCCAAGGCGATCGAGAAGACCGGCTACGACCTTGTCGTGTGCGGCATGGCCTCCACCGACGGAACCATGGGTGTGCTCCCCGCGATGATCGCGGAGCGCCTGGGCGTGCCGCAGATGACCCTCCTGTCGGAGGTCTCCGTCGAGGACGGCAAGGCCACCGGTCGCCGCGACGGCGACGCCGCCACCGAGCACCTGGAGGCGACCCTGCCCGCCGTGGTGTCGGTGACCGACCTGTCCGGCGAGGCCCGCTACCCGTCCTTCAAGGGCATCATGGCGGCCAAGAAGAAGCCGGTGGAGTCCCTCGATCTGGACGACCTCGACATCGAGGCCGAGGAGGTCGGACTCGAGGGCGCCTGGACGAAGGTCGACGAGGCCAAGGAGCGCCCGGCCCGCACCGCCGGCACCGTGGTCAAGGACGAGGGCGAGGGCGGCAAGCAGCTCGCCGACTTCCTGGCGGAGCAGAAGTTCGTCTGATTCGCCCCGACGCCGCTACGCCCCGCACAACTTCCCGCAGGAGAGACGAAACCCATGGCTGAAGTCCTTGTCTACGTCGACCACGTGGACGGCGCCGTCCGCAAGCCGACGCTGGAGCTGCTGACCCTCGCCCGCCGCATCGGCGACCCCGTTGCCGTGCACCTCGGCCCCGGCGCGGAGGAAGCCGCGAAGACCCTCGGCGAGTACGGCGCGACCAAGGTTCTGGCCGCCGACGCCCCCGAGTTCGCCGACTACCTCGTGGTGCCGCAGGTCGACGCGCTGCAGGCCGCCTACGAGTCCGTGAGCCCGGCCGCCGTTCTGGTGCCCTCGTCCGCGGACGGCAAGGAGGTCGCCGCCCGTCTGGCCGTCCGCATCGGCTCCGGCATCATCACCGACGCCGTCGACCTGGAGGCCGGCGACGACGGGCCGGTCGCGACGCAGTCGGTGTTCGCCGCCGCCTACACCACCAAGTCCCGCATCACCCGCGGCACGCCGGTCATCACCGTCAAGCCCAACTCCACCGCTCCGGAGGCCGCGCAGGCCGCCGGTGCCGTCGAGGAGCTGAGCGTGTCGTTCGGTGAGCCGGCCCGGGCCGCCAAGGTCGTCCAGCGCGCGGCCCGCGAGTCCAGCGGCCGTCCGGAGCTGACCGAGGCCGCGATCGTCGTCTCCGGTGGTCGCGGCGTCAACGGCGCCGAGAACTTCCACGTGATCGAGGAGCTCGCCGACTCCCTCGGCGCGGCCGTCGGTGCGTCCCGGGCCGCGGTCGACGCCGGCTGGTACCCGCACTCCAACCAGGTGGGTCAGACCGGCAAGTCCGTGTCGCCGCAGCTGTACGTGGCCGCCGGTATCTCCGGCGCCATCCAGCACCGGGCCGGCATGCAGACCTCGAAGACCATCGTGGCGATCAACAAGGACGCCGAGGCTCCGATCTTCGACCTCGTCGACTACGGCGTCGTCGGTGACCTCTTCGAGGTTCTCCCGCAGCTCACCGAGCAGGTCAAGGAGCGCAAGGGCTGAACGCAGCGGCCACGCCGCCGCAGGTCCGGCATCTCTCCGTCCCGCACGCCCGTCTCCCGCCGGGTGTGCGGGACGGCGTGCTTGACCCCCGGAGTGCGCCCGATTAGCGTCCCCGCGAGAGTTCAACGTTTTGTTGAGTTCGAAGGGTCGGGAGAAGGGCGGCACGGATGACGCAGGACGCAGCGGCGACCACTCTGCCCCGGTCGGCGTTCGACGAAGCGGCCGCCTCCCTCGCCGGTGTCGACGCCGAGCTGGCCCGCCGCTACCCGGGAGAACCGGGCACCCGGCAGCCGGTGCACACCGTCTACGTCCCCGGCGACGTCGTCACCGCCGGCACCGTGCGCGCCTGGGGCGACGAAGCGCTCGCGCTCCTCGACGCACACGCCCCGGACCCCGGGGCGTTCGCCTCGGTGCTCGGCCTCCCCGAGGACCTGGCCGAGCCGGTTTACGGCCGGATGCGCGCCAAACTGGCCCACCAGCCGATCGAGGACCTGCGCATCGATTTCGAGGACGGGTACGGCCTCCGTCCCGACACGGAGGAGGACGCCGCGGCGGTGCACGCGGCCCGGCTGGTCGCCGGTCTCTGCTCCGCCGACGGGGCCGGCACTGCGCCGGTGCACCTGGGCATCCGGATGAAGTGCATGGAAGCGGCGGTCCGGGAGCGCGGAATCCGGACGCTGGACCTCTTCCTCACCGGACTCATGGAGACTGCGGGAACCCTGCCCGACAGGCTGGCCCTGACCCTTCCCAAGGTGACCTTCCCCGAACAGGTCCGTGCGATGGTGCGGCTGTGCGAGGAGTTCGAACGTGCCCGGGACCTGCCCGCAGGACGCATCGGGTTCGAGATCCAGATCGAGACCACGCAGGCCATCCTCGGCCCCGACGGACGCGCCACCGTCGCACGTCTCATCGACGCCGCCGAAGGCCGCTGCACCTCCCTGCACTACGGCACGTTCGACTACAGCGCGGCCTGCGGTGTCAGTGCGGCCCACCAGGCGCTGGACCACCCGGCCGCCGACCACGCCAAGGCCGTCATGCAGGTGGCGGCTGCGGGCACCGGTGTGCGGCTGAGCGACGGTTCCACCAACGTCCTCCCGGTCGGCTCCACCCCGCGCGTGCACGAGGCCTGGCGGCTCCACCACCGACTGGTGCGCCGCTCACTCGCCCGCGCCTACCACCAGGGCTGGGACATGCACCCGGGACACCTGCCGACCCGCTATGCGGCCGTCTACTCCTTCTACCGGGAAGGCATGGACCGCGCAGCCTCGCGGCTCGCGGCCTACGTCGCCCGTTCCGGCGGGGACGTGCTGGACGAGCCCGCCACCGCCCGCGCGCTCAGCGCCTACCTGTTGCGCGGCCTGGACTGCGGGGCGCTGGAGGCCGGAGAAGTCGCCCGACGCGCCGGCACCACTCGCGCCGACCTCGAACACCTCGCGGGCCGCCGACCGGCCGGACGGAATGAGGTCCGCGACGCCTGACGGACCCGTACCCGGCCGTCGGCCGGGGCCCGCCCCGGAGAGGGCGGCGCCCGGCGGATCCGTAGGCTGACACCTCGACACGCGCGGCACGTCCGCGCGGAGGCCACGGGCGCGAGGGGGACGGAACGTGCACACGCCGGAAGAGGAACATCCGGACGGCGCAGGTCGGCTGCTGTGCGGGCGCTACCGGGTGACGCAGCGACTCGGTCGTGGCGGCATGGGCGTGGTGTGCCGCGCGCACGACGAAGTCCTCGGACGGGACGTCGCCGTCAAGGAACTGCGGACCTTTCCCGACGCCGCTCCCGGCGACCTCGCCGACTTCCGCCTGCGGATGCAGCGCGAGGCGCGCGCCGCCGCCCGCATCCGGCACGCCGGCGTCGTGGCCGTCCACGACATCACCGAGCACGAGGGCCGCCCCGTCATCGTGATGGAACTCGTCGACGGCCCGTCAATGGACGACGTCCTCCGCCGACGGGGCACCCTCGGGCCCACGGAGGCGGCGGCCGTCGGGGCGAAAGTGCTCGACGCCCTCGCCGCCGCCCACCGGGCCGGAGTCCTCCACCGGGACGTGAAGCCCGGCAACATCCTGCTGGCACACGACGGACGCGCGGTCCTGACCGACTTCGGGATCGCCGCCGTCGAGGATCCGGGCGACGGGGCTGCCACGCACCTGACACGCAGCGGGGAACTCGTCGGCTCCCTGGACTACCTCGCTCCGGAACGCGCACGGGGGGAGGAGCCGGGCCCCGCCTCGGACGTCTGGTCGCTCGGCGCGACGCTGTACGCGGCTGTCGAGGGAAGTTCGCCGTTCCGGAGGACATCCACCTGGTCCACCCTCAACGCCATCGTGACCGAGCAGCCCGCCGACCCCCGCAACGCCGGGGCTCTCGAGCCGGCACTGCGGACCCTGCTGGAGAAGGACCCCGCCCGGCGCCCCGACGCCGCGGCAGCAGCCGACCTGCTCCGCCGGGTCGCCGAGGCCGACCCGGCTCCGGGCGGTTCCCCGGACACCGTCCGGTTGGTCGGCCCGCGCCCCGCCGAGTCCGGCCACCAGGTGACGCGCCCGAGCCGCCCGGGCCCGGGCGCCCGGCTCGCCGGGCACGACACCGACCGCGGCACCGTGAGCACCGGAGGCCCGCAGGAGCGCGGCCGACGGCGACCGGCCGTCGCGGCGGCCGTCGTCGCCGCGCTGCTCGTCGGCGCGGGCATCGCCTGGGGATCCGGTGCGCTGGGAATGGACGGCGAGGGCGGCTCGGTGCCGGCGAGTGCCGCCTCGCAGGTGCAGGAGCAGCGTGGACAGGACGCGCCCGCCGGCGAGGAGGGAGGGGCGAAGGCCGGTGAGGGCGGGTCCCGTCCGGAGGGTCCCGCCTCCCCCTCCTCGGGCTCCGGGCAGCGGTCCGACGCTCCCGTCGCCCCGGGGGAGAAGGCGCCCGACGACCCCGGCCCCGGGCGGGCGGCCGCAGAGGACGCAGGAGGCGCGACGGGCTCGGACGGGGACAGCTCCGGGGACTCCGGCGGCGGAACCGGAGACGGCTCCGGCGGCGGGTCCGGCGGCAGCTCCGGCAGCACCGAACCGGATCCCGTCTGCCGGGCGATCGGCGGGGGCACGTACAACTGCCAGGTCTGGCGCACCGCGGATTCGTACGACGCCCAGCACAGGGCGGTGGGAAAGCTGTACAGCGGCACCAACTACTTCTACTGCCAGCAGGACCTCGCCCACCGGGAGACCTACGGGCAGTGGACCAACACCTGGTGGGCCAGGACGGACGACGACTCCGGACACACCGGCGTCTGGGTGAGCGTCGTCTACATCCAGGGCGGTGGCAACGACGCCCCGGTACCCGGTCTCCCCACCTGCTGATGGTCCCGGCGGCAGCGCGGTGTGTCCCACCGCCCGGCGGGCCGGGCGCACCGAAAACCTGTCGCCACTGCTCGCCCGGGCCGGTACGGTCGGGGGACCTTTTTCACCGCGGGAGCCCACGGGATGTGCGCGGTCCGCGGCAGTTCCGACCGGGAGTGGGTTGCGTGCATGGCGTGTCGTATCGGTGAGCTCGTCCTCGGATGCCGTGATCCCGAAGTGCTCGCGCGATTCTGGTGCGAGGTCCTGGACTTCGTGGTGCTGGACCGCGAGGAGGACGGAACCCTGGAGATCGGGCCGCGGGAAGGGTTCGGCGGTCCGCAGCCCACGATCATCCTCAGCCGCAGGGAGGAGCCGGAGAAGGGCAAGCCCCGGTTGCACATCGATGTCAACGCCACCGATCGCGCTCAGGGCGAGGAGCTGGAGCGCCTTCTCGAGCTCGGTGCTCGCCCGGCCGACATCGGTCAGACGGGGGAGGAGCCGTGGCACGTCCTTGCCGATCCGGAAGGCAACGAGTTCTGCCTGCTCAGGGCACGCCTCGACCCGCTGTGATGTTGACGGGTGAAGTCCGGGGCGACGGGCACCTCCTGACGGCCGTGATGTCAGGCCCCGGGCGGCGGCTTCGTCGACCCGGTTCGGTATGAAGCTCAGGGAGAAGCAGCAGCATGCCCGGCTACGAGACCATGTCGTTCCACCTCCGCACCGAACGGTTGCTGCTGCGACCGTGGACCGAGGCGGACGCCGAGGAACTGCGCGCCCTCCACGGGGAACGCGGCAAGGGAACGCCCGCGGTGGAGCACACTCGGGCGATCGTCGCGCGGCAGCTCGCTTCGGCGGAGGCCACGGGGATCGCCCTGCTGCCCGTCCTGCGCCGCGACGAGGGCGACGTCATCGGCTACTGCGGGTTGACCATCGGTCGCTCCACCGTGGAGGAGCCCGAAATCGCGTACGAGCTGTTCCGGCGTGTGCACGGGCATGGCTATGCCACGGAGGCGGCCGGCGCGGTGCTCGACGCCGCCGCCGCGACCGGACGGAAACGGCTCTGGGCGACCGTCGGGACGTGGAACACCGCGTCGCTCCGTGTGCTGGAGAAGCTCGGGTTCGAACGGGACCACGTCTCCCTGGAGGAGAGCGGCGAAGTGGCATGGCTCACGCGCGCGTTGCGGTGAGGCGGCGTCACGAGGCGCAATCGGCGTGCCGGTCGCCGGGCGGCAGCTCGCCCGAGCCCCGCGCCACCAGCCGCGTCGGCAGTCGCACCTGCTGCGGCGGATCGTCGGCGCCCGCGAGACGCCGGAACAGCAGTTCCGCCGCCGTGCGTCCCAGCAGCGCCGGGTCCTGCGCCACCACGGTCACCGGCGGGGCGAGCAGGTCGGCCAGTTCGAAGTCGTCGAAGCCGACCAGCGCGACGGGCCGGTGACGGTCCGCCATCACCCGCACCAGGGTCACGGTGACCCGGTTGTTGCCGGCGAAGAACGCGGTGACCGGGGCGGGGCCCGTCAGCATGCGCTCTGCCTCCGCCCGCACACGGGCCGACGCCGTCGGCCCGAGCGAGACCCATCCCGGTTCGACGTGCAGCCCCGCCCCGGACATGGCCGCCAGGTAGCCGATCCTCCGCTCCTCGGCCGTCTGAACGCCTCCCCGGTCGCCCAGGAACCCGATACGCCGGTGCCCGTGCGCGATCAGGTGCCGCACGCCGTCACGGGCCCCCGCGGCGTTGTCCGTCAGCACCACGTCGGCGTCGAGCAGCCCGGGAGAACGGTCCACGAACACCGCTGGCACGCCGGCGTCCCGCTCCGGCTGCAGATACCGGTGGTCCTCGCCGGTCGGTACGATCACCAGCCCGTCCACACGGCGGGCGCACAGAGCCAGCGTCAGTTCCCGTTCCCTCGTCGGGTCCTCCGCACTGGAACCGCTGATCAGCAGAGTGTCGTGGTCCCGCGCCACCTCCTCCACCGCACGGCTGAGCGGCGCGTAGAAGGGGTCGGCGAGGTCCTCCAGTACCAGGCCGACACTGGCCGTCCGGCCCTTGCGCAGGATCCGGGCGCTGTCGTTCCGGCGGAAGCCGAGGGCGTCGATGGCCCGTCGCACACGCAGTTGCGTGTCCGCCGCCACGCCGTCCTCGCCGTTGACCACGCGGGAGACGGTCTTGAGCCCGACCCCCGCCCGTGCGGCCACATCCTTCATCGTGGGGCGGCCGCCGTAGCGGGAGCGGCCGGAGAGCCGGGCGATGTCGGTCACGTCGTCCTGTTCGCGTCGTCTCGGTCCT
The DNA here is from genome assembly GCF_047200695.1 of Streptomyces callyspongiae. NCBI lineage: Bacteria > Bacillati > Actinomycetota > Actinomycetes > Kitasatosporales > Streptomycetaceae > Streptomyces > Streptomyces callyspongiae. Next base: position 69,324 of record NZ_JBJZOM010000013.1, read on the forward strand.
TCCGCGGGGCGTCCCCCGCTGCGGCCCGCGCTCCACGGGCCCGAGCAGGATACTCTCTGCTACCACCGGTGGGCGGACAACGTTGTCAGGGGTGGTGCGACTGCTCCGGAAGTCCCGCCGGCGCCCACCGATACCCGACCCGCAGGAGAAGCGACCCTCATGCACACCCCGGACCTCGTGGCCGCACTCGACATCGGCGGGACGAAGATCGCCGGAGCTCTCGTGGACGGCGCCGGCCGCGTCGCGGTGCGCGCGCTGCGCCCCACCCCGCAGCACGGCGACGGGGGGACGGTCATGGCGGCGGTCACCGAGGTGCTCCGGGAACTGGCCCGCTCACCGTTGTGGGAGCAGGCGGACGCCGTGGGTATCGGGAGCGCCGGGCCCGTGAACGCCGCCACCGGAACGGTCCGTCCGGTCAACATCCCCGCCTGGCGCGACTACCCCCTGGTCGAGGAGGTGCGGCGCACCACCGGCGATCTGCCGGTCACCCTGGTCGGCGACGGCGTGGCGATGACGGCCGCCGAGCACCTGTTCGGTGCGGCCCGCGGCCGGCGGAACGCGCTCTGCATGGTCGTCTCGACCGGAGTCGGAGGCGGACTGGTCCTGGACGGCAGACTGCACACCGGCGCCACGGGCAATGCCGGGCACGTCGGGCACATGAGCGTCGACCTGGACGGCGAACCCTGCCCGTGCGGCGGTCGGGGCTGTGTGGAGCGGCTCGCCGCCGGTCCCGCGATCGCCCGCCACGCACACGCCGCGGGGTGGCGCCCCGCCCCGGGGACGAGCGGCGACGCCGCCGGAGTCGCCGCGGCCGCCCGTGACGGCCACCCGATCGCCACCGCGGCCTTCGAACGGGCGGGGCGTGCGATCGCCGCCGCCGTCGCCGCCACGGCGGCAACGGTCGAGATCGAGACCGCCGTGATCGGCGGCGGCGTCGCCCGTGCCGGCGAGGTGCTGTTCGCTCCGGTGCGCCGCGGCCTGACGGAGTTCGCCACGCTCTCCTTCACGCGCGAGGTCACCGTGGTGGCCGCGGCCCGGGGCGGTGACGCCGGACTGGTGGGGGCGGCAGCGGCCTGCCGGGAACTCCTGGACTCCACCCGCTGACCACCCGCACGGCCGGGCGGTGCCGCTTCCACGGGTTCCCGGACGGCCGGACGTGCGCCGTCGCCGGCGCGCCCGGGCCGTCGCGCGTTTCCGATGCCGACCCGAGTGGGCACGGAACGGAGGTCGAAGGTAGAGGGGGACACGTGATCGTCTGGTTGAACGGCGCCGTCGGCGCGGGCAAGACCACCACGGCACAGGCACTGCTCGACCTGCTTCCCGGCAGCACGCTCTACGATCCGGAGGCGTTGGCCGGCGGTCTGTGCGCGATGCTGCCGGCGGACCGTGCACGCGCGGGCGCCGACGTCCGCGAGCTGCGTGCCTGGCGACGCCTGGTCGCCGACGGAGCCGCCGCGCTCCTCAGCGAGGTCCCCGGCCCCCTCGTCACTCCCGTGACACTTCTGCGGCAGGACCACCGGGACGAGATCTTCGGGACCCTCGCCGCCCGCCGCATACCGGTCTGCCACATCCTCCTCCACGCCGCGCCCGGGGACCTGCGGCGCCGCATCGCCCACCGCAGCACGGGCGGCGGCAGCCCGGCGTCCGCCGCAGCCGGGGGCCCCGTCGCCGCCTACGAGGACGCCCTCTCCTGGCTGGCGGCGGACGCGCACACCGTGGACACCACCGGGCTCACCCCCTCCGGCGCCGCCGAACGGGTCGCGGCCGTGCTCGACGCCGGAGCGGGAGCCCTGGACATCGTCCAGACCCCGGAGCCCAGCGCCGAGACCGTCGCCGCCGGCGTGCTGCTGTTCGACGCGGACGGCCGGGTGCTGCTCGTCGACCCCACCTACAAGGCGGGCTGGGAGTTCCCCGGCGGCGTCGTCGAACGCGGCGAAGCCCCCGCCCGCGCGGGGATGCGGGAGGTGTCCGAGGAACTCGGCATCGGCCTCGCCTCCGTCCCCAGGCTGCTGGTCGTGGACTGGGAGCAGCCGGACCCGCCCGCATTCGGCGGGCTCAGAATGCTCTTCGACGGCGGGCTGCTGCCGCCGGACCGGGCCGCCGCGCTGCTGCTCCCCGCGGACGAGCTGCGGGGCTGGCGGTTCGTCACGGAGTCGGAGGCCGCGGGGCTGCTGCCGCCGGTCCGTCAACGGCGGCTCCGCTGGGCACTGCGTGCGCGGGAGCGCGGCACGGTGCTGAACCTCGAGGGCGGTGTTCCCGTCGGGGCCTGAAGGGCAGGCCCATTCACCGGCACCACCACCCGTCGGGACGCGTGCCGCTCGCGCCGAGGCACCGCCCGGCCTAGCGTGATCGGGACGGCCGCCGCGAGCGAGGACGGTGCCCCGGGCGATGGACGACGACCGACGGTTCCCCTTCCGGCTGCCCCTGCCGCACGGGTGGATGCCGGAGCCCGGTGTGCGGAACCGGGCCCTGCTGGGCGGGGCGGCGTTCGCGCTCGTCCTGGGGCTCGCGCTCATCCGGGCCGGCACCGAGGGACGGTCGGGACCACCGCAGCCCGCGACGGCCCCGGCCGCTGCCACCGCCCCCGACCGGACGGACCGGACCGGGCGGCCAACGCCCCCCTCGCCCGGTGCGGTCCCGTTGCCCCGGGCGCACCCGCCCCTGGCCCCGTCGCGGCCCGGACGCGTCAGTGTGCCCTCCGTCGGGATCGACGCCGCGCTCGTCACCGTCGGACTCGGCCCCGACGGGCAGTTGGGCGTACCTCCGGCCGCCCGAAGCCACCGGGCCGGGTGGTACGGCGGCGCGGTCACGCCCGGCGAGCGCGGTACCGCCGTCCTGGTCGGCCACGTCGACGACGCGAGCGGACCGGCCGTCTTCTTCCGGCTCGGCGCCGTGCGGCCCGGTGCCGAGGTCGCCGTGGTGCGGGCCGACGGGCGCCGCGCGGTGTTCACGGTCTACGCGGTCGAGTCGCACCGGAAGGACGCTTTCCCCGGCGAGCGCGTCTACCGCGACACCCCCCGTGCCGAACTGCGGATGCTGACCTGCGGGGGCGGCTACACCGAGGACACGGGCTACCAGGCCAACGTGGTCGTCTTCGCCCGGCTCACCGATGTCCGCTGAGCCGCCGCGCGCGGCGGCCGCCCCCGACACACCGTCAGGCTCCTTGCCCGGCCGTGTACCTGCTCAGGAAGCCCAGGAACAGGGCTTCGGTCACCGCCATCCTTTCCAGCTCCTCGGGGGAGACGCTCTCGTTCACCGCGTGGATCTGCGCCTCCGGTTCGCTGAGGCCGACGAGGAGGATCTCCGCCTCCGGGTACAGCGACGCGAGTGTGTTGCACAGCGGGATCGAGCCGCCCTGGCCCGCGGTCGCCATCTCGGCGCCGTCGTAGGCCTCACGCATCGCCTCGGCCATCGCCCGGTACGCGGGGGTGCCGGTGTCCGCGCGGAACGGCTGGCCCTGCCCCACCTGCTCGACCGACACCCGTGCCCCCCACGGCGCGTGGGCCTCGAGATGCTTCACCAGCAGACGCCCCGCCTCGGCGGCGTCGGCACCCGGCGGGACACGCAGGCTGACCAGCGCCCGCGCCCCGGCCTGCACCGAAGCCGTCGCACCGACGACGGGTGGGCAGTCGATGCCCAGCACGGTCACCGCCGGACGGGCCCAGATACGTTCGGCCACCGTCCCCTCGCCGATGAGGTCGACACCGTCCAGCACGCGGGCGTCCCGGCGGAACTGCTCCTCCGGGTACTGGAGCCCGTCCCAGCCGGCCGAGGGGACCAGGCCGTCGACCGTGGTCGAACCGTCCTCGTCGCGCAGCGAGTCCAGCAGGCGGACGAGCGCGGCCAGCGCGTCCGGTGCCGCGCCTCCGAACTGCCCCGAGTGCAGGTTTCCTTCGAGGGTGTCCACCTGGACCCGGACCAGGGCCATGCCCCGGAGGGAGGCGGTCACGGTCGGCAGCCCCGCCCGGAAGTTGCCGGCGTCGCCGATCACGATGGTGTCCGCGGCCAGCAGCTCCGGATGCGCTTCGGCGTACCGCTCCAGGCCGCCCGTGCCCTGCTCCTCGGAGCCCTCCACGATCATCTTCACGGAGACCGGGACGCCGCCGTCCGCCTTCAGCGCCCGCAGCGCCAGCAGGTGCATGAGGAGGCCGCCCTTGCAGTCGGCCGCGCCGCGCCCGTACCAGCGGCCGTTCCGCTCCGTCAGCTCGAACGGAGGGCTGTCCCAGCCTGCCGGGTCGAGGGGCGGCTGCACGTCGTAGTGCGCGTACAGCAGCACCGTGGGCGCGCCGGCCGGGCCGGGCAGATGCCCGTACACCGACTGCGTCCCGTCCGGCGTGTCCAGCAGCGCCACGTCCTCGAAGCCCTCCCGGCGCAGCGCCTCGGCCACCCACCCCGCCGCTGCCTCGCACTCGCTGCGCGGGAACTGCGTCTCGTCGGCGACGGACCGGAAGGCCACCAGTTCCGTCAGTTCCTCCTTGGCGCGGGGCATCAACGAGGCGACGGTGGCGGCGAGCGGACTCTGCGGCATGACAACGCTCCTTGTGGGTGCGGTAGGGCGGGACGGCCGTGCGAGGGTGGGCACGGTGCCCGGAAGGCAGGCTGCGATCCTCCCACAGCGGGCTGCCGTCACCGGGCGCCGTAGGATGCGGTCGGCTACATCACGGACGTCGGACGATCGGGAGCTGGAGCAGCGTGAGCAGCGAGAACGCGGCCGGGGAGAACGGGGCGGAGCGGACAGTCTGGGACGTGGTGGTCGTCGGCGCCGGACCTGCGGGTGCCTCCGCCGCGTACGCCGCTGCCGTCGCCGGACGCCGCGTGCTGCTCCTGGAGAAGGCCGAACTTCCGCGCTACAAGACCTGCGGAGGCGGGATCATCGGTCTCTCGCGGGACGCCCTCCCTCCGGGGTTCGCGCTCCCGCTCCGCGACCGGGTCCACGCGGTGACGTTCTCGCTGAACGGGCGCCTGACCCGGACTCGCAGGTCCCGCCGGATGCTGTTCGGGCTCGTCGACCGCCCGGAGTTCGACCACGCGCTGGTGGAGGCCGCGGTCGACGCGGGTGCCGATGTGCGCACCGGTGTCTCGGTGGCGCGGGTGGAGCAGCACGGCCCCGCGGTGCCCGACCGCCGGACCGTCGCCGTGGTGCTCGCGGGTGAGGAGGAGCCGGTCCTCGCCCGGGCCGTGGTCGGTGCGGACGGCAGCGCGGGGCGGATAGGCACGCACGTCGGCGTGAAGACGGACCAGGTCGACCTCGGACTCGAGGCGGAGATCCCGGTCCCCGCGAGCGTCGCGGAGGACTGGGCGGGCCGGGTCCTCATCGACTGGGGCCCGATGCCCGGGAGTTACGGCTGGGTCTTCCCCAAGGGCGACACCCTTACCGTCGGGGTGATCTGCGGCCGGGGCGAGGGCGCCGCCACCAGGCGGTACCTGGACGACTTCGTCGCCCGGCTCGGTCTCGCGGGTTTCGAGCCCAGTATCTCCTCCGGCCACCTCACCCGCTGCCGGGCCGACGACTCCCCGCTCTCCCGCGGCCGGGTCCTGGTCTGCGGCGACGCAGCGGGACTCCTCGAGCCCTGGACCCGGGAGGGTATCTCCTTCGCACTGCGCTCCGGGCGCCTCGCGGGCGAGTGGGCGGTGCGCATCGCCGAGGCGTACGACGCGGTGGAGGCTCGTCGGCAGGCGCTGAACTACACCTTCGCCGTCAAGGCGGGGCTCGGGGTGGAGATGGGCATCGGCCACCGCATGTACCAGGTCTTCCGCCGGCGTCCCGGCCTGCTGCACGCCGCGCTCACCGGATTCCGTCCGGCCTGGAACGCGTTCGCCCGGATCACGCGGGGCAGCACTTCCCTCACGGAGATCGTCCGTACCCACCCGCTGGCCAGGCGCGCCCTCGACGCGGTGGACCGCCCCGCCCCGCAGCGGGCCGCAGCGGACCTCGCCGACTGACCGGGGGCCGGGTCCGCGACGGCCCGAACCGGCGGCACGGCGTACTCCCGTGGGAGCAACCGGGGCCACGCCGTGCGGCTGACGGCGTCACCAGGGGCGCGGAGCTAGCGTGGCGGCCATGTTCCGAGCCTTCCCCGGGCACGGCCGCTCCGGCGGAGGCCCACTGTGGCGACACCTGCCGGCAGGGCCGTCCGCGGGCACCGGCCTGCCCTGGCGCTCCTCGCTGCTGATCGCGGTGGTGGTGATGGCCGGATCGCACGTCGCGGCGCAGAACCAGGTCGGTGACCGGGTGCCGCTGGACGTGGCCGGGCGATTCCTGCTGCTCGCCGGGCCGGCCCTGCTCCTGCTGCGGCACCGGCTGCCGCGTACCACGGTGTTCGCCACTGCTGTCGTGTGCCTGCTCTACCTCGGCGCCGGCTACCCCTACGGCCCGGTCTTCCTCAGTGTTGTCGTGGCGGTCTTCTCCGCCGTGGTGGCGGGACACCGGTTCGCCGCCTGGGGCGCGCTCGCCGTGCTCGGGGCGGGCCACCTGCTCCTGGGGCTGTGGTGGTACCACTGGCTGCCTCCCGTCGGGGACGACGGGGTGTCGCTGTGGGAGGAACTGGTCGTCGGAGCCTGGCTGGTGGTCGTTGTACCGGTCGCCGAACTCGCCCGCGTCCGGCACGAGCAGTGGGCCCGGGACCGGGAGGAACGCGCCCGGGAGGAGCAGCGCCGTGCGGAGCGGGAGCGGCTCCGCATCGCCCGGGAACTCCACGACGTCCTCGCCCACAGCATCTCCGTGATCAACGTCCAGGCCGGGGTGGGGCTGGCGCTGCTCGACACGGACCCGGAACAGGCCCGCGACGCGCTCACGACGATCAGGACCGCCGGAAGGCAGGCACTGGGAGAGGTGCGTCAGGTCCTGGAGACCCTCCGCGCCCCGGACGGCGCCGCGTCGCGCAGTCCGGCCCCCGGCCTGGAGCGGCTGCCCGAACTCGTGGAACACGCCGGGAGCGCGGGGCTGCGCGTCACCACCCGCACCACCGGGACCCCCGCGCCCCTGCCGTCCGGAACGGACCTGGCGGCCTTCCGGATCGTGCAGGAGGCACTCACGAACGTGCTGCGCCACTCCGCGGCCCGTCGGGCGCGGGTGACCCTCCAGCGGGGCGGGGACACCCTGGAGGTCCTCGTCGAGGACGACGGTCCGGCCTCCGGAGGCGACACCGGAGGGAGCGGGAACGGACTCGCCGGAATGCGGGAGCGCGCAGCAGTGCTCGGGGGAACGCTCGAGGCGGGACCGCGGTCCGGCGGCGGGTTCCGGGTGCGGGCCGTGCTGCCGGTCGGGTACGAGGCGGAGTCGCAGGCCGCGAAGGAGGAGGATGCGTGATCCGAGTGCTGCTGGCCGACGACCAGTCACTGGTCAGGGCGGGTTTCCGGGCGCTGTTGGACGCACAGCCGGACGTGGAGGTGGTGGGTCAGGCCGCCGACGGCGGCGAGGCGCTGGAACGGGTGCGGGAGCTCGCACCCGACCTCGTCCTGATGGACATCCGGATGCCCGTCCTCGACGGCCTGGCCGCGACCCGGCCGTGAGGGTGGTCATGCTGACGACGTTCGAACTCGACGAGTACGTCTTCGAGGCGATCCGCTCCGGAGCCTCCGGTTTCCTCGTCAAGGACACCGAGCCGGACGAGCTGGTGCGCGCGGTCCGTGCGGTGGTGGCGGGGGACGCACTGCTCTCGCCGGGCGTCACCCGGCGGCTGATCGAGGAGTTCGCGGCACGCTCGAAGGAACCAGCCGCCGAGGCCGCGCTCGCGGAACTCACCGAACGGGAGCGCGAGGTGATGGCCCTCGCCGGGACGGGCCTGTCCAACGAGGAGATCGCCCGGCGGCTCGTGGTGTCCCCGCTCACGGCGAAGACGCACGTCAGCAGGGCCATGGTCAAGCTCGGAGCCCGGGACCGGGCCCAACTCGTCGTGCTGGCTTACGAGTCCGGTCTCGTCCGGCCGGGCTGGCTGGGCTGACGGCGGTGCCGCCACTTCAGCAGGACCCAGACCACCCGCAGGATGAAGACCGAGGAGCCCACCCATTGCGCGTGGCGCAGCCAGGCCTCGGAACCCGAGCCGAAGAGCGTGGGGGAGGCGACGGCGAGGAAGGCCAGGGCCGCCAGCACTCCCGCGCTGAACAGCGCGAAGGCGATCTCCACTGTCGCCGCCTCGCGCTCGGCCTGCGTGCGCGGCCCGTGGGCGTGGGTGTGCCCGGTGCCGTCTGCCTCCTCCTGCGCGTCCATGGGGGCATTGTGCCACCGGTGCCTCATCCCGTGCCGAGGCTCAGAGCCCCGGAGCCTCGGCACGGGGCCGCTTGCGGCGCACGTAGAGCTGTTTGCGCACCCGCGCGACGACGGTCCCGTCGGCGGCCCGCACCTCGGTGGCGAACCAGGGCAGAGCCTTCTCCCCGGCGGCTGTCTCCGCCCGGATCTCCTCGAGCCGCTCCTCGGGAAGCGAGAACTCGGCGAAGACGTCGCCCCGCCCCGGGGAGACGTACTCGATCTCCCCGGCCTTGTCCCAGACGATGTAGTCGCGGCCCAGCCGGTTCACCGCCAGCAGTGCGTAGAACGGGTCGCTCATGGAGTACAGCGAGCCGCCGAAGTGCGTGCCGAAGTAGTTCCGGTTGAGCCGTCCCAGCCGCAGACGGACCCGGGCCCTGCTCCAGTCGTCGGCGATGTGCAGCACCTTGATGCCTGCCGCGCGGTACGGCGGCCACCAGGCCAGGACGCGGCGCAGGCCGTGCGGAGTGGACAGGATCGAGCGCATGCCGGGGACGATACCACGAAGTTACTAGCCGGTAGGTGCGTGGCGCTTCGTGCGCTGCCGGATCGCGGACGCCTCCTGCCAGAGGGCGGCCACGGACGTATCCCCGTCGACCGAGGCCACGCCGTCGAGCGGGAGCCTGTTCCACAGCGCCAGGTACAGGTGTGCTGCCGGTCCCCGCATCCGGCAGTCGTACGCTCCTGTCTCCCGGCGCTCCACCCGGGGCGCGGCGGAGGAGAGGTGCAGTGTCCAGTGGGCCGAGGGCGCGTCGGTGGTGGAAACCAGCAGCGTGCGTGGCGTGTCGCTGCGGACCGGGCTGAAAGGGCGCGTGTGGAAGCCCGTGAGCAGCTCGTCGATCCCGTCGGTGGCGAACTCCGGCGCGACGGGCCCGGGAGTCCGGCCCGCCGCGAGTTCGGCGTCGACCCGGTGGACGGCCGTTTCGTGCGCCTGGCGACGGGCCCAGAAGGCCCGGGGCGACGGCGATCCTTCCAGGAAGGACCAGCAGGCGAGGGTGTCGTCGGCCGCCTCGAGGCGCTCGACCAGGGTCCGGTACCCGGAGCGGAACCATCCGGCCACCTCGCCGTCCGGCATGGATGCGGAGCCGATCGGGCGCGCCTCGGCGTGCCCCTCCGCCACGTAGTCCGACGCCCAGCGGTGCACACAGCCGGTGTGCAGCACCAGGTCGCGGATCCGCCAGGCGGGGCAGCTCGGCACCTCGGCGTCCCAGCCGGCCTCCTCGGCCGCCGTGAGCAGTGCGGAACCTTCGCGGGTGAGCGCCTCGATGTGTCCGGTGGTGTGCATGTGCGGAGTGTGCCGGTCGGCGCGCCCGGTGTCATCCTCCGGCGGGAACCGGTGGCAGCGTCACAGCGTTCGCCGGGCCGCACCTGCCAGGGCGGCGGCCAGAGCGGCGAGGGCGGCGACCGTGCTCAGGGCGCCCGGGAGGGAGGTCCGTTCGGCGACGAAGCCGATGACCACGGGGCCGACCAGCATGCCTCCGTAGCCCAGCGTGGACGCGGCTGCCACGCCGCGCGGGCCCGCCAGGGCGCCCGCCCGTCCGATCGCCACCGGGAAGATGTTGGCGAGCCCGAGGCCGGTCAGGGCGAATCCGGCCAGTGCCCACGCCGCGTCGGGTGCCAACGAGCCCAGCAGCATTCCCGCCGCCGCCGCGAGGCCCCCGGCCACGAGGGAGCGCGCCTGGCCGAATCGTTCCAGCAGAGCTGTCCCGCCGAGCCTGCCCGCGGTCATGGCCAGGGCGAACGCCGAGTACCCCGCGGCGGCGACGCCCGGGGAAGCGTTCAGGGTCTCCGTCAGGTGCAGCGCGCTCCAGTCGGCGAGCGCGCCTTCGCCGTAGGCGGTGCACAACGCGATCATTCCGAGCACGAGAACCACGCCGCGCCGGTGCGCGGTCCGACCGGCGGCTGCGGCACCCGACGGTCCGGCATCGCGGGCCGATGGGGGAGCGGGGTGGGAGAGCAGGGCGCGGCCCGCCAGGACGGTCACCAGCAGGCCGACCGCCGACAGCGCGGCGAGGTGCTCGGCGGCGCCCAGGCTTCCGGCCACGAGTCCGCCGAGCCCCGCTCCGAGCATGCCTCCCAGGCTGAACGCGGCGTGGAATCCGGGCATCACGGGGCGGCGGAGCGCGGCGACGAGATCGACGGCGGCGCTGTTCATCGCCACGTTGATCGCTCCGTAGGCGCTGCCGAACACCAGAAGCACCAGGCCCAGCGAGAGCGGCGACCGTGTCAGCGGCGGCAGGGCGACACCGACCGAGATCAGCGCTCCCGACGCCACGGTGACAGGGTGGTTCCCGAAGCGCCCGCACAGCCGGCCCGTGAGCATCATCGTGGCCACGGCGCCGGCCGACACGCCCAGTAGAGCGAGTCCGAGCTCACCGTTCGAGGCATGGGTGAGGCTCTTGACGGCCGGGATGCGGACGACCCATCCGGCGAAGAGGAAGCCGTCGAGGGCGAAGAAGGCGGTCAGGGCGAGGCGGAGGCGGCCCGACCCGGCGTGCGCGGAGGAGGCGGCGTCTCCGCCCGTCCGTCCGGGGATGGACCGCGATTTGTTTATGAGCGGCACAAAGTGAGAATAGAGGTGTGACCCAGACGCGTACAACACGGCTGGACAGGGGCCGCAACGCCCTCGGTCCGGCACTCGGACTCGTGCACACCGGCCGGGCGCCCACCCGAGCGGTGCTCACCGCGGAACTCGGCGTGACCCGTGCGACGGCCGGGGCCGTCGCCGCGGAGCTGGAGGCCCTCGGACTGATCGTCGTCGACTCCAGCCCGGGTGCCGCGGTGGGCGCCCAGGGCCGGCCCTCGCACCGGCTGGCGGTGAATCCCGACGGCCCCGTCGTCCTCGCCGCCCAGGTGCATGCCGACGGCTTCCGCGCCGCTCTGGTCGGCCTGGGGGGCCGGATCGTCGCCACGGCTCCGGGCTGCATGACGGTGGACGCCGACCCCGCCCACGTGCTGGGCGAGGTGGTGCGGGCGGGCGCACGACTGCTGCGCGACACCGGCCGCCGCTGCGTGGGTGCGGGCCTCGCCGTGCCCTCTGCCGTGGCCGAGCCGGAGGGGACCGCCCTCAACCCGCTGCACGTCTCGTGGGAGGCGGGCGCTCCCGTGCGCGACATCTTCACCCGCTGCCTCGCGGAGGCCGCCGTCACCGGCCCGCGCCCGGACGCCGCCGCGGCCGGTAGGGCGGCGAACGACGTCAACCTGGCCGCGCTCGCCGAGCACCGCCACGGTGCCGGCCGCGGAGCGCAGCACCTGCTGGTGGTCGGCACGGGGCACCGTGGTGTCGGAGGCGCGCTGGTGCTCGACGGCCGCCTGCACACCGGCAGTTCGGGACTCGCCCTGGAGGTCGGCCACCTGACGGTCGATCCGGACGGCCGCCCCTGCCACTGCGGGAGCCGGGGCTGTCTCGACGTGGAGACCGACCCTCTGGCCCTCCTCGAGGCCGCGGGCCGCACACCCGGCCCCGAAGTCTCCCTGCTGGACCAGGCACGCGCCCTGATCCGCGACGAGTACGCGACCGATCCGCGGGTCCGTGCCGCCGTGGAGACCCTCATCGGACGCCTCGGACTCGGACTGGCCGGGCTCGTCAACATCCTCAACCCGGACCGCATCGTCCTCGCCGGCCTCCACCGCGAACTGGTCGCGGCCGACGGTGACCTGCTGCGGTCCGTCGTCGCCGACCGCAGCCTGTGGGGGCGCAGCGGCGGTGTGCCGGTGCTGGCCTGCTCGCTCGACCACAACAGCCTCGTCGGTGCCGCCGAACTTGCCTGGCAGCCCGTGCTCGACGACCCGCTGAACGCCCTGGGGGCGGCATGACGGAGTCGAACACCCGCCGCATCCGTGCCGGGAGGGAGGACGACCTGGTCGCCCTGGGGGATCTGGAACGGGCCGCGGGCGAGCAGTTCCGGGCACTGGGCATGGATGCCGTCGCGGACGACGAACCGTTCTCGCCCGGCGAACTGCGGCCGTACCTCCATCGCGACGGGCTCCACGTCGCCGTGGACGACCGCGACCGTCCGATCGCCTACCTCCTCACGGAGCCGGTCGACGGTTGCCTGCACATCGAACAGGTCTCCGTCCACCCCGACCACGCCCGCCGCGGCGTGGGCCGTGCACTCCTCGACGACGCCGCCCGCAGGGCCTCCGCCCGTGGGCTGCCCGCGCTCACGCTCACCACCTTCACCGAGGTGCCGTGGAATGCCCCCTACTACGAGCGGTGCGGTTTCCGGCGGTTGGGAGCGGCGGAGACGACACCGGGACTGCGGGCCCTCCGCGCCCGCGAGGCCGCGGCCGGACTCGACCGCTGGCCCCGGGTCTGCATGCGCCGCCCCCTGGACCGCTGACCGCTCCTGACGGCGCGCCGGAGTAGGCTCGCAGCATGTCCTTCCTGTCTCTCGGCGACCACGAGTACGTGAGTCTGGTGACCCGCCGTCGCACCGGAGCCCCCGTCCCCACTCCCGTGTGGATCGTCCGGGACGGCGACGAGTTGCTCGTATGGACGCGCAGCGACAGCGGGAAGGTCAAGCGTCTCCGCAACGACCCGCGGGTCACCCTCGCCCCGTGCGACGTGCGCGGCCGCGTCGCCGATGCCGCGCCCGCCGCCGCGGGCACCGCTCGGCTCCTCGAGGACTCCGCGGGACTGACACGTGTGCGGCGTGCGATGGCGCGCAAGTACGGCTGGAAGTTCCGCCTGATGGATTCCGGCGGTGCCGTGCTCCGCCTCGGCAGGCGCCCGCACACGGGAATCGCGGTCCGCCCGGAGCCCTCCGCGGACGGCCCGCAGCCGTAGCCGCGCGTGCTGCTCCGCCGGGAGCAGCACGCATGCCGCCCGGTGGACGACGAGACCGTGCCGCTCGACGACGAGGCTCGACAGTGCCGAACGGAACTGCCGAGGAGTTGATCGACCATGCATGCTCTGGCGCATGGGGCCGGTACGGGCCCCGGGCCCTGGATCCTGCTCGTCCCGCTGCTGTGGGCGCTCGTCGTGATCGGCGGCGTCGCCCTCCTCCGCCGCACGGTGCGGCGGGGCTGCACACTCCGCTCCGGCGGGCTCCGCCGCGCCGGAGCCGGCGGCGCGAAGGAGGGCGCCACCGACCTGCTGGCCCGCAGGTTCGCCGCCGGCGAGATCGACGAGGACGAGTACTGGCTGCGGCTCGCCGTGCTGAACGAGAGCAGGGAGAGTCCGGCGTAGTCCGGTCGTCACCGCCTGGTCCCGCCCCGCCCGGGACACTGTTCCGGGCGGGGCGGGATCAGGCGCGCGACCCCAGGTCCGCCCGTGCCGACTCCGACGGCACGGCGGGCTCCGTGCCGGGGACAGCGGTCTCCCGCCGGGTGGTCGGCCGCTGCTCGGTGGCCCCACCGGCCGCGGGAGTCGGCGCATGGGTGAAGGGGGCCGGCAGGGTGAACCAGACGATCTTGCCCGACCCGTCGGTCTGCTCGCGGATGCCCCAGCTGTCGCTGAGGGCGGCGACCAGGGCCAGGCCGCGCCCGTGGGTCGCCAGCGCATCCTGGCACCGCAGGTCGGGAAGGTGCGGGTCGTGGTCGCACACCGAGACCGTCAGACGGTCCCGGAGGAACACCATTTCGACAGTGCAGTGCTTGTCCGGCCCCGCGTGCTGGTGGACGTTCGCGAGCAGCTCGGAGAGCCCGAGCGCGACGCGGTCGATGAGCGGATCGAGGTGCCAGTAGCGCAACTGCGCGGAGGCGATCCTGCGGACCTGCCCGATCCGCGACGGGAGCGCCTGGAACTCGACGGCACAGTGCCTGCCGGGCCTGCTGTCTCGACTCATCACCACTGCGGCTCCCTGACGGAGGAGGGGAACGCCCGAACGGAGAAGAACCAGTGCGGTGGACGCGGCCGCGACGACGGAGCGGAGACGCGCCTCCCGCCGGCCCGCAGCCCGTACGGGGCATGCGCCACATCGGCCAGCCTGCGGCGCCGCACCGCAGCCCGCAAATCGGGCATCACCCGAACGGCCGCGCCGGCCCGTGGGCTCAGCCCTCCAGGATCCCGAGCTCCGCGGCTGCCTTCGCCTGCGCCGTGCGCACCCCGTTCAGCAGTTCCCCGCGCCGATCGCCCGCGGTCCTCAGGTGGTAGCGGGTTCCGTCCACGACAGCCAGCACGCGCTGCCCTCCCGGACCGCCCCGGACTCTCACCCGGTGCAGGGGCGCACTGTCGATCTCCCGACCGTAACTCGTCAGCAGCTCCAGTTCCCCGGCGCACACCCGTACCTGACCGGCGCGCGTCAGGGAACGAAACCGGCGCCGGATGCGTACGCCCGTTGCCACGTAGTCCGGTTGCGCCATGCCGCACCGCCTTCCGGTCCGTTCACCGCACGACTACCCCTGCGCGCGTCCCCCCACCCCTGCCGCCTCCGGCCCAAGGGCGAGGACCCCGGGAGGAGGGTCTCCCCGCGCGCCCCGGCCGCCGGCCCTTCACGGCGGCGTCGCAGCACGCCCACATCGTGGCCGGACTGGCGTGATTCCGCGGGTCGGGCCGACGCACGCGGACATTCCCCTCCCATCTCCCGCGCCGCTGCGCGATCCTGAGGTCCGGTAGGCAGAACCGTCCTCGGGGGGAAGTCATGCCCAGCGGCCCCGTCCGATCCCCGGAGCACCCCGCTCCCCTCAGCAGCCGGCCCGCCCTGGAACTACTGGTGCACGGCGTCGGAGGCGCCACTCCCCAGGAGATGCTGGACGACGCCCGCACCGAGCGGGTCACCGGCGACCACGTCGCCGCAGTGCACCGGCGGGCCGGAGACCTCGGCATCGAGGACCGCCCGACCGGCCGTACCTCCTCCCGCAAGAACCATCCCGGCAGCCCCCCGCACCCCGACGGGCCGCGCGTCGTTCCGGAGGCCTACTGCTGGTCGCATCTGACCTCCGGCAACAGCGCCCGGGCCCTGTGGCTGCTCCTGCTGCCGTTCATGGTCGTCAACCTGGCCCACTGGATGCGCCCCACCGCACGCTCCTCCCGCGGGCACCGGCTCGCCGTACGGGCCCACGGAGCCGTCGTGAGACTGCTGGCCCTGAGCCTTACCGGACTGCTCGTCGCCGCCGCCTGCGACGTGGCCCTCGATCAAGTGGCGTGGCAGTGCGCCGGTTCCCCGCAGTGCGCCGAGGCGCACTCCTGGCTCGGCTTCCTCGCGCCGGGAGGAGACGGACAGGGCGGCTGGTGGACCGCCCCCGGCCGTC
Organism: Streptomyces callyspongiae; assembly: GCF_047200695.1. Taxonomy (NCBI): domain Bacteria; kingdom Bacillati; phylum Actinomycetota; class Actinomycetes; order Kitasatosporales; family Streptomycetaceae; genus Streptomyces; species Streptomyces callyspongiae. The sequence goes on from NZ_JBJZOM010000013.1 coordinate 84,763, forward strand.
GGCTGGCTCTCGCGGCACTGCTCCCCACCGCGCTCACCGGCCTGCTCTGGTGGCTGTCGCACCGCACCTGGAGCGCGTACGAATCCCAGCCGCCCTGGCGCGCCACCACCGCGGCGGGTCCCGGTACCCCCGACCGGCCCGAACTGGCCGCCCCCGACTTCTGGTACGGCCGACCGCTGGTGGCGCGGCTGCGGGCGGCGCACACCGCGGCCGCCCTGCTCACCGTCGCCGGCGTGCTCACTGCTGCCGCCGCCCCGCACGACCGCACGTCCGGAGGCAGTGGCGTGCTGGAGGCGACGGGATGGGGCATCCAACTGTTGCTGGCGGCCGGAGGAGTGTGGTCCGTGGCCGCCGTGTGCGACTGGCGCGGGAACGCCTCCGAACCACCCGGGGAGCGCACGGCGGCCCGCTTCCTGCCCGCCGCCGCGGCGGGCGTCCTGGCACTCGCGGTGGTGCACGCCGCATGGGGGCGGCCGGGATGGGAGAGCGCCGGACGGCTGCTGGGGGAAGAGACCTTCGGCGTCCTCACCGCCGCGCAGGGGGCGCTGGCGGCGGCCCTGGCGGTCATCGGCCGCGGCCTCCACCGGGCCACCCGCGTACCGGGCACTGCACTGGCCGGCCTGGGCCCTGCAGCGACCGCCATGCTCGCCTGCGCCCTCGGCGGTGTCATGTCCGGCGGCGTCGCGCAGTGGGTCGCGGCGTGGCTCGACGGACCGCTCGCGTCCGTCGGCGGACATCCTGCGCTTCCCGGGCCGCCGACCGTACTGACCTGGCAGGCATCGGTGGTGCCGTTGCTGCTGCTCGTCCTGCTGGCCCTGCTGTGCGCCCAGGCGGTGCGGGTGGCCCGCGCCGGGGCGCACATCGCGCGGGACGTCCCCGCCCACTACCCGGGGGCCGAGCCGGACGCGGCCCGCTCGCGGCGCATCGGGCGGGCGATCGCGGCCGCCCGTGTCACCGACTCCGCCCCGCGTCTGATCGGTACGGTCGCCCTCGCCACGCTCCTCCTCGGCGCGGCCGCGCTGTGCGGCAGTGTGCTGACCGGAAGGACGCCCGCCGAGGCGGCCGACACCGCCCCCGCACTCCTGGACGGCCTGGCGGACAGTCTGCAGGCCGGCGGATCCTGGCTCATGGGGGTGGGCTTCGTCCTGCTCCTCGCCCTCGGCCGCCGCGCGTACCGGGATGCCGCGACGCGGCGCACCCTCGGAATTCTCTGGGACGTCGGCACCTTCTGGCCCCGTGCGGCACACCCCTTCGCACCCCCGTGCTACGCCGAGCGCGCGGTTCCCGATCTGGTCTGGCGCATGGCCACCTGGACGCGAGCGCACCGGGGAGGCCGTCTGGTGCTGTCCGGTCACTCCCAGGGCAGTGTGCTCGCGGCGGCTGCCGTGTGGCAGCTCGACCCTCCGACACGGCGCCAGGTCGCGCTCCTCACCTACGGGTCGCCCCTGGCCCGCCTCTACGGACGCTGGTTCCCGGCCCACTTCGGCCCCGGCCCGCTCCGTGCCCTGCACGCCGAACTGGACTGCTGGCGCAACCTGTGGCGCACCACCGATCCCATCGGAGGTCCGGTGCGCCTGCCGGCGGGAGAGGAGCCCGAGGTCGATCGGGGGCCGCTGCCGGACCCTCGCTTCTACGGGCGTTCCGCCCTCTCGCCGCTGCCCGCTCCCGTGCTGGGGCACAGCGAGTACCAGGCGGACCCCGCCTTCGCCGAGGAGCGCGCAAGGCTGCTGGAGCGCCTCGGCGCGTCCGCGCAGGAAGCGCGAACAGCCGCCGCCGGTACGACGGGGACGATGCCGGCCCAGATCCGGAACGAGCCGCCCGGGACCGTCCCCTGACGGACAGCCCGGCCCGGCTCGTCAGGACGGTGCCGGCAGGTCCTCCGGATGGAGGAGCGTCAACTCCTCGGTGCTGGCGCTGGAGAGCTGGGCGACGCGCCCGGCATGCCGTTCCACCATGGCCTCGAAGGTCTGCCGAGCCGTGCGCCCGTTGCCGAACGAGGGGCCCTTCGGCAGGGCCGCGAAGTGCCGCAGCAGTGCTTCCCCCGTGCCGTCGGCCAAGTGGTACTCGTGGTCGGCCGCCTGCTGCTCGACGATGTGCAGCAGTTCCTCGGGGGCATAGTCGCCGAAGGTGATGGTCCGGGAGAAGCGGGAGGCGACGCCCGGGTTCACGGCCAGGAACCGTTCCATCTCGGCCGTGTAGCCCGCGGCGATCACGACGACTTCGTCCCGGTGGTCCTCCATGAGCTTCACGAGCGTGTCGATGGCCTCCCGCCCGAAGTCCCGGCCGGAGTCCTCCGGGGAGAGGGCGTAGGCCTCGTCGATGAAGAGCACCCCGCCCCGGGCGCGGTCGAAGGCCTCCTGCGTCCGTATCGCCGTCGAACCGATGTGCTCCCCGACCAGGTCCACGCGGGACACCTCGACCAGGTGTCCCGAGCCGAGCACGCCGAGGGCATGGAGGATCTCGCCGTACAACCTGGCCACGGTGGTCTTTCCGGTGCCGGGAGAGCCGGTGAAAACCAGGTGCCGCCGCGCCGACGCGGCCTTGAGGCCCGCCTCCTCGCGACGCCGCCCCACCTCGATCATGTTCGTCAGGGTGCGCACCTCGCGCTTCACGCTCTCCAGGCCCACCAGCCCGTCCAGTTCGCCGAGGACCTCGGCGGACGGGCGCGCGGCGGGCCGCTCCTCGGCCCCGTCCTTCTCGGACTCGTCGGGGGCCGGTGCGGCGTCACGGGGGGACGGCACGGCCCTGGCGGAGGTCAGCAGCCCGGCAGCGCCCGTCACCGAGGCCGTGGCCACGGCGGGAACCGGCGGAGGAACGGGCGCGGCGGAGGGAGCGGCGCTCTCGTCGCTGGTGCAGTCCTCCACGACCGCGCCCTCCTCGGCGAACTCGTACCCGCCGCGGGCGCAGCGCTCCGTACGGCAGCGGCGCAGCGTGGCGCCGCATCCGTCGATGACGTGGAAGCCGTAGCCCCGCGAGCCCGTCACGCGGCACCCGTGGAAGGAGCCCAGACCTCCCGCGGAGACGTACACCCCGGCCTCCTCCGGAGAGGTGATCGTGCAGCGCTCCGCCGTCGGGTCCGCCCCCTTGGTGACGATCAGCCCGGTCGAGACGCGGTCGACGTCGCAGTTGACGAGCGTGCCGCCGCTGCCGTGGTCACGGAACCAGGCGCCGGTACCCGCCTCCCGGATGCGGCAGTCGTCCATCCGCACCGAGGCACCGTCGCTCACCGAGACCGCGGTGCCCCGGACCTGGGCGACGTCGCAGTCCAGCACGTCCGCCCGGGATCCCCGGTCCAGGACGAACAGCGCGTCGGGAACGCCGTGCACCCGGCAGGAGTCCAGCACCGCGGACGCGCCGTCGCTGACCCAGACGGCCGGGTAGTCGCCCGTCGACTCGTGGAACTCGCAGCCGTTGGCGTCGGCACGGGTCCCCGGGTCCCAGACCGAGAGCCCGTTGCGGCCGAACCGGCGCACTTTCGACCGGGTGAGCGTGAGTACCGAACGGGAGCGGAGATCGACCGCGTTCTCCGGGATGTCGTGGATCTCGCAGTCGGCGAGGGTCAGTACCGCCTCGGTGTCGAGCGTGACCCCGTCGGACGTGGTCCGGTGCACCCGGCAGTCCGTCAGGTGCCCGGTGGCCCGCGCGGTGGCGCGCACGCCCGTGCCCTTGATCTCGTACACCTCGCAGCCCACGGCCTCCGCGGCACTCCCGTCCCCCAGCAGGGAGAGGCCCGCCCCCGAGGCGTGGTGCACCCGGCACCTCTCCAGCCTGGGGTGGGCGCCGTCCGTCACCGAGATGCCGGCCTGGCCCGCGGCCACCACTTCGCACTCCTCGTACACGCCGCCCGCAGCCCCGGAGATGCCGATACCCAGGCCGGCCGGGTTGTCCACGGTGCAACGGCGCACGGTGGGGCGGGCGTTGCCACGCACCTCGATGCCTGCGGCAGACCGCGTCATGACCCGCAGGCCGGTGATCTCCGGCGCGCAGTCCTCCACCAGCAGCGCGGGCACCGAGGCGTCCTGGCCCTCCAGCTGGAGGTCCCGCACGGTCGCCGAGGAGCGCACGGTCAGGGCCACGCCGTCGGGAGGAGCGATCCGCACCGAGCCGTCGGCCGGCCGGTCCGGACCGCGGAGGGTCACCGTCCGGTCGAGCACCAGGTTCTCGCGGTAGGTACCGGGAGCCACCGTCAGGACGTCCCCGTCGGCGGCCGCTTGCAGAGCAGCGGCGAGCGAGTCGTACTCGCCTGTTCGGCGCCGCCAGCGGGAGGAGCCGGTGTGGGTGACCTGGACCGAGGCCTGTCGCATGGACTGCTGCGTCCTCACTTCGTGCCGTGATGCCTTGACGGTGCCGCTGTTGAGCCGGGTGCGGGGGTCCACCGTAGCGTGCGTGATCCGTTCCCGGTCACCGGTCGGCAGGTCACCGGGAGGGTTCCGGCCCTCGGATCAGAGGGTCCACCGCCACTCGGCCACCTCCGGCAGGTCGACACCCTGTTCGCGGATCCAGTCGTGGTGGCGGAGCCGTACGTCCTCCATCCGCTGCCGCACCCCGGCAGCCCGGGCCGAGAGCCCGGGGACGCGGTCCAGGACGTCCATCACCAGGCGGTACCGGTCCATGTCGTTGCGGACGACCATGTCGAAGGGCGTGGTGGTCGACCCCGACTCCTTGTACCCGCGGACGTGCAGCTCGGCGTGGACCGTCCTGCGGTAGGCGAGCCGGTGGATGAGCCACGGGTAGCCGTGGTAGGCGAACACCACCGGCCTGTCCCGGGTGAAGAGGGCGTCGAAATCGGCGTCCCGCATGCCGTGCGGATGCTCGTCGTGCGGCAGCAGCCGTGCCAGGTCGACCACGTTCACCACGCGCACGGCGAGACCGGGCACGTGGTTCCGCAGCAGCGCCGCCGCCGCGAGCGTCTCCTGCGTCGGCACGTCACCGGCGCAGGCGAGCACCACGTCCGGCTCCTCGCCGTGCCGTTCCGTCCCGGCCCACTCCCAGATGCCCAGCCCGCGCGCGCAGTGGACCCGTGCCTCCTCGAGGGACAACCAGTCGAAGCACTCCTGCTTCCCCGCCACCACCACGTTCACCGTGTCCGTCGTGCGCAGCACGTGGTCCGTCACGCAGAGCAGGGTGTTGGCGTCCGGCGGCAGATAGACCCGCACCACCTCCGGGCTCTTGTTGAGGATGTGGTCGATGAACCCGGGGTCCTGGTGCGAGAAGCCGTTGTGGTCCTGCCGCCAGGCGTGCGAGGTGAGCAGGTGGTTGAGCGACGACACCGGGCGGCGCCAGGGAACCCGGCGGGCACTGTGCACCCACTTCACGTGCTGGCCCGTCATACTGCTCACGATGTGCGCGAACGCCTCGTAGGTGGAGAACAGGCCGTGGCGGCCGGTGAGCACGTAGCCTTCGAGCCAGCCCTGGCACAGGTGCTCCGACAGCACCTCCAGCACACGACCGTGCGGCCCGAGGTGCTCGTCGGTGGAACGGAGGGGCTCCTGCCAGTCCTTGGACGTGGCGCCGTAGACGTCGTCGAGCCGGTTGGACGCCGTCTCGTCCGGCCCGAACATCCGGAAGTCGCGCTGCTCCCCGGTCGCGGACATCAGCTCGCCCAGCCAGCCTCCGAGCACCCGGGTGGGCTCGTGCAGGGTCGCTCCGGGCCGCTCGACCTCCACCGCATGGGGTTCCAGGACCGGCAGCGGCAGCTCCCGCAGCAGCCGGCCGCCGTTCGCGTGGGGCACCGCCCCCAGCCGCAGGTCCCCCTCCGGTACGCAGTCGAGGACGTGGGGCAGCGGCTGCCCGCTGTCGTCGAACAACTCCTCGGGGCCGTACGAGCGCAGCCACTCCTCCAACTGCCGCAGGCGTTCCGGGTCCTCGCGCACCCCGCTCAGCGGAATCTGGTGCGCACGCCAGGTGTCCTCCACGGGCACACCGTCCACGACGGCTGGTCCGCTCCACCCCTTGGGCGTGCGCAGCACGAGCATCGGCCACCGCGGCCTGGGGGCGCCGGTCTCGGTCCGCGCCGCCCGCTGCAGTGCCGTGATGCGGTCCACCGCCGTGTCGAAAGCGGCTGCCATCGCGCGATGGACCTGTCCCCGGTCCGTCCCGGGCTCGGCGGTGACGTGCAGCGGCTCGTATCCGTACCCGCGCATCAGCGCGTCCAGTTCGTCCTCCGACAATCGGGCGAGGACCGTCGGATTGGCGATCTTGTACCCGTTGAGGTGGAGCACGGGCAGCACGGCACCGTCGTGCACCGGGTCGAGGAACTTGCCGGCGTGCCAGGAGGTGGCCAGCGCGCCGGTCTCCGCCTCGCCGTCCCCGACGACGCAGCACACCAGCAGCGCCGGATTGTCCATGGCCGCTCCGTAGGCGTGCGCGAGCGCGTACCCGAGTTCACCCCCCTCCTGCAGGGAGCCCGGTACCTCGGGACCGGTGTGGCTGGGCAGGCCGCCGGGTTGCGAGAAGGACCGGAACAGCTTCCCCATGCCGTCCGCGTTCCGCGGCGTGTCCGGCGTGTACTCCCCGTAGGTTCCCTCCAGCCAGCTCCCGGCCAGCACCGCCGGTGCGCCGTGTCCCGGTCCCCACACGCACAGGGCCTCGGTGCGGCGCGTCCGGATGATCCGGTTCAGGTGCGTGTACACCAGGCACAGTCCGGGACAGGTTCCCCAGTGGCCCAGGAGCCGCGGTTTGATGTGTGCCGGGCGCAGCGGCTGACTCAGCAGCGGGTTGTCCCGCAGGTAGAGCTGGCAGGCCGAGAGGTAGACCAGCGCACGCCAGTGGGCGTCCAGCCGATCCGTCTCCTCAGCGGTGATCTCCGGGCGGTTCTGCATGCAGGAGGGGTACCAGGGGTTCCCCCTCCCGACACATCGTCCTCCCGCCGGCGGGTCGCAGCCCTGCCCCGATCACGTGCTCAGTAGCCGCGGCCCTGGTAGGGGCGCCCGTACGGGTCGTTGTACCCCTGGGGCGCCTGCCGGGGCGCAGCGGGCCTCGGAGCGACGGGGCGCATCTGCTGCTGCCCGCCCGCCCCGGGGTATCCGCCCTGCCCGGGCTGTCCGGCGTAGCCGCGGGGGGCGCCCTGCTGAGGGATGTACGGGGACGGCGTCTGCTGCAGCGGCGAGGGCTGCTGGGCAGGCGGGGCGTGATGCGGCGCCTGCGACGCGCCCTGCCCTCCGGACGGCAGTGCGGGCAGCGCGGGGAGCGCGGACTGCTGGCTGGGCACGTCGTACTCTGCGGGCACTCGGATGGGGGCGATCTGCGGCGTTCCCCGCTCGGCGACGAGCATGTCGTAGATCGGGGTGTCGGGGAACGGGGGCGCAGCGTAGTAACCGCCGCCATAGGTGCTGCGGGGGGAGGTCATGGTCCATAAGTTAAGCCCATGATGTGCCGGTTGGGGAGTCCGATAAGCGGGTCATTTTGCGCGACTGGCGTGAACGCACGCCCGCAATCGGAGCGTCGGAGGAGAAAACGGTCGCAGGGGCACGATGTGTTCGTGCAACGGGCACCATTCAGCCACTTTCCGAACCCGCGTAGAAGCGGCCCTTCCACGCAGCGCCCCGTCCGGCATGGTGCCGCACCGCCGAATCGACCGTCATCGCCAGGTACAGCGCCGCCGTCACGGGCAGCGTGAGTGCCACCCACCACGGTTGCCGGTAGTGGCGCACCATCGGCAGGTAGGTCGCCGTCATCACCGCCCACGCCGCTGCTCCGGCAGCCGAGCCCGTCAGTGCCGCCGCCGGCGGCACCAGATACACCAGCAGCAGCCCCGGCACCGTGACGGCCAGCAGCAACGGACTGTGTCGCAGTTGCGCGTAGGCGCTCCGCGCGACCATCGCCCACAGAGGCGCCAGCCCCTCGTACGGCCGCACGCTCACCACCTCGTCCGCCAGCCCCAGCCACACCTTCCCGCCCGTGCCCTTCACCGCCCGGCCCAGCGCCACGTCGTCGATCACCGCGCCGCGCATCCGGTCGGGCACTCCCGCCCGCTCGGCAGCACGCGCGCTCAGCAGCACGCACCCGCCGGCAGCCGCAGCGGCGCGCGCTCCCGGCCGGTTGACCGACCGGAACGGATAGAGCTGGCAGAAGAAGTACACGAACGCCGGCACCAGCAGACGTTCCCACCCGGTAGTCACCCGCAGCCTCGCCATCTGCGACAGCAGGTCCAGGCCGTGGGTGCGCGCCGCGTCCACCAGATTCCGCAGCGAATCGGGACGGTGCGCGATGTCCGCATCCGTCAGCAGCAGGTACTCCGGGGCACCGTGGGCGCGGGCCTCCCCGATGCCCCGCTTCAGCGCCCACAACTTGCCCGTCCACCCTCGCGGCGGCGCTCCGGCCGTGACCACGGCCAAGCGGTGCGGGCCCGGCGCCACCCGGCCGAGTGCGCGTGCGACATCGCCCGTACCGTCCGCGCTGCCGTCGTCGACGACCAGGACCTCGACCCGGCCCGGATAGCGCTGGGCGAGCAGCGTGGGCAGCGTCCCGGGCAGGACGTCCGCTTCGTCACGCGCGGGCACCACGACGGCGACGGAGGGCCAGGGCCCGGGAGAGCGGACCTCCCGCACGGCAGGGAGGCGGACGTCGGTGCGCCAGTACTGCCCGCGGGCCGCTGCCAGCCACAGCCACGCGGCCAGGGAGAGGAAGGAGGTCCAGGTCGCCACGCTCACTCCGGCAGTCTGCCGCAGGCCGGCCGGCCGACCGGGCAGCGAGCCGCAGGGATCGGCCGGAAGGGTGACGCCGACGGCCGGGGCCGAAGGAGGCAGGTCCTCTCCGGTACCGGCCCGGGAGAACTCCCCGACGCGCTCGTCTAGAGTGTGCCCGGTGAAGATCGCGCTCGTGGACTCCGGTATCGGCCTGCTGCCCGCCGCCGCAGCGGTACGGCGCCTGAGGCCGGACGCCGACCTGGTGCTGTCCAGCGACCCCGGCAGCATGCCGTGGGGGCCGCGTGAACCCGACGACATCGCCGCCCGCGCCCTGGCGTGCGCCCTCGCCGCCGCGGAGTACGAGCCCGACGCCCTGATCGTGGCCTGCAACACCGCCTCCGTGCACGCCCTGCACGCACTGCGCGCCGAACTCGAACCTGCTGTGGCCGTCATCGGCACCGTTCCGGCCGTCAAGCCGGCCGCCGCCGGCGGCGGCCCGGTCGCCGTCTGGGCCACCCCGGCGACCACCGGCAGCGCCTACCAGCGCCGCCTCATCAGCGACTTCGGCAACGGGGCCCGCATCTCCGAGGTCCCCTGCCACGGCCTGGCCGACGCCGTCGAAACCGGGGACGAGGAGGCGATCACCGCCGCCGTCGCCGCCGCCGGGGCTCTCACGCCCCCCGGAGTGCGCGCGGTCGTCCTGGGGTGCACCCACTACGAACTCGTGGGTGTCCGCATCCGCGCCGCCGCCGCTTCCGGCGGCACGGCTCCCGAACTCCACGGATCCGCTGCCGCGGTCGCCGCCCAGACACTGCGACGCCTCGGTGCGGAGCCCGCGCCCGGGGCTGCCGCCACCGGCAGCGTGCGAGTCCTCTCGGCGGGCAGGCCGAGCGCACTGCCGGCCGCGGCCCGCACCTTCGCCGAGGGCCGGCTCCTCACCACCGCCCCCACCGACCCGTCCGGGCGCCTCGTGCCCGGGCACTAGAGTCGGGTCCATGGCCACTCCCGACTTCATCCGTACACTCCGGGCCACAGCGGGTCAGCAACTGCTCTTCCTGCCGGGAGTGAGCGCCGTCGTGCTGGACGACCGGGAGCAGGTCCTGCTCGCCCGGCGGGCCGACACCGGGAAATGGGCCCTCATCGGCGGAATCGCCGAACCGGGGGAGCAGCCCGCGGACACCATCGTCCGCGAGGTCCGCGAGGAGACCGCGGTGGAGTGCGTCCCGGAGCGCGTGATTCTGGTGGAAGGCCTCGAGCCCATCCGCTACCCGAACGGCGACCGGTGCCAGTTCATGGACATCTGCTTCCGCTGCCGCGCGGTGGGCGGCGAGGCGCGTGTCAACGACGAGGAGTCCCTCGACGTCGCCTGGTTCGGTCGGCATGAACTCCCACCCCTGGAGGACTTCGCCGTCGAACGGATCGGGATGGCTTCGGAAGAGGGGCCGGCCTGGTTCCGGTACCCGCCGGAACATGCCCGCTGACGTCCCGCCCCCGCGCGCTCCCTTCCGCCTGCCGCTCCCCGTGCCGACGCAGGCGGCTCGGGAGGGACCGCGTTCTCACCGGCCGAGCCGCCTCGCCAGCTGCTCCTTGTTCATTCGGGAACGCCCCTCGATCCCCTTTCGCTTCGCCTCGTCGTAGAGCTGTTCGCGGGTGGGACTGATCGGTCCCTTCCGATTCCCCGAACGCTCTCCGCCGCGTTGCGGCGCGGGCTTGTCACGTGTGGATGTGCGACTGGCCTCTTTCGCCTCGCCGGCCTGCGCCCGTTCCTTGTTGACGGTCCGGGAGGCGATCTCCCGTGCACGCCGTTCGGAGGCACCACGCTGTTCCTGGGACTCCTTGATGTGCCGGTACTGCCGTTCCCTCTTCCTGTTCGACCCCGCAGGCATGAGAGTCTCCCTCTCTTCGAAAGGCTTCGCCGCGACGAGTTCCGCTCCGGAGGCGCCCGAAACTCCTTCAGCTCTTCCGGTACTCGTACGCCTCCGCGGCCGCAGCCGCCACGCTCGCACGGTCCGCCCCCGCCGCGGCGCTGACGACCGCGGCGATCGCTCCCTCCACGAACGGGGCATCCAGGAGTTCGCTCCCCTCGGGAAGCTCGTCCCCCTCCGCCAGGAGCGCGCGCACGGTGAGCACCGCGCTCCCCAGGTCCGCCAGCAACAGCACACCGGCGCCCTCGTCCACCGCGTGGGCCGCCTCCCGGATGGCATCGGCGTCCGTGCCGAACCCGCCGTCCGGGGTGCCGCCCGCCGCCGCCACCGGCGCCGCGCCCTCACCGGCCAGACCCGTCGCCAGGTGCGCCACGGAGGAGGCGACCTGCGCACTGTGCGAGACGAGCACCAGGCCCACCCGCCGCGGGCCGGGGGCTTCCGGCCCCCGCTGCGCCACCGGGGCGCCGGCAGCCTGCGCAACCGTCCCCGACTCCTCAGTCACCGCTGTCCACCGCCTCGGCGAGGGCGGCCACCAGCAGCGCGGAGGAGGCCGCTCCGGGATCCTCGTGACCGATGCTCCGTTCTCCCAGGTAGCTGGCGCGGCCCTTCCGCGCCTGCAGGGGGATCGTCGCCCGGGAACCCTCGCCCGCTGCTGTCCGTGCGGCGGCCAGGGCAGCAGCCGGATCGTCCCCGTCCCGCACGGCGTCCTCCATCGCGGTCACGGCGGGGTAGAGGGCGTCCAGCATGGTCTTGTCGCCCTCGGCGGCTCCTCCCAGCCGGGACACGGCCTCGACGCCGGTGCGCAGTGCCGCGGCGAGGCGTTCACCGTCGACCTCGGCCTCGTCGCCCAAAGCCTTCCCGACCCGCCGCAGCATCGTCCCGTACAGCGGCCCCGAGGCACCGCCGACCTTGGACACCAGCAGCCTCCCGGACAGCAGAAGCACGGCCCCGGGCGTACCGGGCGGATCGGTTGCCAGCCCCTCCCGTACCGCGGTGAACCCCCGCCGCATGTTGGTGCCGTGGTCGGCGTCGCCGATGGCGGAGTCGAGGTCGGTCAGATGCTGCGCCTCGCGGTCCACGGCGTCCGCCGCCGCTTCCATCCAGCGCAGGGCCCGCGCGGTGTCGAGCACGGTTCGGGGCACGTGAGCCTCCCGGTACGGGTCGGATCCGAACGGTTGCCTTCCGGCCGGGATGCCCGCTACGCACCCCACCGGAGCCCCGGCGTGCGCACCGGAGCGTCCCAGTACTCCACCATGTCCTCGTCGGCGCGGCACAGGGTCACCGACGCACCCGACATGTCGAGCGAGGTCACGTAGTTGCCGACGAGCGAGCGGGCCACGGGCACCCTGCGCTGCGCGAGGACTCGGTGGACCTCGTTCGCGAAGCCGTACAGCTCCAGCAGCGGAGTCGCCCCCAGCCCGCTCACCAGTGCCAGGACGGGGCCCTGCGGACGCAGATCGTCCAGGACGGCGTCGAGAGCCACGTCGGCGATCTCGCCCGAGGTCATCATCGCCCGGCGTTCGCGCCCCGGCTCGCCGTGGATGCCGATGCCCAGCTCCAGCTCCCCCTCCGGCAGGTCGAACGTGGGTCCGCCGCGGGCCGGGGTGCTGCAGGCGCTCAGTGCCACCCCGAAGCTGCGGGAGGCCTCGGCGACCCGGTTCGCGAGCGCCTCCACCTTCTCCAGGGGCAGGCCTGCCTGTGCCGCCGCACCGGCGATCTTCTCGACGAACAGGGTGCCTCCGGTGCCTCGCCGGCCCGCCGTGTGGACACTGTCCTCCACCGCGACATCGTCGTGCACGAGCACGGAGGCCGCCCGGATCCCCTCGTCCTCCGCCATCTCCGCGGCCATCTGGAAGTTCAGCACGTCCCCGGTGTAGTTCTTCACCACGAACAACACACCGCTGCCGCCGTCGACCGCCGCGGCGGCCCGGACCATCTGGTCGGGAACCGGCGAGGTGAAGACCTCTCCCGGGCAGGCTGCGTCCAGCATCCCCGGGCCCACGAACCCCCCGTGGAGGGGCTCGTGCCCCGAGCCGCCCCCGGAGATCAGCGCCACCTTGTCGGCGACCGGGGCGTCGCCGCGCAGGACGACCCGGTTCTCCACGTCCACCGTCAGTTCCGGATGGGCCGCGGCCATGCCCCGCAGCGCATCCTCGACCACTGTCTCCGGCACATTGATCAATTGCCTCATCGCGTCCTCCCGGCCACCACGGTCACCGAATCGGCCCACCCGCCGGCGTACACCGAAGGGTGCGACAACCGGGGTTCCCCCGGAACGCCCCGGTTACGCCCCGACGCTGGTCCGCGATGCGCAACCCGTGTAGACAGGGATCATGCCCGAACAGCCCTCATACGACGCCGTCATCGTCGGCGGTGGCCACAACGGCCTGGTCGCGGCCGCGTACCTCGCGCGGGCCGGCCTGTCCGTGGCCCTCCTCGAACGCGACGACCACACCGGCGGTGCGGCGGTGTCCACCACCCCCTTCACCGGTGTGGACGCCCGCCTGTCCGCGTACTCCTACCTCGTCAGTCTCCTGCCCCGGCGGATCGCCACCGACCTGGGGGTCGCGATACCGCTGCGCAAGCGCGCCGTCTCCTCCTACACGCCGTTCTCGGGCCCGGCGGCCCCGAGCGGCCTGCTGGTCACGGACGACGACTCGAGCACCCGGGAGTCCTTCCGGCGTCTCACCGGCTCGGACCGCGAGTTCGAGGAATGGCAGCGGTTCTACGCGATGACCGGGCGGGTCGCCGAGCGCGTCTTCCCCACTCTGACCGACCCCCTTCCCACCAGGGACGAACTGCGCACGGCGGTCGGCGAGGACGCCGCCTGGGAGGAACTGTTCGAGCGGCCCCTCGGCGAGGCCGTCGAGGCGCGGTTCTCCGACGACCTCGTCAGGGGAGTGGTGCTCACGGACGCGCTGATCGGCACCTTCTCCGAGGCCCACGACCCCTCGCTGCTCCAGAACCGCTGCTTCCTGTACCACATCATCGGTGGCGGCACCGGGGACTGGGACGTGCCGGTCGGAGGGATGGGCGCCGTCAGCGGCGCACTCGCCTCCGCCGCCCGTTCGGCCGGAGCGGAGCTGGTCACCGGCTGCCACGTGCACACCGTCGAGACGGACGGTGCCGCTGCCGCCGTCCACTACCGCACGGCCGAGGGCGAGGGCACCGTCGAGGCACGGCACGTGCTGTCGGGGGCGTCCGCACAGGCCCTCGCCGAGATGCTCGGCGAGGTGGGGCCGCCGCGCGCGTCGGGTTCCCAGCTGAAGGTGAACATGCTGCTGCGGCGACTGCCGCGGCTGCGGGACACCTCGGTGGACCCCCGCGAGGCGTTCGCGGGGACTTTCCACATCGCCGAGGGGTACGGGGCGCTGGCCGAGGCGTATCGGCAGGCATCGGGCGGCCGCATGCCCTCCGCGCCGCCCTCGGAGATCTACTGCCACTCGCTGACCGATCCGTCCATCCTCGGGCCCGACCTCGTCCGGGAGGGCTACCAGACGCTCACGCTGTTCGGCCTGCTGATGCCGGAGGACCTCTTCACCGGTGACAACGACGCGCGCCGGGAAGAGGCCCTGAAAGCGACGATCGCACAGCTCGACGCACACCTCGAGGAGCCGCTCGCGGACTGCCTCGCTGTCGACGCCGACGGCAGGCCGTGCATCGAGGCGAAGACGCCGGTCGACCTGGAGGGGGACCTGCGCCTGCCCGGCGGCCACATCTTCCACGGCGACCTGTCCTTCCCGTACCGGCAGCCCGACGGCGGCCGGTGGGGAGTGGAGACACAGCACCCCAACGTCTGGCTGTGCGGTGCGAGCGCCGTCCGTGGCGGCGGCGTCAGCGGTGTGGCGGGGCACAACGCGGCCATGGCCGTGCTCGAGGCCGAACGCGCCGGCCCCCGGGCGGGCACCCGCGGCTGAGGCCTCTCCCACCGGCACCGACGCCCCCGGGGAGGGACCGAGCGGGCGCAGCCGCTCGATCCCTCCCCGGGGAGCTCCGTGCGAGGTCAGCCGTTCCGTTCGTCGACGATGCGCTTGATCTTGCCGACGGAGCGCTCCAGCGTCTCCGGCTCGACGATCTCCACCGCGACCGAGACGCCGATGCCGTCCTTGACCGCGCGGACGATCGAGGCGACGGCCTCAGTGCGCTGCTCGGATGTCGCCTCCGTACGGGCCTCCGCGCGGACCGTCAGACGATCCATCCGGCCCTCCCGGCCGAGGTGCAGCTGGAAGTGGGGCGCCACTCCGGGGGTTCGGAGCACGATCTCCTCGATCTGCGAGGGGAAGAGGTTCACCCCCCGGAGAATGATCATGTCGTCGCAGCGGCCGGTGACCTTCTCCATCCGGCGGAACGCGGGCCATGCGGTACCGGGAAGCAGCCGGGTCAGGTCCCGTGTGCGGTACCTGATCATCGGCAGCGCCTCCTTGGTGAGGGAGGTGAAGACCAGTTCACCGGTCCCGCCGTCCGGGACCGGTTCTCCCGTCACAGGGTCGACGATCTCCGGCAGGAAGTGGTCCTCCCAGATGTGCAGTCCGTCCTTGGTGCCGACGCACTCCTGGGACACTCCGGGGCCCATGACCTCCGACAGTCCGTAGATGTCGACGGCGTCGATACCCGCGCGCTCCTCGATCTCGCGACGCATCCGTTCCGTCCACGGCTCGGCACCGAAGATCCCGACGCGCAGCGAGCTGGTGCGGGGGTCGATGCCCTGGCGCTCGAACTCGTCGAGCAGGGTGAGCATGTAGGACGGCGTGACCATGATGATCTCCGGCCGGAAGTCCTGGATCAGGCGCACCTGGCGGGCGGTCATCCCCCCGGAGGCCGGCACCACGGTGCAGCCGAGTCGTTCCGCACCGTAGTGCGCTCCGAGGCCACCGGTGAACAGTCCGTACCCGTACGCGACGTGCACGATGTCGCCGGCCCGGCCACCCGCGGCGTGAATGCTGCGTGCCACCAGATCCGACCAGACGTCGAGGTCGGCCTGCGTGTACCCGACCACGGTCGGCAGGCCGGTGGTCCCGCTGGAGGCGTGCACCCGGCGCAGCTCCCGCCGGGGGACCGCGAACATGCCGAACGGGTATTGCGCGCGCAGATCGTCCTTGACGGTGAACGGGAACCGAGCCAGGTCCTCCAGGGACGTGCAGTCCTCGGGCCGCACGCCGGCCTCGTCGAAGGCGCGACGGTAGTGCTCCACGTTCTCGTACGCCCGGTGGAGGGTGGCACGCAGCCGTTCCAGCTGCAGTGCGCGCAACTCGTCACCCGTCATGCGGCGAGCCGCGTCGATCGCCTTTTCGGCCTGCATGAATCGCCCCAACCGATCATTCGGTAGCCAGTGGACTCAAACAACCAGCCGGTGGGGCGGGCCGTCAAGGGATCGCACCGAGCACCCCCTGCCGTGCGCAGGAGGCCGCTCACGGGGCGACGTACCATGGCCCCCATGTCCTTCCTCCGTCGCCGCAGCGCCGCCCCTGCAGGACCCGACTTCGACGTGCTCGCCATGGATCCGTCCGACTGGCCGGGCAATCTGGGTGCGGGTCTGCTGCCGGCCCCGGACGGCACCTGCCAGGGCGTGTTCCTGCGCTACGACCTGCTCGGGGGGCGCGGACCTGCGATGATCATCGGCAACCTGCCGGAGGGGTCGCCGTTTCGCGACCTCGGTGACCGGCAGGTGCCGCTGGAGGTCGCCCAGTTGCTTGCTGCGTTGGAGAACGAGGAGCACGTCGAGGTGGCCGACGTCGAGGAGGATCCGGTCATGCACGACGGCAACCTCCTCATCGTCCGCCGCGTCAAGTGCACCGAGGAACGCATCTCCTGCGTGCAGTTCGACCGGAGCGACGGCGTGCTGGTCACCATCGCGAGCTGGGACCGGCCGATCACGGACGACCTGTACGCCCTGCTGAAGCCGCTCCCGCCGGAGATGTTCACGCAGGCATGAGCCGCACGTCGGCAGCCTTCACGAAGGCGATCCGGTGTCCGAACTGGATCTGGTGGTACCGCTCTTCGCCCTGTACGAGTACGGGCGGCCCACCGCCTTCGCCGGGCTCCTGCGCCCAGAGGTACTCGCCCCGAGCGGTGGTGCCCATCACGTACTCCTGACCCGCCTTCAGCCGGTAGCCGAGCGGCACGGACTTCTGCACGGGGACGCCCTCGGGGTAGGCCGAGGCCTCCGGGTAGGCGCGGCCGTAGACGGGCACGAAGTCCCGGCCCTCCTTCGGCGTGACCACCGGGCCGCGGGCCGGGACGGCGGTGGGCCGGTCGGCCGGGTTGTGGAACCAGGCCTTCTGCCCCAGGTACCAGATCGCGGTCCACTCGCCCTGCCGGCCGGCCACGGCGTAGCGCTGACCGGTGGAGGCCCGGGCACCGGTGTCGTTGACGTCCGTGGTGGACGGCCCACCGTCCGGACGCAGACCGATGTCACGCACCAGCGGGGCATCCGCCTCCGGCGCGGTGTGCAGCCGCACCGCGCCGGAGCCGTGCGGCGCGCACGGGTCGCCGGAGTCGTCGCAGCCCGTGTAGAGCGGCTGGTGCTCGGCGTACTCGGGAAGAATCGTGACGGCGTGCGGCCCGCCCCGCGACGGCTCGGCGTGGAACGGCGCCCCCAGCAGGCGGAAGTAGTGCGCCCAGTCCCAGTACGGCCCCGGATCGGTGTGCATACCCGGAATCGACGACGGCACCACACCGGGGACGTTGTCGTGGCCCAGAATGTGCTGCCGGTCCAGCGGAATGTCGTACTTCCCCGCCAGGTACCGCACCAGCCGCGCCGAGGACCGGTACATCGCCTCGGTGTACCAGGCGTCCGGATCCGACAGGAAGCCCTCGTGCTCCAGCCCCACCGACTTGGCGTTGACGAACCAGTTCCCCGCGTGCCACCCCACGTCCTTCGTCCGCAGGTGCTGCGCCACGTGCCCGTCCGAGGACCGCAGCGTGTAGTGCCACGACACGTACTCCGGGTCGCGGACGAGGTGGTTCGCTCCCTCCCAGTAGCCCTCCACGTCGTGCACCACGAGGTAGTCGATGTCGCCGTCCACCGGGCGGTTCGCCCGGTCGTGGTTGCCGTGGTCCGCAGAGCCGTCCTCCGCGCGCCAGGTGTCCAGGGCCGCCGGGCGCCAGGTGCAGCTCACGGTGTGCGGGCACTCGATGTCCGGGTGCCGGCGGGCTGCCCGCCACCCCGTGCCGCCGGCCCGGGTGTGCGGTGTGCGCAGCCCGGGCACGGCCCGGAGCACGACCTGCTGCCCTTCCGCGGTGACCCTTCGTTCTCCCGTCCGCAGCACGCGGAACACCTCGTCCGCGAAGGCCGGGGCACGTCCGCGGGCACCTGCCGGGTAGGCGGCGACGGCGCCGTACCAGTCGGCCGGGTCGTCGCTCAGCGGCCTCCCCGTGGTGCGCTGGGCGTGGGCCAGCAGGGCCGCTCCGCCGGCGATGTTGGCCGCCGGATCGCTGCGCAGCCGCTCGGCGGGAAGGCCCGAGAGGGCCGCTGCGCGGCGCAGCGTCCGCAGCCGCGCGGGAACCTTCTGCCGTCCCGCGGGAGCCGCTGCCTCCGGCCGCCCCGGTGTGCCCCCGGGGCGGCGGTGCACGCCTCCGTCCCGCAGCGCAGCGGGCGGTCCGTCACCGGCGTGGTCCGACGCGGCACGTGCCGCGCGCAGGTCGGTCAGGTGCATGGGCCCGTAGCCGCCCGACACACTGGCCGCGCCCGTGTGGCCGTCCCACCGCGACTGCAGGTACGACACCCCGAGCAGTACGCTCTGCGGCACGTCGTACTGCTGGGCGGCACGGGTGAAGGCGCGTTGGAGGGTGTGCGGGTCCTCGCCGTCCACCGCTGACCCGGCCGCGGTTGCGCTGCCCTGGGTGAGGCCGAGCGGCACGACGACGACGGCGCAGCACACCGCGGCGATCCGTCGCAGGCCCCGTGCCGCGTGCCGGTTGCGGCGCGCTCGGGGGGCGTACGGGAGGGCGGAACGGGACACCTCGGGCTCCTCTGCGACGACGGCGCACGTCGGAGAGGTATTGACCGGAGTGAGGCCGGGCAATGCCCGCTGAGCGGGTGCCGTCCCCGCAGTGAGCACTCAGCGGGTGCCGACGGCGGCGCGTACGGCGCGGCGTGCCATGGCGCAGTCGTCGTGCAGGCGGCGCAGCAGCAGACGCTGCTTCTCCCCGACGGTCATCGCCCCGCTCCCTTCGTACCGGTCGGGGCCGGCCTCGGGAGCGGCGGCCCCGCGCATGGTGCGCTGCACCGCGGTCTCGTAGGTGCGGATCTCACGGGTCAGCACGAGCATGAGGTTCACCAGGAACGCGTCCCGGGCCGCCGGACCGGCCGCTTGTGCCAGCTGGCTGACCTGGCGTCGTGCCAGGGGGGCGTCGCCGAGCACCGACCACAGCGTGGCC
This sequence comes from Streptomyces callyspongiae, assembly GCF_047200695.1. Lineage (NCBI taxonomy): Bacteria > Bacillati > Actinomycetota > Actinomycetes > Kitasatosporales > Streptomycetaceae > Streptomyces > Streptomyces callyspongiae. The sequence goes on from NZ_JBJZOM010000013.1 coordinate 103,694, forward strand.
AGGTCGTAGCCGGGCAGGTACCAGCCCGCGTGCTCCCAGTCGAGCAGTACCGGACCGTTCGGAGACAGCAGCACGTTCGAGAGCAGTGCGTCTCCGTGGTTGAACTGCCAGGTGACCCGGCTCCGTCCGCCCGGGTGCGTCGCGCCGTGCAGCAGCTTCTGCAGATCGCCCAGGTCACGGTCGGTGAGCAGACCGAGTTCGTGGTAGCGGTTCAGGCGCGCGGGGTAGTCCAGCGGACGGTCGAACGCGCCGGTCGGCGGCTGCCAGAGGCCGAGCCGGCACAGGGCTCCGAGGACGTTCCGCAGCTCACCCCCCGACGGCGCCCCGAACGGGTGCCGCTGGAGGGCCGCCGGCCGTCCCGGAAGCCGCTCGGTGACCAGGGCCCCTCCGTCGGGGTCCGCGGCGACGAGCCGTGGCACCCGTACCGGTGGCCGTTGCCGGGTGAAGGCGCGGTAGACGCTGCTCTCGTGCTGGAAGCGTTCCACCCAGGCGGGGGAGTGGTCCAGCAGGCACTTGGCCACCACCTGACGGTTCGCCACGGTACCCGCGAGCAGCACCGAGCGACCGCTGCGGCGCAGCAGTTGCATGGGGCGGAAGTCCGGGCAGAAACGGTTCACCGAAGCGACGGCGGTACGCAGCTGAGCACCCTGCGGGCCGGAGAGGTCGAGCCTCCCGCCGAAGGCGGCGGCCCCGTCGGACACCGGCCGGCGCCGGCCGGCGCCGGCCCGGGAGAGTTGTGGCCGGAGCGGCGCGGATACGGGGGACGTTACTGGATTCATGGACGAGCCGTTCCCTTCGTGCGCCGACGATGGATGTGCGCCACCGGCCCGCGGTCGGACCCGCGGGAGAAGCATCCTGGGGAATGCGGATCCCGTCGCATCCGGACCCGGACCGGGTGGCGCGGTTCTACAGGACACCCGTGCGCGGGTGGCACACCATCTGGCGGACCCTGGCGGACCCTGGCGAATGCTCGAAGCCGCACCGGACCCCGGGCTAGGGTCGACGCAGCCGAGAACCTGGGGGCTTGAAGTGCACAAGGAACCCAACACCCGTCTCGCGGACCTGTTCGGCATGGCCGGCTGGTCCAAGGGCGAACTCGCGCGGCTGGTCAACCGGCAGGCGGCGGTCATGGGCCATCCGCAGCTGGCGACCGACACCTCGCGGGTGAGGCGATGGATCGACCTGGGGGAGACCCCGCGCGATCCCGTGCCGAAGGTGCTGGCAGCCCTGTTCACCGAGCGACTCGGCCGTGTCGTGACCATCGAGGACCTCGGGTTCCGCAAGTCCGGACAGGCAGCGAACAGACAGTCCGTGGAAGACCTGCCCTGGGCACCGGAGCGGATGGCCGCGGTCCTCACCGAATTCACGGGAATGGACCTCATGCTCAACCGACGCGGCTTGGTGGGCGCGGGCGCCGCGCTCGCCGCAGGATCAGCACTCAACGGTGCCCTCCACAACTGGCTCCGGACGGATCCCGCTTCCGCTGCAGGCACTCCGCTCCACAACCCTCTCGACCCCGACTCGATCGCTCTCGACGGCTTCGAGGCCGCGCCTGCCGGCGTGCAGGAGGTCGAGGCACTCGAACACTCCGTCGAGGTGTTCCGTGCCTGGGACGCCGCGAGAGGGGGAGGACTCCAACGCAAGGCCGTGGTCGGCCAGCTCAACGAAGTGGGAGGCATGCTGGCGTACCGCCACCCCCCGCAGCTGCAGCAGCGCCTGTGGGGCGTCGCGGCCAACCTCGCCGTCCTGGCCGGCTGGATGTCGCACGACGTCGGTCTGGAACCCACTGCCCAGAAGTACTTCGTCATCGCCGCCCACGCCGCGAGAGAGGGAGGCGACCGCCCCCGCGCCGGTGAGGCTCTGTCACGCGCCGCCCGCCAGATGGTGCACCTCGGCCGGCCCGACGATGCGCTGGACCTCATGCAGCTCGCCAAGTCCGGTTCCGGCGAGGAGACGCTTCCCCGCACCCGGGCCATGCTGTGCACGGTGGAGGCATGGGCCGAGGCGTCCATGGGGCGCGGACAGGAGATGCGCCGAACCCTGGGACAGGCCGAGGACCTCTTCGCCTCCGACCGCCAGGACGTGCCGCCACCCAGCTGGATGCAGACCTTCAAGGAGGAGGACCTCTACGGCATGCAGGCCCTGGCCTACCGCACGCTGGCGGAGCACGACCCCTCCGTCGTCGGTCAGGCGCAGCACTATGCGGAGAAGGCGCTCGCCCTGCGTGTCGACGGCCGTCAGCGCTCGAAGATCTTCGACTATCTGACGATGGCCTCTGCCTGCTTCATCGCGGACGACCCGGACCAGGCGGACCGCTACGCCCGGCTCGCCCTCCTGTCCATCGGCCAGACTTCCTCGCACCGCACCTGGCACCGGCTGCGGGAGATGTACCGGCTCACCGGACAGTACGCGGGCGACGCGACGATCCAGAACCTCCGCGACGAGGTCCGCGAGTCCCTGCCCCGGGCTCCTCGCGCGGTCCGGGACCAGGGCATCCGGGCCGTGTGACCGGTGACCCGGGCGGGTCACTCCACGCGTGCCACCAGCACGCAGACGTCGTCCTCCCGCTCTCCGCCGTCGAACGCCTCGACCACGGCCCGGAGGCACTCCTGGGCCGTCCGCGCCCGCGCGAGGCGGGGAGCCAGTTCGAGCAGCCGGGCCGCCGCGGGCAGCTCCTCCGGCGCCCCGGAGCCCCGCGGCGCCGGGCCGCCGGTGTGGAGCACCAGGGTGTCGCCGGGGCGCAGGTGCTCGGTCCGCTGCCCGTACTCCGCGCCGGACGTCGCCCCCAGCAGCACCCCTGTCGGAGCGGTCAGGACCGTCCCCGCGCCCCCGCGGAACAGCACGGGCGACGGGTGGCCGGACTGCGACCAGGTGAGGGTGCGCGAGGCGGGGGCGAAGCGGCAGCACAGCGCACTGCCCAGCGCCGGTTGCGCCGCCGCGTCCAGCAGACCGTTGAGGTGACCCATCAGCGGGCCAGGCTCCACCCCGGCGGCCGACATGCCGCGGACCGCACCCAGCAGCAGCGCCATCCCGGAGGTTGCCGGCGCCCCGTGGCCGGTGAGATCACCGACGGTGAGGAGGCAGTCTCCGCCCGGAAGCTCCAGAGCGTCGTGCCAGCCGCCACCGATCAGGGTGGCCGAGGTGGACGGCAGATAGTGCGCGCCGAGTTCCAGAGCGCCCGCGCGGCCGTCGCCGCGCCGCGGAAGGCGGCGGCTGCCGCGCCACGGCGGCAGTGCGGACTCCTGCAGCTCGACCGCCAGCCGCCGCTCCGTCCGGGCTGCCAGCCGTTCCCGCTGCACCGACTCGCGACTCTCCCGCACGGCCTGCTCGGTCCTCCGGAGTTCGCTGACGTCCCGGAGCACCGCCCACATCGACGCGGTCCGGCCGTCCACGTCCAGGACCGGCTCGCCCATGAGATGGAGCGTCCGCACGGCGCCGTCCGGCCGCACGATCCGGAACTCGCCGTCGACGGGACACCCGTCCACCAGGCAGTCGGTGACCGCTGTCGTCAGCGCCGTCTGGTCCTCGCTCCACACCCACGCCGGCAGTTCGTCGAGGGACAACGGTCCGTCCTCCGCCGTGCGGCCGAAGATGCCGTACAGCTCACGGGACCAGGTCACCTCGTCGGTGAGGAGGTTCCACTCGGCGCTTCCCACCCGTCCCAGAAGCGATCCGCGTCGTGCCCTGTCGGCGCCGACGGTCTCCGCCGTCCCGTACGCGCCGGTGGCCGAGGGACCGGACGACGCCACGGGTGCCCGGGATCCTGGCAGTTCCACGGTGTCCGTCGCCGGTTCGCCCGCACCGGTCCCGGTCAGCTGCTCGCGCAACTGGCTCAGACGGCCGCCCAGGTCGTCCGCCTGGAACGCCGCCAGATCCCACAGCGCCCGCTGCCACCGGCCCTCCGGCGTCACGGCGGCCTCGTCGGGACGGTCCTCGCGCCGCACGGCCTCGATACCGGTCCGTAGGCGGTCGGTCTGCGTGATGAGCGCGTCCAGGAAGTCGTCTTCGGCGGCTTCCGGTGGTTCCGCGGGATGAGAGGACGGCATGGCGCACTCCGATGCGAATGAGGAACGGTCACGACTTTCGCACAACCCGCGACGCTGCGTAAGAGGTTTCGCCCTACCCGTTTCGGTGGTGCTTCCGGCATATGTCGACGGCGATCCGGTTCGGTTCCGGCGGCGGCCGTCCCGAGCGGCCCGCCGCGATCGCCGGACGGTAGGCTGCGGCGCCGGGAACGGGACCGCCACGGCGGGGGAGTAGAACCCGCCGGTTCCGGCAAGACTGCCGGTCAGCGGAAATCCCGTTGCCAGCCGAAGACCCTGCACCGGATGCTGACTCCCATGTACGTCGATCCCGTCGATTCAGACATAGCGCCCAGCGGTACGCTGCTCGGCCTCCTCCAGCGAGGCCGTGGTGACGGGACGCTGCACGCCCTCGCCGCGCCGCGGAACGAGGCGCTCGCGGCCCTCGCCCGGTGCGTGTGCAGCGATCCCCGGCGCGACTGGCGGATCGAGAACCGCTCTCTCTACTACGCGCGCCTCCACGTCGAGCTCGGTGCCGACCTCGACGCCGTCGAGGCCCACTTGTTCCACCCCGAGGACACCCTCGCCGAGGTGCCCGAGGAACGCACAGGTCTCGCACTCTCGGTTCTCGGACACCTCGTCTCCTACGGCGACACCCGCGCCCTCCACCTGCTGCGCCGCTACACGACCACCGGCGCCGCCTGGCAGTGGGCGCTCGACGAACTCGCCGTCCGCGACGACGACGCCGGGCTCGTCCCGCTGGGCCCCCGGGTGCTGGCCCGCTTCCCGCAGAGCGCCGAGGGCGAAGCCGGCCTGGCGGCCGCCGCGAAGGATGCCTTCGAGCCGCGCCCCTGGCGGCTGTGGGAGGAGGACGCCACCCGCCCGGAGCAGGGAGAGCGGCTCCGAAAGGCTCGCGAAACGGTCTCCTTCGACCGATGGCAGCGCCAGCTGCGCGCGAACGCGCCCCGTCCGGGGTGGAGCGTGCGCGAGGTGCTCGCCTGGGCCCAGGAGGAGTGGACACCGCGACGGGAAGCCGCCGCCGCCCGCTGCCTGGCAGCGGTGGCCGGCCCCGCCGACCGCACCGAACTCCTCGCAGTGGCCCGCGGCGGCCCGGACGCGGCCCGGGGAGCGGCACTGCGGCACCTCGCCGAGCACGCCGATCCGGCCGTGCTCGACCTCCTCCAGGACGTCGCCGACGAGACTGCCGTATCGGCGAGCCCCCCGCCGCTCCTGGAATCCGCCCTGGCCTCCTTCTTCCGGATGCGCAGCTCCGAAGCCGTCCGGCGCGCCCGCCGCTGGGCCGCCCGGCGCGAGGACGCCCTCGGGCGGACGGCCGCCCATCTGCTCGCCCGGGACGGCGGCCCGCAGGACGCCGGAACCGTCCTCACGGCACTGCGCCGCACGGTCCGTGACCACGGCGCGGACAGCGACGACCTGTGGCCGCTCGTCGACGGAGCGGGACGCCTCACGATCCGCTGCGCCGCACCCGTGCTGCGCCACCTCTACCGCGAGACGGCGTCCTCGCGGCTGCGGGGTCGCACGGCCAGGGCCCTCGCGGCCACCGACGACACCTTCGCGGCAGGCTTCGCCGTCGAGTGCCTCTGGGACTGCGAGGAGACCACCCGCGAACTCGCCGCCCGGTACGCGGCCATCGGCGACTCGCAGGTGGTCGAGCGCTTCCGGCGGCTGGCCGCCGACCCGGCCGAGGAGGCCGGGGTGCAGGACGCCGTACGCGTCAGGCTGGAGCCCGACGGCACGGCCTGACCGGCATCCCCGCCACGGCCGCAGCGGAAGCGCCGCGCCGTCCGCGCTGGCAGGATGACGGCATGAGCGGTCGCTGGGAGTTCTGGGTCGACCGGGGCGGTACCTTCACGGACGTCGTCGGCCGTCGGCCGGACGGCGCGCTCGTCACCGCGAAGCTGCTCTCCCACGCTCCCGAGCGCTACCGGGACGCCGCCGTCGCGGGGGTCCGGCGGCTGCTGGGCACCCCGGAGGGCGAGCCGGTGTCCGCCGACAGCGTCGCGGTGGTGAAGATGGGCACCACGGTCGCGACCAACGCCCTGCTCGAACGGACCGGCGAACCGACCGTGCTGGTGACCACCGCCGGATTCCGCGACGCCCTGCGCATCGCCTACCAGAACCGGCCCCGGCTCTTCGACCGTCGCATCGTGCTGCCCGAAGCGCTCTACGCCCACGTGATCGAGGTGCCGGAGCGGATGGGCGCCGCAGGCGAGTTGGTGCTGCCGCTCGACGAGGACACCGCCGCCCGGGCGCTGGAGGCCGCGCACGCCCAGGGGTACCGGAGCGCCGCGGTGGTCCTCCTGCACGCCTACCGGTACCCGGCCCACGAGCGGCGCCTCGCCGAGCTCGCGCGTCGCGCAGGATTCGTTCAGGTCAGCTGCTCCCACGAGGTCAGCCCCCTGATCAAGCTGGTGCCGCGCGGCGACACCACGGTCGTCGACGCCTACCTCTCTCCCGTGCTGCGCCGCTACGTCGAACAGGTCGCTGCGGAACTCCCGGGCATCCGGCTGATGTTCATGCAGTCCAACGGAGGTCTGCGCGAGGCCTCCCACTTCCGCGGCAAGGACGCGGTGCTCTCCGGACCGGCCGGCGGCGTCGTGGGCATGGCGCGCAGTTGCGCGGAGGCCGGCCACGAGCGCGTCGTGGGCCTGGACATGGGCGGCACCTCCACCGATGTCTCCCACTACGCCGGAGAACTGGAGCGCGTCCTCGGCACGCAGGTCGCGGGCGTCCGCATGCGCGCCCCGATGATGGACATCCACACGGTCGCCGCCGGAGGCGGCTCCGTACTCCGCTTCGACGGTTCCCGCTACCGTGTCGGTCCGGCCTCCGCGGGAGCCGACCCCGGTCCTGCGTGCTACCGCCGCGGCGGCCCGCTGACCGTCACCGACGCCAACGTGATGCTCGGACGGGTGCAACCGGCCCACTTTCCCCGCGTCTTCGGCCCGAACGGTGACCAGCCCCTCGACGCCGCCGAGGTCGCGGCGCGATTCGCGCGGCTGGCGGAGGAGATCCGGGAGGCCACGGGCGATGCACGCTCCCCCGAGGAGGTCGCCGAGGGGTTCCTGGAGATCGCGGTGCTCAACATGGCGAACGCGGTGAAGAAGATCTCGGTGCAGCGCGGCCACGACGTCACCCGCTACGCACTCGCCGCCTTCGGCGGAGCGGGCGGACAGCACGCCTGCGCGGTCGCCGACGCCCTGGGCATCGCCACCGTGGTGGTGCCGCCGCTCGCCGGCGTCCTGTCCGCCTACGGCATCGGCGTCGCCGATGCCACCGCGCTGCGCGAGCAGTCCGTGGAGGCCGAACTCACCGACGAGGTGCTGGAGGACACCCGACAGCTGTGCGCGCGCCTGGACGACCGCGTCCGCGCGCAGCTCCATGCCGACGGGATCGACGACGCCGCAGTGCACACCGCGCTCCGTCTGCACCTGCGCTACGCCGGTACGGACGCCGCACTGCCCGTCCCGCTCGCTCCGGCCGAGACGCTGCGGGCGGACTTCGAGCGGGCCCACCGTGCGCGCTACGGCTTTCTCATGGACAAGCCCCTGGTCGTGGCGACGGCCACCGCGGAGGCAACCGGCATCGCGGGTGCCCAGGCCGCGCACCTTCCCGGCGCCGAACCGCGCGACGGTCCGCTCGTGCCGGCCGACCGGGTCACCCTGCATGTGCAGGGGCGCCGGCGGCGGACACCGCTGTACCGGCGCGCGGATCTGTGCCCCTCGGACTCCGTCCCCGGTCCCGCCCTCGTCGTCGAACCCGACGCCACGACGGTGGTGGCCCCGGGATGGCAGGCGGCCGTCGGTCCCCGCGGACACCTGCTGCTGACGCGGACGCGTCCGCGCCCGGGGCCGGTGGCGGTGGGGACCGAGGTGGATCCCGTCAAACTCGAGGTGTTCAACAGCCTCTTCATGACCATCGCCGAGCAGATGGGTCTGCGGCTGGAGAACACCGCCCACTCCGTCAACATCAAGGAGCGGCTCGACTTCTCGTGCGCCGTCTTCGACAGCGGCGGCGGACTGGTCGCCAACGCGCCGCACATCCCGGTGCACCTCGGGTCGATGGGGGAGTCGCTGAAGGAAGTGGTGCGACGACGGGGCAGCACCATGCGGCCGGGCGACGTCTATGCCGTCAACGATCCCTACCACGGAGGTACCCACCTCCCCGATGTCACCGTCGTCACACCCGTGTTCGACACCGCCGGCGTCCGGCTGCTCTTCCTCGTCGCCTCACGGGGACACCACGCGGAGATCGGGGGCATCACGCCCGGTTCCATGCCTGCCTTCAGCAGGACGGTGGACGAGGAAGGCGTGCTCTTCGACAACTGGCTCCTGGTCCGGGACGGCCGATTGCGGGAGGAGGACACCCTCGACCTGCTCACCTCCGCACCCCATCCCTCCCGAAACCCGCGGGCCAACCTCGCCGACCTCCGTGCCCAGATCGCCGCGAACGAGAAGGGCATCGCTGAACTCCGCTCGATGACCGATCAGTTCGGCCTCGAGGTGGTGCAGGCCTACATGCGGCACGTGCAGGCGAACGCGGAGGAGTCGGTGCGCCGCATCCTCGCCACCCTTCCCGACGGCGTGTTCCGCTACGAGACCGACGCCGGCGCGGTCGTCCGAGTGGCCGTGACCGTCGATCACCGCACCCGCTCCGCCGTGGTCGACTTCACCGGCACCTCGCCGCAGCGCGGTGACAACTCCAACGCGCCCCGCTCCGTCGTGATGGCGGCAGTGCTGTACGTCTTCCGCACACTCATCGCCGACGACATCCCTCTGAACAGCGGCTGCCTGACACCACTGGACATCCGCATCCCCGACGGGTGCATGCTCGCGCCGTCCCCGCCCGCCGCCACCGTCGCGGGAAACGTGGAGACCTCGCAGGCCGTCACCGGCGCGCTCTACGGTGCCCTGGGGGTCCAGGCGGAGGGCTCGGGCACGATGAACAACCTGACCTTCGGCAACAGCCACGTGCAGTACTACGAGACGATCGCCAGCGGCTCCGGCGCCGGAGACGGCTTCCCCGGCGCCGACGCCGTCCAGACGCACATGACCAACTCGCGCCTCACCGATCCGGAGGTCCTGGAGTTCCGCTTCCCGGTCCGCGTGGAGGATTTCCGCATCCGCACCGGCAGCGGCGGCGCCGGCCGGTGGAGCGGCGGCGACGGCGTCGAACGCCGCATCCGTTTCCTGGAACCGATGACTCTGGCCCTGCTCACCGACCACCGGCGCCTCCCGCCGTACGGCATGGCCGGAGGAATGCCGGGAGCGCTCGGAACCAACACGGTCGAACGTGCCGACGGCCGTACCGAGTCGCTTGCCGGACGCGACACGGCCGAGGTCGGCCCGGGCGACGTCCTGGTGGTGCGCACACCCGGCGGCGGCGGATACGGCACGCCGGAAGGCCCCGCCCCTCGTTGAACGACCCTCGCGGCCGTTTCGTGCGTTGTCCGCGCGAACGCTTAGTGTGGGCGTCGTGACCGAGCCCCGAACGGCGTCCCAGAACCCGCCGACCAGCCCTTCTCCGGCCCCCGGCCCCGCGGCCGACGAGGGACTGGCGCGCAGGCTGCGCGCCCTCGCCTGTACCGCGCCCCTGCACGACCTCGACGTCCGCAAGGCGAACCTCGCGGGGGAGTACGGCAGCTACGCCATGGCCGAGGTGGCTCTCGCCGCCATCGATCTGGTCACCCTCAGCATGGACTTCGACACCGGAGCCGACCACGAGCAGATCGTCGCCCGGCTGCTGCCGCGGATCGCGGCCCAGGACCCTCGGCGCACCGCGGAGGAACACGAGCGGGTCGCCCGCTGGGTGCTGGAGAACCTCGTCAACGTCGGCAGCGTGGACCGGGGATTCCGTGCCGTGTACGGCACCTTCGGCCCCGACGGCGCCTATGTGCGCCGCGACTACGACTTCAAGCTCGTCGAGGAGGTCCCCGGCCCGGGCGGCACCGTCTACCTGCGCACCACCGACGAGGCCGTCAACGTACTCGTGGGCGCCCTCGACACGGATGTCACCAGCGCGCAGATCGCCGCAGAGGTGAAGCTCGAGGTCCTCATCAGCCGGGGCAGGCTCGCCGACGCGCAACTCGCCGCGGAACAGGCCCGCTACCGCACCGTGCAGTACGCCGAGACGCTGCGTCGCACGCTGGAGGCCACGCGACGCAACGTGCGCGCCGTGGACTGGCTGCGGACCGTTCCCGACATGATCGCCGAGGCCCTCGACCACGTCGCCGACCGCTACCGGCACGAGAACGCCATCCTCACCAACATCCGCCGGGCCCGCGACGAGAGCGAGGACGCCCACCACAAGCGCCTCGCCGCCGAACTCGTCGACATCGTCAAGGACTGCATCCGGCGCCACACACAACTCCAGTCGCGCCTTCTCGAGGCCGGCCCTCTCTTCCGCGCCGAACAGGACCGGCAGGCGTTCGCACCGCCCGCCGCGCGCGCCGGGATCGACCTGTACGGGCAGCTGCTGGCGCCGGTGCTCCCGCTCCCGCTCCAGGAGGCCGCCCGCGTCACCGAGGCCTACTTCCGTCACGGCACGGGCTTCCGCCGGCCGGTCTCGGTGCGCCTCGCCGACCTGACGCACCTTCTCCTCACGCCGCCCGCGCCCCGCGAAAACCTCGGAGCGGAGATGCCCGAGCCCGACCTCGTCGCGACCCCGGACGACAGCCGGTTCGGCGAGGAGCAGTTCGAGGCCGCGAGGGAACTGCTGGACCTTCCACCGGACGCCCCCCGCAGACTCTCCGGTCTCCTCGCCGAAGCCCGCCGCCAGGACCCGGAACTCCCGTACCTCATTGCCCTCCTGGCCGTGCACGCCGCGAGCCCGTCCGTGGGGAGCGCCTACCGGCAGGGCGAGCGGCACCTCCTCTTCGCCGCCGACGACGGCACCGAACTCGACGACCCGGAGTTCGGCGGAGCCGACCTCGTCGTCGGTACGGCCCGCCTCGACGCCGCCGGCATGGCCGCGGCCCGCTCGGAGGCCGCGTGACCACTCCGGAGGACAGGGCCCGCCGCCCCCACGAAGGCGCCACCGTACCGCCGCACCACGAGCACCACCCACAGGAGCCGACTCGGTGACCGAACACACCACCGACCCCCAGACTCCCGGAGGACGGGAGCCGTACGCCGCCCCCTCGCCGGAGGCGCCCGAACCCCGCGACCGGCCCTCCCCGACGACTCCCGCCGACACCGCCGACGCCGCCCGGCTCGTGTCGTTCGGTCTGCAGCCCAAGCTGCTGCCCGCCCGCGAGGCCGAGTACGCCGAGCTCCTGGGCCGCTACCGCGACGACCCGCCCTTCGCCCGGCTCGCGGACGCCGTCGCGACGGGCCTGGGTCTGGTCGTCCTCGAGGTCTCCGCGCGGGCCGGGATGGCGCTCGCCGCTGCGGAGGACTCCGTCTTCGCCGTCCGCATGAGCGACTACGCCCGCCGTGCCGGGGCCGAGTCCGGCGACCGGTTCCTGCACGGGCTGGCCCACCTCGCCGTCGCCGCCATGGCGTTTCCCCGCCCCGAGGACCTCGCCGACGACACCTACATCGGCAGAGTCACCGTGAACGGCGTGGATGCCTTCGTGCGGGAGGCGTGTCGCCGGCTGGAGGAGCGCGCCGAGGAACAGGGCGAGAACACCGACCCCGCCACCGCCGCCCCCGGTCTGGAGTCCGCATGGCGGGTCTACGCCCGCCGCAGCGCCACGGGCGCCACCAAGGACGCCCGGCGCCTCGCCGGGTCCACGACCGGAATCATCGCCAAGGCACTCGCCTTCCTCGCCGACTCCGGATTCCTGCAGCGCACCGGTGACGAGGCGGGCGGCACCTACCGCACCACGGCCCGCTACCAGCTCCAGGTGCGGGACATGGCCGGAGACGCGGCCATGTCCGAACTCCTCGAACTCGGTGTCGTCCCGGTCTCCGACGGCAGCGCCTCGCTGCTGCCTCCCCAGGATTCCGACGGGCTGGAGATCGCTGCCGACGCCGGCCTCCCCTTCCACGCCTGACCGCTCCGTCCACCACCCGACACGACCCACTCACCGCACACGAGAGCCCGCCACCATGTACGAGCTGTCCCGGATCCGCCTCTACTCCATCGGCCCCGCAGGCGCCCGCTATGCGGACACCCTGCTGGACCTGCGCGGAGTCGGCGCACGCGTACCCGATCCGGCACCCGCTCAGGCGGACTTCTTCGAGGACGAGCCCGCCGGCCCGCCCCGCAGGCCGGCACCCGCCGGCGTGCTGTTCCTGGAGAACGGCGGCGGCAAGTCCGTCCTGCTCAAACTGATCTTCTCCGTGATGCTCCCCGGCCACCGCAACACCCTCGGCGGGGCGAGCTCAGGAGTGCTGCGGAAGTTCCTGCTGGCAGAGGACTGCGGCCACGTGGCCCTGGAGTGGCAGCACACCCGCACCGGAGAGACCGTCGTCGTCGGCAAGGCCAGCGAATGGCGCGGCCGGCAGGTCTCCTCCGATCCCAGGAAGTTCACCGAGGCCTGGTACTCGTTCCGACCCGGTCCCGGGATGAGCCTCGACTCCCTGCCCGTCGCGGAGTCCGCGGCCGTCGGTCCGGTCAGGGAGGGCACATCCTCCGCCCGGGGGCGCCGCCGCACCATGAAGGGTTTTCGGGACGTCCTGACCGAGACGGGGAGGGCCTACCCCAACCTCGACGTCCACTGGGAGGACATCCACGAACGCTGGAACGAGCACCTCACCTCTCTCGGGCTCGATCCGGAACTGTTCCGGTACCAGAGGGAGATGAACGCCGACGAGGGCGAGGCGGCCGGGCTGTTCGCCGTCAAGAACGACGCCGACTTCACCGATCTCCTGCTGCGTGCCGTCACCGACACCCGCGACACCGACGGACTCGCCGACCTCGTCCACGGCTTCGCCCACAAGCTGGGCCGGCGGAGTGAACTCATCGCCGAACGCGACTTCACCGCAGGATCCCTCGACCTCCTCCGGCGCATCGCCGAGGCGGCCGAGGACCGCCGGCGGGCCCGCGACGTCCACGCCGGAGCGGAACAGCGGGCGCGCGGCCTCGCGCACCGACTCCAGGCACGGGGGAAGGCGGAAAGGGCCCGGGCCGGCGAGCTCGCGGAGCGCATGGACGCCGCCGAGGACGCCGCCTCCGACGCGGAGCACACCCGTCGGCGCGCCTCACTCGTCGCCGCGGAACTGGCCTACCGGCACGCCTGCCTGGCCCTGGCGGCGGGCGAGAAGTCGGCCTCCGCCCAGCGCCGTGAACTCGCCGAAGCGAGAACCCTGCACGCGGCGTGGCAGGCAGCCGAGACGGTACTGCAGCACCGGGCCGCAGCGGACCGCGTCAGCAGGGTCGCCACCGCCATCCGGGAGGCCGAACGCGACGCCGCCCCCGCACTCGCCGCCCGTGGAGAGGCGGCCGCAGCGCTCGTGCGGGCGCTGCACGCCGCCGCGGAGGAGAGCGACCGCACGGCCGCACAGCACGAGGAGACCGCGGGCGTCCTCCAGCAGGAGAGCGAACGCGCCCACCGGGACGCCACCGAGGCCGCCACCGCCGCCCAGCGCGCCCGCAGCGAGAGCGACCACCTGCAACAGCGCCTCACCGAGGTCGAACAGGAGACGGCCGAGGCGGTGCGGGCCGGTTGGCTCGACGACTCGGCCCCCGACGCCGATCCCGCACGCGCCGCACTGGAGGCGAGCGACGCCGAGAAGGAGGCGGTCGCCGCGTGGGACACCGCCCGTGCATCGGCCCGGCGTGCGGAGGACCGAGCGAGGGAGGCATCGGCCGAACACAACCGCGCAGAACTCGCCGCCGCACGGGCCGCGGACGCCGCCGAAGCCGCACGGGCCGCCCACACCGCGGAGCAGCGTGCCGCCGAGGCGATCGGTGCGGAGGAACGCCTGGCCGAACTCCTCGGGCTCACCACCGAAGGACCGGCCGCCGAACTGCCCTCCCCGCAGCGCCCCGGTGCTCCCGAGGCGGCGGCGGAAACGCGGGGCGACGACCGGCACCGCGCGGCCGCGGTGCTCACCGCGGCCGAACTGGACCGGAACGCCGAGTCACTTCAGGAGCTGCTCGAGGAGGCCATCGGCACCGGCGAACGCCATCTGTTCGAACTGCGGACCTCGGCCGCCGACGACTCGCGCATGCTCGGCGCGCTGGGAGACGGCGGACTGCTGCCGCCCTCTCCCGACGTGGCCGTCACCGTCGAACACCTCGGGGAGAACGGCGTGCCGGCCCTGCCGGGATGGCGCTACCTCGCCCAGGCCGTCGACCCGGCCGACCATGCCCGTGTGCTCGCCGCCCACCCCGAACTCGTCGACGGCGTCGTCATCACCGACCCGGCCGGTCACGCACGTGCCCGCGACATCCTCGCCGACGCGTCGCTGCTGCCCCGGTCGGCCGTCGCTGTCGGCACCGCCGACGCACTGCTGGCCCCGGCACCCTCCCCCGAGCAGGGCGCGGTCGGGGACGAGGTGTTCCTCGTGCCGCCCAACCCGGCCATGCACGACGAGAGCGCGGCCGACGACGAACGCCGCCAGCTCCGCGCCCGCGCGTCCGAGCGCGACCGGGAGATCCGCGCCCGGGCCGCCCTCCTCGCGGCGGACCGTGCACTCTCGGCCCGTCTGGCGTCGTGGCGCACCGGTTGCCCGCCCGGCCACCTGACCGAGCTGGCCGAGGAAGCGGCCCGTACCCGTGAGGCCGCCGAGACCGCAGGAGCCTTCCTCGAACAGTGCGCGGCCGTCCGCGCCGAGGCCGAGGAGGCCGCGGCAGAAGCCGCACGCCTCCGTGAGGCGAAGCAGGAGGCCGCGGCCCGGTCACGGCGCAGTGCGGACGCCCTGGCGGGACTGGCCTTCCGGCTGCGAGAGAGAGGCAAGTGGCAGGCGCGGCTCCGGGAACTGGCGGACGAGGCAGCCGAGCCGGAAGCTGTCGCGGAGGAGTGCCTGGAGCGCGCCCGCACCGCCGACGAGGACCGCCGCACCGCACAGCGTGCCGCGGACGACGCCCGGCGCACCGCCCGGGCCCTGAGGGCCGAGCGCGCCGAGATCGCCGGTGTGCCGGAGGACCTGGACCTGGAGGAACCACCGCCCGGTTCCTCTCTGCCGTCCCTGCGCGAGGCACATCGCTCCGCGACCCGGCTGTACGAGAAGGTCGCCGTCGGCACCGACCTGCGTGCCGAGCAGGCCCGCGCAGAGGGTGACGAGAGCGCCGCGCTCGCTGCCCTCGAACGTCTCACCAACAAGGTCCGCAACCGTGCCGCGCACCTGCTCGACGGACCGGAGGGAGCCGACGGGCCGTCGCGGCAGTCCGCGGCGGCCCGGGCGGAGGAGCAGGTCCAGCTCCTGGAGTCCCGCGCGTCGGGGGCGAGCGAGCAACTCGGCCGGCTGCGCGGAGAGGCGGAGCGGCTCGCGCCCACCGCGGGCGACGCCCATGCCGAACTCCCCGAGGAACAGACCCCTGGGGACCCGGAGGAGGCCCAGCGCCTGCTCCGCGCCGCCAACGCCGAACTCGCTGCGAGCGAGGAGGCCCTGGAGTCGGCCCGCGGCACGCACACGGATCTGGTGCGCGCCCATCGGGCGGCGGAGGACGCGGCAGGCTCGTTCGACGAGACGGCGGCGATGCTGCGCGATCTGTTGCGCGAGCCGCAGCACCTCGAACGGTCCGGAACCGACGCCGAGCCGTACGACGGAACCCCCTCCGAGGCACGCCACGCCGCGGCCGAGACCCGCCGGTCGCTGCGGGGCTGCGCCGCGGACCTCTCGGCGGCCGAACAGCTGGTGCGCGAGGCGTGCGACGTTCTGGTGCGCCACGCCAACGCGGCGCGGTACGAGCAGGTGCGCACCCCGGCACGCCGGCAGATCCGGGAGCTGCCGGCCGCGGCGCTGCCGGAGCATGCCGCGGCCTGGGCCGACGCTTTCGCCCCGAGGCTGCGGGTTCTCAGCGACGAACTCGACCAGTTGGAGCGCAACCGGGACAGCATCGTGGACCGGTTGCGGGGCCTCGTGGAGTCGGCCCTGGCGACACTGCGCTCCGCGCAGCGGCTGTCCCGATTGCCCCAGGGGCTCGGTGAGTGGTCCGGCCAGGAGTTCCTGCGCATCCGTTTCGAGGAGCCCGACCAGGCCACACTCACCGAGCGCCTCGGGGAGGTGATCGACGAGGCGACGCGTGCTGCTCTCGCCCGGAAGTCCGACATGCGGCGCGACGGCATGACCCTGCTGCTGCGGGGCGTCGGCGCATCCCTGCACCCCCGTGGCGTGAGCGTGGAGATCCTGAAGCCGGACGCGGTGCTCCGCGCCGAACGGGTGCCCGTGGGACAGATGGGCGACGTCTTCTCCGGGGGCCAGCTGCTCACTGCCGCCATCGCCCTGTACTGCACGATGGCGGCACTGCGCAGCAACGACCGTGGCAGGGACCGGCACCGCCATGCCGGCACGCTCTTCCTCGACAACCCCATCGGCCGGGCGAACGCGACCTACCTGCTGGAGCTGCAACGTGCCGTCGCCGATGCCCTTGGTGTCCAGCTCCTCTACACCACGGGACTTTTCGACACCACGGCGCTCGCCGAGTTCCCGTTGGTGATCAGGCTCCGCAACGACGCGGACCTCCGGGCCGGACTGAAGTACATCAGTGTCGAGGAGCACCTGCGTCCCGGTCTTCCGCAACCCGAGACGGAGGAGGAGTCCATCCACGGAGAGGTCACCGCCACGCGCACGTTCCGGCGTCCCGTCGAGGAGCGGACGGCCGCCTCCGGCGCCGGCTGACGGCCTCGGCAGCTGCCCGTCCACCGGCCGCGGGGCCGCCCGGGCCCGCGTCACTTCCGGCGGGTCCGACGGGCCGTGCTGCCGGGGTCCGAGAGCACGCCGTGCCGCTGTGTCCACACCTGACGTGTGACGAGGACGTCGAGCACCATCCAGGTGGCGATGACCGTCCCGAGCACGGCGACGAGCACGGCCGGGAAGGCGAGCCACACGCCGGCCAGTGAGCACAGGACGGCGACCAGCACCGTCTCCAGGGTCAGCGCGACGACCAGTCCGGCGCGTACCGCGGCCTTGCGCACCGGGTCCGGCAACCGCGCCCTCGTATCCATGACTTCTTCACTTTACCTCCGCTCTGCAAGGTCTTCGCCACGACATCCGCACCTTGCCTCCGTCACGTCCGCACATCGTCCGGAGTGGAAGTTCCCGCAGCCTGCAGGGCATCGACGGACAACTCCGGATGAGGCACCCTGATCACCTGGTTGATCATTCGGATGTGTCTGCGAACCAGTCGCCCGTCAGTAGTAGGCTCACGCCGTTTGCTGTCGAAACACGCCTCCAAGCGGAGGAGTTGACGTAGGGGAGGCCATGCGCTTTCGCGGGAAATCCATCCGCCGGAAGATCGTGGCGCTGTTGCTCGTGCCACTGGTGTCCCTGGTGTCGATCTGGGCCTTCGCGAGCTACCTCACCGGCCGGGAGGCGGCCCAACTGCTCTCCGCGGAACGGTCGATCGAACGTGTGGACGGGCCGACGCTGGACATCGTGGACACCCTTCAGCGTGAACGGCGCGAGGTCATGGTCTACCTGGCGGACACCGGACGGGCGGAGGCCCTCAGCCGCTTCCACTGGCGCCAGCGGGCCACCGACAAGGCGGTCGATCGCCTCCGGGACGCCGTGGGCGACGGCACGGCCAGGAGCGACCTGCAGGACGACGCCGGCAACCGCCTCGAGCATCTGCTGGACGGACTCCACTCCCTCGACGAGATCCGCCGCAGGGCGGAAAGCGGTGCGCTGACACGTGACGCGGCCTTCCGGGCCTACAACGGGCTGGTCGGACCCTGCTTCGGGCTCCTGACCTCTCTCCACGGTGGGCAGCAGCAGGACCTGCAGCGCGAGGGCCAGGCACTCGTGGGAGTCGCGCGTGCCCGGGAGTACCTCGCCCGCGAGGACGCGCTGCTCGCCGCCGCGATCGTGGCCGGCACCATGCCCCGGGACCAGCGGCGCGCCTTCTCCGACCGCATCGCGGAACGCGAACTCTCCCTCGACACGAGCCTCCAGCAGCTCCCCACCGATCAGCGCGGCCCCTTCCGGACGTTCCGCAAGGGCTCCGACATGGGCACCCTGAGAGCCTACGAGGACACCGTCCTCGACTCCGGCTCCGACAGTGCCGCCCGCGAGGTCGGTGCGGCCCCGTGGAAGGAGACCACGGCTGCCGTCCTGGACGAACTGAGAACCCTGCGCGCACAGGCCGAGGCGAGGTACCGGGAGCGGGCCGCACCCGTCGGCACCGAAGTCTGGCTGCGGTTCGGCGCGGCCGGCCTCCTCGGCCTCGCCGCCGTCCTCGCCTCCCTCATCATCTCCGTCCGGGTGGCACGCGGCCTGATCCGCGACCTCAGCACACTGCGCAAACAGGCGAACGAAGCCGCGGGTTTCCGGCTCCCCGGTGTCATGCGCCGCCTCGCCGCGGGAGAACAGGTCGATGTGGAGACCGAGGCACCCCGGCTGGAGTTTCCCCCGGACGAGACGGGGCAGGTCGGCCAGGCCCTCAACACCCTCCAGCGCGCGGCGGTCGAAGCAGCCGTCAAACAGGCCGACATGCGGCGCGGCGTCTCCGAGGTGTTCGTCAACCTCGCACGCCGCAACCAGGTCCTGCTGCACCGTCAGCTGACGCTGCTGGACGCCATGGAACGCCGCACCGAGGACGCCGACGAACTCGCGGACCTGTTCCGCCTCGACCACATGACCACGCGCATGCGCCGGCACGCCGAGGGCCTGGTGATCCTCTCCGGCGCGGCGCCGTCCCGGCAGTGGCGCAAGCCCGTCCAACTGATGGACGTGGCCCGTGCTGCCGTCGCGGAGGTGGAGGACTACGAGCGCATCGAGGTGCGCCGCCTCGCCCGGCTCTCGGTCGACGGAAGCGCGGTGGCCGACCTGACCCACCTGATCGCCGAACTGCTGGAGAACGCCACGGTCTTCTCCCCGCCCCACACGGCCGTCCACGTCGTCGGTGAGACCGTGGCCAACGGCTTCACCCTCGAGATCCACGACCGCGGACTGGGAATGCCTTCCGAGGCGCTCCTCGACGCCAACCTGCGCCTCGCGGAGATGCCCGAGTTCGAGCTCTCCGACACCGACCGGCTCGGTCTGTTCGTGGTCGCCCGGCTGGCCCAGCGCCACGGCGTCCGCGTCTCCCTGCAGCCGTCCCCCTACGGCGGCACCACCGCCGTCGTGCTCATCCCCGGAGCACTGCTCCACGAGCCCACCGGTGACGAGGGCGGTGCCGAGGACGCCACGCCCGGCCCCACCCGGCCCTCCGCGCGGCGCAGCGATCGCAGACGGCACGAGGATCGGACTCCGGAGCCGCTCGACGGCCCCGTCGAACTCGACATGGCGCTCGGTGACCTGGAGCCCCCGGACCGCGGCGACGGACTCTTCCGGCAACCCACCGCCTCCGAAGGGCCCGGCACCGGCCGGCCCGAGCAGGAAGCCGCTCCCGAGCAGCACCGGCAGGCCGGTGGCGCAGCGTCCTTCGCCCGTACCGCGCACCGCGACGAGCGGATCCAGGACCTGCCGCACACCACCAGCGGCCTGCCCCGGCGCCGCGCCGCACCGGTGCTCGTCACCGACCACGGACGCCGGGTCGAACAGACCGAGAACGATGCCGGTGGCGTGGAGCCCCCGGCCGAAGGGAGCGCCCCCGACCGCTCCGCGGGCGCCGATGCCTCTCCCGGCCCCGAGGCGGACACCGTGGGCGGTCTCCCTCGGCGCGTACGGCAGGCCAGCCTCGCACCCCAGCTCAAGGAAGCCGTACGGCAGGACGGCACCGAGAGGGGCGATGCGTCCGCCCCCGAGTCCCACGAGCGCGATGCGGACGAGGCGCGCAGGCGCATGGCGTCGCTGCAACGCGGCTGGCAGCGCGGACGTCACCAGAACGACACCGGCCCCGACAGCCCGGCCGGAACAGCTCAACGAACGAACCCAGAGGGGGAAGGGCGATGACCTCACCGAAGACGGCCGCACCGGGCAAGGGCACCGGCGAACTCAACTGGTTGCTCGACGAACTCGTGCAGCGTGTCGGAAGCGTCAGGAAAGCCATGGTGCTGTCCGGGGACGGCCTTCCCCGCGGGAGCTCGCAGGAACTCAGCCGGGAGGACGGCGAACACCTCGCCGCCGTCGCCTCCGGCTTCCACAGCCTCGCCAAGGGCGTGGGCCGGCACTTCGATGCCGGATCGGTCCGGCAGACGATGGTGGAACTCGACGAGGCCTTCCTGTTCGTGACCGCCGCGGGCGACGGCAGCTGCCTCGCCGTCCTCGCCGACTCCGACTCGGACATGGGTCTGATCGCCTACGAGATGACCCTGATGGTCAAGCGGGTCGGAGTGCACCTGGGCACCGCCCCGCGCGGTGACACCTCCGGGCGACCCTGACGGGACGACGTGCCATGACCGACCACTGGATCGACGATGCCGCAGGTCCCGTCGTGCGTCCGTACGCGATGACGCGAGGACGGACGCGCAGCAGCGCTGGGGCGGCCCGTCTCGACCTGATCGCCGTGGTCATCGCACAGAACGCGGACCCTGGGGACGACGCCCACCGGGACGGGGAGGTCCACGACCACACCCTGGCCCCGGAGCACGTCGACATCGTCCACCTCTGCCGCCGCACCCCCCAGTCGGTGGCCGACCTGGCCATTGAACTGGACCTGCCGGTGGGCGTGGTCCGCGTCCTCATCGGCGATCTCCTGGACGCGGAGCTGGTCCGCGTTTCCCGACCCGTACCGCCGGCGGAACTGCCGGACGAGAGCATTCTGCGCGAGGTGATCAATGGTCTTCGGGCGCTCTGACGGAAGCCGTGGCGAGGCGACCCGCCCCGCCGAGCCCGTCACACTGAAACTCCTGGTCGCCGGTGGTTTCGGCGTGGGAAAGACAACATTCGTGGGCGCGGTGAGCGAGATTCGGCCGCTGCACACCGAAGAACTGCTCACCGAGGCCGGACGCCCGTT
Source organism: Streptomyces callyspongiae (assembly GCF_047200695.1). Classification (NCBI taxonomy): domain Bacteria; kingdom Bacillati; phylum Actinomycetota; class Actinomycetes; order Kitasatosporales; family Streptomycetaceae; genus Streptomyces; species Streptomyces callyspongiae. The sequence goes on from NZ_JBJZOM010000013.1 coordinate 124,684, forward strand.
CGACGACGTGGACGGCGTGGAGCAGAAGGCCGCCACCACGGTGGCGATGGACTTCGGCCGCATCACCATCAACGAGCAGCTGGTCCTCTACCTGTTCGGCACCCCCGGCCAGAACCGCTTCTGGTTCCTCTGGGACGAGCTCGCACAGGGGGCACTGGGCGCGGTCGTGCTGGTCGACACCCGTCGGCTCGACGACAGCTTCGCCGCCGTGGACTACTTCGAGCGTCGCGGCATCCCCTTCACCGTGGCGGTGAACGTCTTCGACGGAGCCCGGCGCCACCCCGTGGAGACCGTGCGCAAGGCGCTCGACCTCGACGACGACGTGCCGGTCGCACTCTGCGACGCCCGGCAGCGGGACTCGGCGCGGGACGTGCTCGTCTCCGTCGTGCAGCACGCGATGCGGTCGGCGGGCGGACGGTCCCACAGCACCACCGCCCGCTGACCGCCCGGGGGCCCTCGGCCCCTATCCGGTGCTCTCCTCCTCGTGCCATCCGAAGCTGCGTTCCACGGCACGACGCCAGTTGCGGTACTCACGCTCGCGCACCGCGGCATCCATCCGCGGCGTCCACACGGCGTCCTGCTTCCAGTGCGACCGCAGCTCGTCCAGGTCCGCCCACACACCCGTGGCCAGCCCGGCCGCGTACGCCGCTCCCAGGCACGTCGTCTCCGAGATGACCGGCCGGATCACCGGAACCCCCAGCACGTCCGCCTGGTGCTGCATGAGCAGGCCGTTCGCGGTCATGCCGCCGTCGACCTTCAACGTCGTGATCTCGACCCCCGAGTCCTGGTACATGGCGTCCACGACCTCGCGGGTCTGCCAGCTGGTGGCCTCGAGGACGGCCCGGGCGAGATGGGCCTTGGTGACGTACCTGGTCAGACCCGTGATCACGCCGCGGGCGTCCGACCTCCAGTAGGGGGCGAACAGCCCGGAGAAGGCCGGAACGATGTAGGCGCCGCCGTTGTCCTCCACACTCGCAGCCAGCGCCTCGATCTCGTCGGCGGAGGAGATGATGCCCAGCTGGTCCCGGAACCACTGCACCAGGGCCCCGGTGATCGCGATGGCTCCCTCCAGGCAGTAGACCGGCCGTTCGCCGCCCAGCTGGTAGCCCATCGTGGTCAGCAGGCCGCTCTTGGACGGAACCGGCCGGGTCCCCGTGTTCAGCAGCAGGAAGGAGCCGGTGCCGTAGGTGTTCTTCGCCTCGCCCACGCCGTAGCAGGTCTGCCCGAACACGGCCGCCTGCTGGTCGCCGAGGGCGGAGGCGACCGGTACGCCCGCCAGCTGCCCCACGGCCGTCCCGTACGTCTCCGAGGAGGAGCGGATCTCGGGGAGCATCGACTCCGGGATGCGCATGGCCTCCAGGATCGAGGAGTCCCACTGCAGCGTTTCCAGGTTCATCAGCATGGTGCGCCCGGCGTTCGTGACGTCCGTGGCGTGGACACCGCCGTCCGTTCCCCCGGTGAGGTTCCAGATCAGCCAGGTGTCCATGGTGCCGAAGGCGATCTCGCCGGCTTCCGCACGTTCGCGCAGGCCGGGGACGTTCTCCAGGAGCCACAAGGCCTTCGGTCCGGAGAAGTAGCTGGCCAGGGGCAGCCCGGTGCGGTCGCGGAAGCGGTCCTGGCCCGCGGAGCCACCCAATTGGGTGCACAGGGCCGAGGTGCGCGTGTCCTGCCAGACGATCGCGTTGTGCACGGGGCGCCCGGTCTTCCTGTCCCACAGGACCGTCGTCTCCCGCTGGTTGGTGATGCCGAGGGCGCTGAGCTGGTCAGCGCGCAGCCCGGCCTTCGCCAGCGCGCCGGCGACCACCGCCTGCACCTTCGACCAGATCTCGGTGGCGTCGTGCTCCACCCAACCCGGTTTCGGGAAGATCTGCTGGTGCTCGCGCTGGTCGACGGCGACGATGGCGCCGCCGGAGTCGAAGATGATGCAGCGGCTCGAGGTGGTGCCCTGGTCGATCGCTGCGACGAAGGCGTCCTTCATGTCGCGTCTCCCTGCTCAGAAAGCGAGTGCGTAGATGCCGGCGCCCAACAGGCCGCCGATGACCGGACCCGTCACCGGCACCCAGGCATAGTTCCAGTCTGAGGTGCCTTTGTTGGGTATCGGCAGCACGGAGTGGGCTATTCGGGGGCCCAGGTCCCGGGCGGGGTTGATCGCGTATCCCGTCGGCCCGCCGAGGGAGAGGCCGATCCCCACGACCAGAAGTGCGACGATCAGTACGGAGCTGCCGGACTGCCCGATCTCCTCGGTCGCGCCGAAGGCCAGCACCGGCAGCACCAGCGCGGCGGTCGCGATCGTCTCCGTGACCAGGTTCGCCACCGGGCTGCGCACCTCCGGGACGGTGGAGAAGTTGCCCAGGGTCGGCTGGGCGTGCTCCGGGTCCGCGTTCGCCGCGAACTGGGAGTAGTACGCAGCCCAGGCCAGCACCGCGCCGACGAAGGCCCCCACGATCTGGGAGCCGATGTAGAGGGGGACCCTGCTCCACTCCCCGCTCTGTGCGGCGATGCCGATGGTCACCGCGGGGTTGATGTGACCACCGGAGAGGGGCAGAGCCGTGTACGCGCCGGCGAGCACCCCGAAGCCCCACCCGAACGCGATGACGATCCAGCCGGCCCCGTTGGCCTTGGAGAATCTGAGGTTGACCGCGGCGCACACTCCCGCGCCGAAGAGAATGAGGATCGCTGTGCCGATGACTTCGCCGGCGATGATGTCGCCGACCGAGAACTGCGCCATTACCGCTCCTCACGGCCGTCGCCCGGGGCGGGCCCCGGGGCGTCGACAGGTGTGCTTCCCGGGCTGTGATCAGCGTGACGGCAGTTTTCAACCGGACCGACGCCCCGTCAAGACCGCCGAGATATTCACTCGGACGGGTTTCGGCTCCCGGGCGTTGCGGCCCGCGCCCGGTCAGGGCCTGTGGGGTCCGGCGAGCGCACCCGTCGACACGGGGAAGTCGAAGTACGTTTCGGGGAAGGTCTCCGGCCGGTACGTGTAGTGCCACCACTCGTTCGGGTAGTTGGCGAAACCGGCCTCCTCCAGACCGTCCTTCAGCAGCAAGCGGTTCTCACGCTGCTCGCCCCGGATCCGTTCGTCGAGCGTGTGCGACAACGTGTCGAAGCAGTCGTAGCCGGTGCCCATGTCCACGGAGTTGTCCCCGAAGCGTTCCTGCTGCGGTGCGTAGCACGGCACCAGGGGCTCCGCGGGCACGTAGGGACGGGTGCGCCGGGCAGGCAGCTTCACCAGCGTCAGGTCCACGGTGCTGCCGCGGCTGTGGCCCGACCGCTCGGCGATGTAGCCGTCCTCGAAGAGAGTGGACTTGTCGACACGAGGATAGAACTCCCGCTTCATCCGCTGATCCGTCAGGTCCTTCGCCCAGGAGACGAAGTGGTCCACGGCCCGTTGCGGCCGGTAGCAGTCGTACACCTTGAGGGAGTAGCCCTGTGCCAGGAACCTCCGCTGGGCCCGGTGCAGCGCGCGTGCCGCCTCCCCGGTCAGCAGACACAGCGGCTGCCGGTACCCGTCGATACGGGTTCCGGTGAAGTTGTGGCGCGTGGCGTACCGGAGGTCGCGGAGGACGGACGGCGCCACCGAACGCAGCGCCACGAATTCGCGGGGCGCTCCGGACCCGCGTTCCGCGAAAGCCTGCTGGGCGGGCGTTGCGGAAGAGAGCAGCGCTGCGGCAACCAGAGCCGGCAGCACGCGGTGCAGAAGGTGTCGTCGCATGCCGTACATGCCTACCGCAGCCCGGACGCGTCGTGAAGGGTGCCTTTGCTACCCCCGGATCCGCAGCGGCAGGTCCACCTCGTGGCCGTCGGCCGACACCACTTCCACCGCGCCCTCCCGCCACCGGACGCCCAGTCGTTCCACCGGAGCCGGGGCCCAGCCGTCGCCGGTGTCCCGGACGAGCAGCCCGGATCCGGCGCGCCCGGGCGCGGGCGGCCAGACGTCCAGCACCAGTCCGTCGCTCCCACCTGTGGCAGGAATGGCCGACCCGGCCCGCGCCAGCACCGGGATGCGGTGGAGCGGCGCGTCAACGGTGACTGCCCGGTCCCCTCCGGAGCGTTCGCCCGTCGCCGTGTCGTACCAGTCGCCCCGGGGCAGGCGCACCCGGCGCTGCGTCACCCCCGGCTCCAGCACCGGCGCCACCAGCAACGAATCGCCCAGCAGGAAAGCATCGTCGCACCCGCGCAGTTCCCGATCCCGGAACCGGTGCCACCACAACGGCCGCACGTACGGGGCGCCCGTGCGCTGCGCGAGCCGTGCCAGGGTCACGAAGTACGGCAGCAGCCGCTCCCGCTCCTCCAACGCCTCGCGCAGCCCGCCCAGCACTTCCCGGCCGTACGCCTCCGGCTCCCTCTCCGACGAAGGGCCGTGACCGCGGAAGAGTGGCAGAAAAGCGGCGAGTTGGAACCACCGCAGGTAGAGCTCGGGCGGGCACTCCGCCATGCGGGGAAGGTCGGGACCGGAGAACGGCTGGCCGCACAGTCCCAGGCCGAGCACCCTGGCCAGGGAAGCCCGCAGCCCCGCCCACCCCGGCGTTCCCTCACCGGACACCACACCCCCGTACCGCTGCGACCCCGCCCACCCGGAACGCGAGAGCAGGCACGGACGTCGCCCCGGATGCCGCTCCAGCATGCCCAGATACCCTGCCTCCGCCATCCCCAGGGCGTAGACGTTGCGTGCCTCACGATGGTCCCCGCCGCGCCCCTCCAACGCGTGGCGGGCATCGGGGGGAAGTGGCACCGCACCCCCGCCGGCCGCCGGGGAAACGGGCGCATCACCCTCGTGGCACACCCCGTCGGCGCCGCTCTCTCCCAGGTCACCGCACCGACCGGCCCACCACTTGCGCACCCGGGGGTCGGTGAAGTCGGGGAACACCGCAGCGCTCCGCCCCGGTCCCTCGCGCACCTCACGCCCCTGCGCGTCCTGCACGAAGGCTCCCAGCGCGGCACCCTCCCGGTACAGCACGCTCCCGGGGCCGGACGGCACACCGGAGCCGATGACGGGAACGGTCCGCACACCCTCGCCGGCCAGGGCGCGCACCAGGTCCGCCCATCCGTCCCCCTCGCCCCGCAGCAGTCCGCCCGGCCGTCCGTCCCCCAGATGCACGGCCCGCACGGCGGGCCCGTACCGCCGCTGCGCCGCCACCGCACGCCGTACCGCGACGGAGTCCGCGACATCCCGCAGAGCGCACTGGTGCCCCAGAGCCCATGTGGGCGGCCGTGCCGGCGCACCCGTGAGCGACGTCCACCCGTACAGGATCCGCGAGGGTGTCCCCGTGACCACCCAGTACCGCAGAGGGCCGCCCGCCATCCGCACCTCGATGCGACCCTCACGGTCGTGCTCCGAACCAGCGCCCTCTCCGCCCTCCCGCCACGTCACGGACCCGTCCCAGGTCGCGTCGTGGAACACCAGGTGGCAGCCGGCATCGGCAACGACCCACTGCACCGGCATCGTGAGGTGCGTTCCCGCTTCCCTCCCGGGGTCCGCCGGGGCGGCGTTCCACAGGCGATGGACACCGTCGGGCAGCCGGGGCCCCTCGGGCCGGCCGCCCAGTCCGAACAGGGCCGCATCCGGCCCGACCCGGGAACGCAGCAACCAGCGCACCCCGCCGCCCTCGTCCTCCCACCAGCGGGGCACCGTGTCCCGGCGCAGCACCACACCGCCCGGAGTGCCGATCACGACCCTGCCGTCACGTGCGACGGTCACCCTCAGGCGTTCCGACACGACGCGCCAGCCGCCGTCCTTGTCGGGCTCCAGAACAGCCCGCCCGTCCGCGGCGGGACACCGGCCGTCCACAGCGAAGGACGGCTCCGGACCGGCACCGTCCCAGCCGCAGAAGACCGCCCCTCCGACCGCCACCCGAACCCGCAGCGAGGACCGTTCGAAGCGGATCAGGCCTCCACCGGGCTCCGCCAGGGCATCCACGGCCGCCCCGGGGGTCCGGGCCCGCTCCCTGACGCGACGGCGCCGCAGCCACCGCAGGGCAGCGATCCCTCGAACCGACCCGACCGTCCCGGACGCCCCCACCGGGCCACCTGCTTCCATGCTGTTCAGCCTGCCATCACGACCCGGCCGGGTCAGCCTCGTCCCCCGGCTGCCACGTGCCTGCCCGGTCCGGGCCGCCCCGCACCCACGGGAGGCTGTGCCCGTATCACATGCCGCCGCGCTGTTTGTGGAGCTGTCGGCCCTGGTGAAGTGAACGATCACATGGCATCGTCCTGCGCAGCCGCCGCGTCACGCGCACCCCCCGGCACGTGCACGGACGCGACGCACACCAAGCGCAGACAGCGAACGGGAGCCGCCATGACAGCAGCGCACAGCAATCCGCAGTCCGAACAGTCCACGGCAGAACCGCTGTGGCGTCCGGAGCCGGAGCGGATCCGCAGTGCAGCCGTCACCCGCTTCCACGCCTGGGCAGCCCGGCAGCACGGTGCCCCCGCTCCGGTGCCGGACGCCCCCGAGCAGAACTATGCCCGCCTCCACCGCTGGTCGGTGGACGAGCTGACCACCTTCTGGCAGGCCGTGGTCGAGTGGTTCGACGTGCGCTTCTCCACGCCCTACGACACCGTGCTCGCCGACCGCACCATGCCCGGTGCCGTCTGGTTCCCGGGCGCCACGCTCAACTATGCCGAACACGCCCTGCGCGCCGGAGAGGACTCTGACCGGGCGCACGAGCCCGCCCTCCTCCACGTCGACGAGACCCACGACCCCGTCCCCGTCACCTGGGCTGCCCTGCGCCGGCAGGTCGGCTCCCTCGCCGCCGAACTCCGCGCCCTGGGCGTGCGCCCCGGTGATCGGGTCGGCGGTTACGTTCCCAACACGCCCCAGGCGGCCGTGGCACTCCTCGCCACCGCCGCCGTCGGAGGAGTGTGGACCTCCTGCGCGCCCGACTTCGGCGCCCGCAGCGTCCTGGACCGGTTCCGGCAGGTCGAGCCGAAGGTCCTCTTCGCCGTCGACGGGTACCGCTACGGCGGCAAGGAACACGACCGGACCGGCACGGTCTCCGAGATCCGGCGCGAACTGCCCACGGTCGAGGCCGTCGTGCACATCCCGCTGCTCGGCACGCCCGCTCCCGGGGGCGCGCTGGAGTGGGACACGCTGACCTCGGCCGACGTCGAGCCGGTGTTCGAACAGGTGCCCTTCGACCATCCGCTGTGGGTCCTGTACTCCTCCGGAACGACCGGGCTGCCCAAGGCCATCGTGCAGTCCCAGGGCGGCATTCTCGTCGAACACCTCAAGCAGCTCGGTCTGCACTGCGACCTCGGCCCCGAGGACCGGTTCTTCTGGTACACCTCGACCGGCTGGATGATGTGGAACTTTCTGCTGTCCGGCCTGCTCACCGGAACCACCGTCGTCGTCTACGACGGGAGTCCCGGATACCCGGCGACCGACGCCCAGTGGCGCGTCGCCGAACGCACCCGGGCGACGCTCTACGGCACCTCTGCGGCCTATGTGATGGCATGCCGCAAGGCCGAGGTCCACCCGGGGCGCGACCTGGACCTGTCCCACCTGAAATGCATCGGCACCACCGGATCCCCGTTGCCGCCGGACGGGTTCCGCTGGCTCCACGACGCGGTGTCGCCGGACCTGTGGATCGCCTCGGTCAGCGGTGGCACCGATGTCTGCTCCTGCTTCGCCGGAGCAGTCCCGACACTGCCCGTCCACATCGGCGAGCTGCAGGCCCCTTGCCTCGGCACCGACCTGCAGGCTTGGGACCCGCAGGGCAAGCCCCTGGTGGACGAGGTCGGGGAACTCGTCGTGACCAACCCGATGCCCTCCATGCCCATCCGCTTCTGGAACGACCCCGACGGCAGCCGCTATCGGGACAGCTACTTCGACACCTATCCCGGCGTATGGCGACACGGTGACTGGACGACGCTCACCAGTCGCAATTCGGTTGTGATCCACGGGCGCTCCGACTCCACACTCAACCGGCAGGGCGTCCGCATGGGCTCCGCCGACATCTACGAGGCCGTGGAACGCCTGTCCGAGGTCCGCGAGTCCCTCGTCATCGGCGTCGAACAGCCGGACGGCGGCTACTGGATGCCGCTCTTCGTCCATCTCGCGCCCGGCACCACACTCGACGACGCCCTCCGGGACAAGATCAGGAAGGCCATCCGCTCCGCGCTGTCCCCCCGCCACGTCCCCGACGAGATCATCGAGGTCGACGGCGTTCCCCACACCCTCACCGGCAAACGGCTCGAGGTTCCGGTGAAGCGCCTCCTCCAGGGGACGGCACTCGAGAAGGCCGTCAACCCGGGATCCGTCGACGACGTCGAACTCCTCAGGTTCTACGAGCGTCTCGGTCGAGGACACACGGACTGACCCCGGCAGCGGGCCGCCGGGCGGCCCGCTGCCCCGCCCCCGCTGTCACACCCGGTGACTACGGTGAGTAATCGCCGATCGCACCGCAGCGAGGGGGAACCATGACACACAGCCGCAGCCGGAGGCGCCGCGCGCACCGCCTCCTGCAGAGCGAAACGCCCAGCACCGTGGCCGTCCTGACGACCGAGCGGGAGTTCGCCGCCATGCGGCGCTATCGCACCTTCGTCTTCGACGACTACCCCGCGTACCTGCGCCATGTGCAGCGCCTGCTCCGGTCGCTCGACGCCCGTGGGGTCCATGCCCGCGTGGCTGCCTTCGACCCTGCCGGCTACGCGTTGTTCTGCCATCGCGGCGGGCTGGAGCCGGATGCCTCGCCGAGCCGCACCCGCTACACCGCGGAAGTGGCGGGCAGTGGCCGCACGGTTCCGTACCGGGGCCAGAGCTGCGGCGAACTCCTGTCCAGCCTGCGGGCCCCGGAGCGCGGAGGACGGCCCCCGGACCGAGGCCTGCGCCGCGGTGCCCGAACAACGGACACACCGTCCGCAACCAGCGTGGTCCCGGACCGGGCGTTCCGGGCAGCCACCGACGCGTTCGACGCGCTGCTCACCGCGCTGGGGCCCGGCAGGCACCACCTGGTGTGCAGCGTCGACGCACCCGAGTCCCCGCTGCTGGCCGTTCTGGAGGTCCGCACCACTCGGGAAGGGCGCCGGGAACTCGACGGGCCCGACACCACCTTCTTCTGCGCGGTGCTGGCGGTGGGCCTGGCCCACGAAGCGTCCGGTGGGCTCGTCACCCGCACGGCTCCCAGCGTCTCCGGGAGAGGCCGCGTCCCGGAGACGGTACGGGGCTGGTGTCTGCAGGGCGGGTGGCTCGCGCCGCTCGCGGAGGCGGAGGTTTTCAGCGCCTACTGCACCCATGCCGAGACCGGCGAACCACTGCCTCCCGAGCCGGGCGTCCGGTACGGCGCGGGAATCCCGCTGCCGCGGGCGCCACGAGCGTGAGACCGGACGATGCGTACCCGGCCCTCGCGCGTCACGTCCAGACGAAGAGGGGAGCGCCGGTGGCAACCTCTCCGTCCTCGACAAGCTCGGCAAGCGATTCACGCCGAGCCTCCAGGGCGATGACCGGGGAGACGGGCGACTTGCCGGCCCGTTCGACGGCTGCCGGGTGCCAGGCGACCACCGGGTCTCCCCGTCCGACGGTGTCCCCCTTCGAGGCGACGAGTTCGAAGCCCTCACCGTTGAGCTGCACGGTGTCTATCCCGAGATGGACCAGTACACCGTGTCCCTCCGCGTCGACCACGACGAAGGCGTGCGGGTGGAGCGACACGATGATCCCTTGGACCGGTGAGACCGCGGTGATGGGGCCCCGCCCTGGGTCGACGGCCGTACCGGGGCCCACCATCGCTTCCGAGAAGACGGGGTCGGGCACGGCCTGCAGCCCGACGACCCGTCCGGCGCACGGCGACGTCACGATCGTCATGAGAACCTCCCGGGGGTCGGCGCCGGCCGGTGGACTTCCCCTGCCTGCCCGGAGGGCGGAAGGGCTCCGTTCTGCAGGTTAGGCCATGGAGGGAACGGTTCGAGCGTGCCGGACCCGGGCTGCGATCGACGCAGGAGGGGTGTCCGCTGCGGTCGGCGGCGTGATGTGCGTCGGGGGCGGGACACCTGTTACAGTCGTCCGGTCCCCGAGAGACCTGTTGACGCAGGTTCGAAGGGGCAGTAGATTTGAGAAGTTGCCCTGAACGCGATGAGCGTGAGAGCATCTTCCCGGGTCTCCACTGTTTCCCTCGCATTCGCCTCCCAA
>NZ_JBJZOM010000014.1:0-133578 GCF_047200695.1 Streptomyces callyspongiae
CCCCGGCAGGCGCCGCGACCGGCCAGCCCACCCGACACCACCACCGAGAAAGGCACCACGGTGACCACCACCGACACCACCACCAGCACCACAGGCGACGAGGAGCAGACCTACTGGGACGACATCTCCGCCCACGCCATCACCTACGCCCACCTCGCCAACCAGCGCGTCGACCTCCACGCCGCAGCCCGCTCCGCCGTCGACCTCCACCGCCAGCACGGCACCGGCGGACTGGTCGACGCCGCCGCCGTCATGCTCTCCATGGCCAGCGTCGGATGCCCCGACCAGCTCCGCGGTTCCGACGGCCTCCCCGACTCCGACCGGCTCACCGCCGAGGCCCACGCAGACCTGACCAGCTCCGCCATGCGCTCCACCCGCACCGGAGCCCGCCGCGCCGCCGACGCAGGCCGGCTCACCGGCCTGCGCCCCGCCATCAGCAGGGCGCTCGCCGCTCACGGCCCCCGCGCCGCGGCCGCCGCCCTCCGCGAAGCCGCCGTCGACAAGGCCACCGTCCTCGTCCTCCTCGCCACAGCCTCCTTCGTGCTCCGTACCGTCGCCCACCACGCACACACCGCCACCCAGGAAGAGAACCCGTGACCACCACCCACCCTCCCGGCACCGACCACTGGCCGCCCGTCATCGACACCGGCACCGTCACCTACCGTCCGCCCACCGGCATCCCCGCGACCCGGATGATGACCGCCTTCCGCACCGGCCACCGCCACGTCACCTGCGTCGTCACCGAGCTCGGGGACGGCATGAGCATCACCAACGCCCACGCCGAGCTGCGGGTCGCCCTCGAGGAGATGTGGCCCAGCGAGCACGTGCGGATCATCGAGCACTACCCGCCCGAATCCGGCTGCGGCCCTGAGCACTACGACCAGGCCGACGCCTCCCGGGACGGCCAGTGGCGCGGCCTGCGCCTGCACACGCCCACCCTCCAGGAAGAGATGGGCCCGAACCTTCCCACCAGCAGCCCGGCCACGTCCTCCTGACCGGCACTCAAGGGCCTGCCCCGGACCGCCCATTGGCGCCGGGGCGGGCCCGTCGTCCTGTCCAGCTCACGTAAACACCCCCGCTGAACATTGAGGAAAGGCAATGCATCACATAGAGTGATGACACAAGGAAACGGACAGCACCCCACCGACCAGGAGAAACACACACCCATGCTGGCAACCATCGACCTCAACACGGTCCCCCTCGACCGCGTCCCGCTCCTGCTGCGCCCCACCAAGAAGAAACTCACCACCACCGGACGCGCCCACTGCATCCACGACAACTACGCCCGCTCCACCTACGGCCGATGGCTCCCCCGCCGCTGCACCCGCGACGACCCTGGCACCCTGTTCAACCGGCTCCGCGAACCGCGTCCCACCCGCGCCCTGACGCTCCCGGGGGAGGCTCCGGCATGACGCGCCACCCCGAGCCACCCCAGTCCGCTACCGCCCTCGGGCACACGATGGCGCACAACCCGTCCCACGGCCTCGCGAACCGCTGGACGTGCACCGCGCACGACTGCGGCGCCTGGGCCGAACAGACCGCAGGCGTCCTGACCGGCTCCAGCCTCACCGCACCATGCCCCGCCCTCGAACCGCCCCCCGAGCCCACGGACCCGCGCCCCGCCCGGCCGCCGCTGATCCCCGTCCACCGAGCTGGCCACGACTCCGTGCCCGCACCTGACGTCCTCCTCGGCCTCTGGTACGCGCCCACCTGCCGCTCCTGCTGCCGTGGCGTCGGCCAGCTCCACGACTGCACGTGCGACGTCCCTCTGTGCAGCCGGACGGGCCTGGCCTGCCCGGACCCCGAGGACGACCCCGGCCACATCTGCGACACCCCCGAGTGGGACGGCTACTGGCCCGGCGAACGCGAGTGCGCCGCACACCGCCTCGCCTACCGTGCGGACGGCACCTGGTTCCCCGACCTCAACCGGCTCCACCGCGAAGGCCGCTGGAACCCGGACCTCCGAACGTGGGAGGTGCCCGGATGAGTACCGACGCCGTATACCGGATCGGAGACGACAGTTGGCGACCCTCCGACCTGGCACGACCCGGAACCGCCGTCATCCGCCCAGCCGTCCTGCACCGCCGCCGCGACAGCGACAGGGCCATCACCAGCACACCGTGCTGCGGTACCGTCCGCCACATCCCCGCCCGCTTCCTCACCCTGGAGAGCGGCGACCTGCCAGGCTGGCCCGAGCAGTGCCCCGGGTGCCGCTGGCACTACAGGCTGGAGCCCGTCCAGACCCGCCCCGGCGGAATGGACACGCTCTACGGCGTGAAGTGGACCTCCCAGGGCTACTGAACGCACGGCGCCCGCCGGGGGGAGTCACCATCCCCGACGGGCGCCAACCGAACCCGACCCTCAACCAACGGCAAGGAGAGCAAAGAGCCGTGACCACCCACAATATCCACCACAGCGGAGGGGGCAACGCATGAGCCACGAGACGATGGATACCTTCTCCGACGAGGACACCCAGGTCCCCTCGGCCCGCCACCACGGCGACGAGCTCCTTCACCAGACGCCTCAGGACGTCGCGGAGGAATCCTCCTCCTCCTACGTCCCTCCGGAGCAAGAACCGGACATCGTCGCCACGGCCGGCTTCAAGGGCGGGATCGGCAAGAGCCGTACTGCCAAGGAGCTCTCCGCCCTCTTCCAGGCAGTTCTCACCGACCTGGAATGGGACTGGGGCGGCGTGACCCGCGGATGGGGGTACTTCGAGGAGAACAGGGTCAAGTCCCCGCTCATCGAAGCCTTCCGCACCGGGAAGACTCCCCGCCCGCTGTCCGGCGGCGGCCGGAAGCCCGACCTGATCCCCGGCCACACCGACTTCGAGCGCAACCAGCCCCGCGCCGAAGTGGTGGCTGAACACCTCAACCGCTGGTCCCACGACCTCAAGCGCCGCCTGGTGGTCGACACCCACCCCGGTGGCAGCGAGTCCACCTACGGCGCCATGGCAGCCGCCCGCGTCACCGTCGTCCCCGCCGTCCTCGGCCGCGACGAGATGCGCGCTCTGGAGGGACTGTTGCAGAACGTCGCGGACTACCCGCTGCTCGTCATCCCCTACAAGATCGGCCGAAGCCCCGCCGCCTGGGCCCTGGACGAACTCGTCAAGTTCAAGGGCAAGTACGGCATCACCATCGGCCCTCCGGTGAGCAACTACACCTGGATCCCCGACCGGAAGAACCGGGTCCCGATCTGCGCGTCGGCCGAGTCCAAGCGCACGTCCCCGTTCATCGAGGAGATGCGGGCCGTGGCCGAGGCGGTGGACAGCTATGGCCGGTGACGGACTCGATGCCCTGAACGCCAAGAGGGCGAAGAACGCGAGGAAGAAGCCCAGCACCAGCAGCTCCCAGAACGCCTCTGGCGACGGTGGGCAGGACAGCGGCAGCTCCGGCACGCAGCAGGACCGCGTACGCCGTCAGCCGCCCCGGCCTCTGCACCGCAAGGCCGAACCGGCTCCCGCTGCGGCCGAGCCTCAGCAGGCTCCGGTGGCCGAGGAGAAGCCTCCGCCGGCACCGGAGCCCGCCCGCCCGGCCGCTCCTCCGGCCCCCGGCCCGGCTCCCGTCACGGAACCGCCGCCCTCCGCACCCAGCGGCCGTACGGCGGAAGCTCCACCGGCACCACCCCGGCCGGAGCCCGAACCGGCTCCCGCTGCGGCCGAGCCTCAGCAGGCTCCGGTGGCCGAGGAGAAGCCTCCGCCGGCACCGGAGCCCGCCCGCCCGGCCTCCGAGCCGTCGGTGACCGGGGCCGAGCTGGCACGCCACATGGCCTCGGCGGCTCCGGCACCCGCGGCGGAGGGCGCCCCGCAGTGGGACCAGTACACGCCGCCTCCGGTGCCGGAAGGGTTCCCCCGCGCGGAGAACGTGCTGCTGCAGCGCTTCATCGACCGGGAACCGCTGAACGCCTCGGTGCCCGAGCCGCTGCAGATCGCTCACCGGTTGCAGCTGCTCAAGGTCGTCTCCCGCATAAACCACATCCCGCAGGGCGACCTTGTGACCGTCGCCCTGGACTGGTGGCTGCGCGGAGGCAAGCCGACCACGTCGGACATCGACCCTCCGTGGAACAGCTACACCGGCCCCGGCACCCCCGGGGACGTCCCCCACGCCGAGGACGTGCTCCAGCAGCGCTTCATCAACCGGGAAACCCTCAAGGCGTCGGTGCCGAAGCCGCTGGAGCTGAACCACCGGCTGACGACGTACAAGGTCCTCAACCGGCTCCACAAGGTGCCCGTCGGGGATGTTGTAGCGGTCGCCATGGACCGGTGGCTGCGCATCATGGGCTTCTGACCAGCACAGAAGTCTCAAGGTGAGCCCGCCGCACTCTGGTGCGGCGGGCTCTTCCCGACGCGTGTCACTAGAAGCACGTCCATTGACATGACTAGAGTTCTAGGTAGTGACATGCGCGTGTCTCTAGTGACACGCGCGCTTCCCCCACCACTCCACAGGAGGACACCGTGCGCACCGGCGCCGACTACGCCCGCAGCCTCCGCGAGATCGCGGACGCCCTCGAGAACGAAGACCGCAGCAGGACACAACCCGACTGGTCCGCCCCCCACCCCGACACCGCCCGCGTCCTGGACTCCCGTCGCGCCACAAAGGAGCAGCTCAACTACTCCGTGCCGCAGGCCCTCGACCTCAAGCGCCGCCTGTTCGCCCTCAACGCCGACCAGGGCAGCCCCGGCGCCGGAACCCTCGTCGCCTCACTCCTGGACACCGCCCTGCGCTCCCTGGGCTACCCCCCGGACCCCGCCCGCCTCCACCAAGAGCATTGAACCGCCCACACGCCCACAGCGCCGCTCCTACGCTCCCTGGGAGTACCGCCCGACGCATCGAGGAGGAACCCCGCATGTACGAACCCGCCGACAGCAACACCCGCCCCGACGCGGAAGATGATGCGACCTGCCACGACGAATCCGGCGCCCGCCGGCCGGGAGAGCAGGCCACCTCACCCGGCCGGACCGGCACGCCGGACGCCGACGACCCGAGCTCCGACACCTCACCCCACACGGCAGATGTTGCGACCAGGGCCGAGGCGACCAGCCGCGATCTGGAGGCGGTCTCCGTTGCCGCCGAGTCACTTCCCTACCTCTCGCACCGCCTGTCCGGCAGCGACCTGAGCAGCGACGAGGCGTTCCTGATGCTCCGCCTCGGGCGCCTGGCGCAGCAAGCCGCGTTGGCGTACCTCACCGCCGCATCCGGCTCGCACGACGCCCATCACGCGTACGCCCTGCGCCTGCTGGGGGAGCGCCGTCTTCGCACCGCCTTGCTGCAGCTCGACCACGGCCACGCCCAACACGGCGACCTGATGCCACCTCACCCGTGCAACGGACGGCCGGAACCCCACGAAAACCCACCCTCTGAATCTATGTAATAAGGTTGGTAAAAGTGCTAGAATGGGTATTGCAAGGCACAACTGGACACCTCACCCTGATGAGGAGAACAGCGCAATGCCCAACAGCCCAGACCCCTCCCTGCCGCGCCGAACTCCCGTACACACACGGCTCCTCGGCGCCCAGACCCAAGGACGTGAGAACTCCATGGAACGACGGAAGCTCCTGAACGCCTTCCTCGCGACCGCCAGCCTCCCCGCCGCCCTCACCCTCACCAACGCGGCCACCGCCCACGCCTCCACCCTGGAAGCCGCCGGCACCACCACCAAGGCGCTGGAACGCCTCCGCACCACCCTGGACCGCATCGCCTCCGACCACATGACCCCCCACTGCAACCCCACCGACCTCACCTCCCGCGCACTCGCCGCCTGGCGCGACGCCACGGCCCTCACCCGCACCCGCCACGACAACATCGCCCGCGTCGCCCAAGCACACGCCGCCGGACTCC
The DNA here is from genome assembly GCF_047200695.1 of Streptomyces callyspongiae. Taxonomy (NCBI): domain Bacteria; kingdom Bacillati; phylum Actinomycetota; class Actinomycetes; order Kitasatosporales; family Streptomycetaceae; genus Streptomyces; species Streptomyces callyspongiae. The sequence continues at coordinate 5,838 of NZ_JBJZOM010000014.1, forward strand.
TCGCCGGATTCCACACCGACGCCGGCAACTCCTACGAAGCAGCCGCCTGGTTCCGCCACGCCTTCCGCGCATCCCCCGACACCGACACCTCCGCCTGGGTCCGCGCCTGCGCCACCTGGGCACCCCTCTACCGCGGCGACCACGAACGCTCCATCGCCTGCGCCGAATCAGCAGCCGGACTCGCCTCCCGCCGCACCCCCACCGGCGCCTTCGCCTACGACCAACTCGCCCGCGCCCGCGCCGCCGCCGGAGACCACGCCGGCGCCCGCACCGCCCTCGGCACCGCCGAGAACGCACTCGTCACCACACGCGACGAAGCCGACGCACCCCCCAGCCTCATCCACTACACCCACCGCCAGCACGCCACGTACGCCGCGGACACCTGCGCCCGCATCGGAGACACCGACATCGCCCGCGCCTGGCTCGGCGCCGTCCGCAGCACCGAACACAACGCGATGAACCGCGCGCTTGCCGACCTCACCGAAGCCGAGTGCTTCCACCGCGACGGCCGCACCGACGAGGCAGCCTCCTACGCCCGCGCCTGCCTCCAATCCGTCAGCCCCGAACACCGCAACGACGTCATCACTGGCCGAGCACGCGAGCTTGCCACCCTCTTCCGCGACACCGCCGACACCGCCAGCACCCGCGAACTCCGCGACTACGCCGCCACCTACAGCGCAGCCGCCTGACCACCGCGGAGGCCGGGGCACACCCCGGCCTCCGCACCACCCCGCCCGCAGCTGACCGCAACCAGGCCCTTGTACGTCTGGCGGGTGAGAATCGCTTCATGCCCAATTCGCCCCGCCCGACCACACCCGACTTCATCCGGGAAGCAGCCAACCGCGCCCAGAGCATCTCCGCCAACGCCCGACGCGCACTCTCCATCGCCGCCACCAGCCAGCTCGCGCAACAAGCTGCCCTCTACCCCCGCTCCATCGCCGCCGCAGAAGCTGCCCAGCGTGCGCTGGACACCCACCGCACCGCCTTCCAAGCCGGACACCTTGCCCGCTCAGCCCAGACGGCCGCGCAGTGGCAACAGCAGATCTCCGCCATCCAGCGCCGACTCACCATCTCCCGCAGCCTCTACGAACGCGTCGCGCGCGCCTCCCGTGACCTCCTCCCGGACAACCTGTCCGGCCTCGAGGCAGACGACATCGAAAGCGTCCTGAAGATCAGCCACTCCGACGGGCTCTCCCTCGCCTGGGCACCGCACCCGGATACCGTCCTCGCCGTCCTGGCCGCCACCACCCCCGAGCAGCGCTCCACCACGCTGACCGACCACCGCGACACCGTCCTGCAGGACGTATCCGCCAGCCTCGACCAGATCACGGCATCCGACCTCGCAGAGCTCCGAGATCTCCTCGACGCCGCCGTGGCGGCGGCAGACGCCGGTCACGACGAAGCCGCCCAGGCCCTCGCCGGCAACGTCCTCGACACCACGATGACCGATCACGGCAGTGCCCTGGTCCGCTCCACATTCCCTGCGGCCAACTACGCCGACAAGCAGGTCGGGAAGTCCCACGGTTTCACCCTCAACGCGGCCTTGCAGCAGTACCCGCTCAGCCAGGACCTAACGCTGTTCCAGTACGTCCGCTACCTCGTCCTCGCGGGCCTGAGCGAAGCCTTCGCCCCTTCCTGGAACGCTCACGACGGGTTCAACCGCCACCGCACCGCCCACGAGGTATCCCGAGCCACCTACCGTCCCGGCTTCGTCCTCCCCGCCCTTCTCCTGGCCCAGGCCCTGCTCCGCCTCATCGACCAGGACATGACCTGACCCGTCCAGAGCAGCACCGTCGTACGCTGGAGACATGGCCGGGCGGATACGCCTCTGCGCGTACATCCACTGCACCGAGCCGCTGCCGGCGACTTCCCGCAGCGACAAGCAGTTCTGCTCCGCGGCGTGCAAGGCTGCCGCGCGCCGGTGGCGCCGGCATTACGAGGAAGCCGTCGAAATCGGGTTGTGGCTGACTCTCGGCGCCGAGACCGCGCACGTCGTCCGCTGCCCGGCCTGCGGCCGTCGGTTCGCTCTCGGCCACGGGCACCGCCGGGACTCCGTGTACTGCTGCCACGCCTGCAGGCAGGCCGCCTACCGTTCCCGGAAGGCCTCCGAGCGGGTACGCGAATCCGTCACCCCGCCCCACCCGGTGACGGCTCCCCGTACCCGCTACGCGCCCGTGACCAGCGAAACGTAGTTCAAGGCCCGCGTTCGTGACGGAGAGCCGCAGGCCACCGCTCTCCGCCCGACCCTCGCGCACCTCTCCACGTAATGACGCCATTGGTAGCATTGACGTCATGGAGACGAAGCCGATCACCCTCCGCGTCCCCGCCGACGACGCCGACCGCATCACCCGAGAAGCCGCCGAGCACGGCCTCTCCGTAAACGCCTACGTCCACCAGACCGTCATGGCCGACGTGAACAAGGACATCGCCCGCTTCATCGCCCCCCTGCGCGGCTACGCCGCCGCCCTCAACGCCGACCCCTCCGCCAGCGCAGCATTCGACGAGCTCGACTCCCGGATCGACCCCAAACCGCGCACCGCCGGAAGGGCCGCCGCGTGAGCGACCGCCTCACCCCTTCCCACCTGTCCGCCGCCGCCGGAACCCTCCCCGGCGACCCCGGCGTAGACGACTGGGGCGTCCCCGCCGCCGTCGCAGGCCGCTGCGAAGCCGCCATCTCCGGCAGCCCCGTCTACCAGGGCGCCAGAGCCCAAGCCGCCGCCGCCTTCCACACCCTCATCCGCCTGCCGATGCTGGAGCACTCCAACGCCCGCTTCGCCACCCTCATCGCCATCGGGATCCTCGACCACCACGCCGTCACCCCTCCCACCGACTGGAGCGCCTGGGCCAAACTCGCCAGCACCGTCGAAGCCGGCACCGCCCGCGTCAGCGACGTCCACCAGGCCATCACCGACTGGACCAGCTGAACCGGGCCCTCACCTGCCGCTCAACGCGGTGAGTCCCGGCCTGTCACAGACAGACCGGGACTCACCAAGCACAACAACCTGGTCGCCTGGCTCCCACGCGCGAGGTGTCCAGCGACCCGGTGATTCAGCCTCCCTGGGCGGCGCTACGGCGCCGCATCAAGAACAACGTGGCTCCTCCAGCGAAAAGAACTGCGGCACCGATCCCACCGACGAGAACGGTGGCTGATCCAGCACCCGTCTCAGCGAGGTCGGTCCCTTCACCAGTCTGCGGAGTTGCCCCGCCACCGGAAGAGGACCCGGAGTCCGACCCCTCAGAGCCACCCGTTCCCGCAGCCCCTCCCGCACCGCTCGTTCCTCCGCTCTCTCCGCCGCTCGAACCCTCCGAGCCTCCGGTCGTCCCTCCGCTGGTCTCCTCCCCAGCGGTCGGCATGGCACAGGTCGCCTCAGCGAGGGTGATCTCACCAGAAGCCTTCACCACTCCCAGGTTGAGCGGGTTCACGGCGTACGACAGACTCAGGGCCGTCGCTGCGCCCTCCTCCTCGGTCGTCGTGACCTGCTCCAGTTCCAGATCGACGTTGCCGACACCGGGGACCTTGACCTCCTGGCCCTGCGAGGACTTCAGCGCCTCGACATCGACGGGCTCTCCGAGCACCTCGATGTCCTCCAGCTCGGCGGAAGCGGCCGGCTTCTGTCCCCTGACGCAGGATGCCTCCGCCTCCAAGAGGTCGGCCTTCACCAGCGGCTTGAGGGTCAGTCCGGGCGCGAAGGCGCGGACACCGACGAGCTTCACGGCACCGGTCGCCCGCGACGCGTCCGCCTTGGCGCTGGAGTGGGCGACCTCTGCCTTCACCAGGCGAACCGGCTGGCCGTCAGCCACTCCCTGCACGTCAGCGGTCAGGAGCGTCCTGTCCGCGTCCTCCGGCGCCTCGACAGCGTTGAGCGAGGCGGTGACGGGCACCTTGACTCCGCCCAGCACGGATACCTCAAGGTCCGTGGTGGCGCTGACGGCAGTCGCCTCTCCAGGAGACCCCGTTCCTCCGTCAGAAGGCTCGGCGTGGGCGGGGATGGTCATGAGCGCCGTGCTGAACGCGAGCCCGGCGCCTGCCAGGAGAGCAGTCGGGCGTGCGGATATGCGAAGAGACAACAGGATGAACCTCAAAATGAAATGGGTGGACAGTTCCCGTGCAAGCGGCTGCCGCAGCACGGGTCCCCCGTTAACTCGGCATGGGAAGCGGGGCGGCGCGATGCGCTCGCCCGTCACAAACTGATACTACGTCAATCCGAAGAGTGGCTGCGCGCGAAGTTCCCGAGAGGCTGGCTCCCTGCGCACCGCATCCGACCTGCACAAGCAGTGCGGCGCGCGGCCCCCACAGCCGCGCGCCGACCCCGGGACATGCGCTTCCCACCCCAGACTTCGGCCACCAGCAGTCCGAACCTTGAGCACCAACCGCCGTACGAGTGACACGGCTAGGCCAACAGGGTGAGCCCGGAGCGTCGCAGTTTGGGCACGCTGCTCCATACGCGATCTCATGGCACCCGGATGGAGCAGCGAACTCCCTGCCCGGCAACCTCTTTTTCCGATCCGGAAACACCACTAAACCTATGTGTCGTAACAGACCGGTACCCCAGCCCACCACCGTCCTGTGGGCGCGGGGGCGCCGCCCCGCCTCGTTCACCGCACCACGGACCTCAGCCACCGGGTGAGAATGGCTGAGGTATCGTTCTGTTACGACACATAGCGTAGAGTGTGGGAATGCTCCGGATGCCGGCACCCCTGGCCGTGGTCCGCTCCTGGATCAACGGCCCGAACAGTGAAGCAGGCGCCTTCTTCTCCGAAGCGGCGCGCTACCACTACCCGCGCGACGTCGCTGACTGGTTGTCCTTCTCCGGCGATCTTCTGTGGCAGCCCACTCCGATGACGCTGCAGAACTGGGTCATCGGTTACCGCACCTCCCCCCGATCCCGCGACCGCGCCACCGCTGCGGTGCGGTCCTTCTACCGGTACGCCGAGCGGCACCGGCTGTGCCGCCACTGCGGTCACGGCTACGGCACCACGACGCCGGAAGGTGAAGCGGGTATCAGCCCCGGTCGTGCGGAGTGCGCGCACCCACACTCGATCACCCTCGTTCCGCACGGCACGTACGCCGAACTGCGGCAGAATCACCACCGGTTCTCCGACGGCAGGCCCGGCCGCGACTACCTGGAGCCCGGCCAGGCGCGGGCCCTGATGCTCGCGGCTGCCTCCTTCGCCGGGCAGTACGCCGAGCGGACCCGGGTGATCGTGTACCTGCTGCTGTCGAACCTTCGGCCAGGGCAGGTGACCGCGATGCGGCTGGAGGGCCGACGGGACGAGCAGCACCGGGTGACGTGGGCGGTGCCGCAGAAGAACGCGTCCCGGAACGCCACGGTGCGGCAGGAGATCCCGCGTGAGGCGGTGCTGGCGATCGACGCCTACCTTCCGGTGCGGGCGGTGCGGCCTCCGCACTCCTACCCGGAATCCGGGCCACTGCTGACCTCCCGCTACGGTAAGCCGCTGGACCGGATGAACTCCGTCCTGCGTGGCCTGCGGGCCGTGGCTGTCACGCACCCCGATCTCAGGCACCTGGCGCCGGAGCTGTCGGCCGACGCCGTTGCGCACTCGCCTTCTCCGTTCGAGTAAGGAGCCCTGCCTGATGATCGAAGTCCTCCCTGTGCGTGGCCGCGGCCACCTCGAGGGCGACACCGTGCTCCTGGTGGTGCGCGGGGCCCACCATCCCGAGGTGAAGGCGCCAATGCTGGACCAGGTGCTTCCCACCGGCACGGTGGTGCGGTTGGTCGGCGTGCGGTACCTGATCTCCTCGGTGGAGGTCGACCTCGGCGGCGTCGACTCGGCTCAGGCGGCGGTGTACTACCGGGCGCGGGTGCTGGCCGACGCCGAGCTCGGTTCCCCGGACTTCTGATGCGGGGGCTGCTCGCCATCGCGGGACGCTGATGTGCTGGATCCGATGTTGCCTGCTCGGTGGGGTCGGTAGCCTTCCCGTGCCGTCCCTGCGAAGGGGCGATGCTTCCCAGACCCCTTCACGAGATGGTGAGTTGCTGTGCCTATCCCTGAGAGCCCGTTCTCCCGTCCGGTAGATGCCGACGGTCCTCCTGGGGCTGATGCCCTGGACGTCCTTGCCCAGCTCCCTGTGAGTGATCTGCTGCAGTTCGGCATCGCGGCCGCGTGCGACGACCCCGAACGTGCTGGAGGACTGCTCCATGCCCTCGTCGCGGACGTGGGTTCGCGGGAGGACCTTCCGGAGGCGGCGCTGCTGCTGGCGCAGCTCATCGCGCACTGCCACCAGATCTCCAGCGGCCTCGAGGACGGCCGACGCGCAGCCGTGGCGTACCGGAAGGTGCAGGGCGGCAACCACGAGCGGCCTGTGCAGGTGGCGCACTGGGTGATTGAGGCGATGATGCGGGACGGCAGGGAGTCGGCCCGCGCGGTGTGGTGTGAGCACATCGCGGATACAGGCGTGCAGGCGAGGGAGTTGGCCCACGAGACGGTGCGGTGGCTGCTGGTGCTCGCGGTGCCGTACGGCGGTTTCGACCTGGCGTACACCGGCGCGATGCTGCGGGGCATGAACCTGGTTCCCTCTTCTGAAAAGGACGGTGAGTGAGGTATGGAGGAGGGGACGTTCGGTGGTCGCAACCGGTTTCTGACGGTGAAGCAGCTGCACGCGATGCTTCGTGCGGGTGGCGTCGGTGTAGGAGAGGACGATGCGGTCTCTCGGGCGCAGTCGCTCGGGTTCCTGCTCGCGATGATCGAGTATGTGGCGCTCTTTGACACCGACCGGCTCGACCACGAGGAGATTCTCTCGGGCTACACGTCGATGCTGGCGTCGGTGCCCCAGGCCGGCTCGGAAGAGGAACGAGCGAGGATGATGGCCTTCGCGTGGGGACGGCTGATGCAGGACCGGCTGGCTCGTACCTCCTTGGGCCTGCAGTCTCTCCTCGCTCCTGCGGAGGAAGGAACGTACTCTCCGGGGCCGGCGGTGAACTACGCGGTGTCGGCGGCAGAGGCGCTGCTGTCGGTGTGCAACCCTCCCGAGGGCGAAGGCATGGAGGACTACCTGGAGTTGCTGCGCGGTGCGCTGGAGGTGTCACAGCGTCACCTTCGCGAGTCTCTGACGCAGGTCGAGGAGGGGTTGAAGGCTGTACGGGACGTGGAGGAGCAGTAGGTATGCCGTAGGCTTCCCCTTGTGTGACCTTTGCCATGGCGTACTCCGTCGGTTGCTACACCCTTGAAGATCCCGGGGCTGCTCTTGGTGGCACGGTCTCGTTCCGCCGTACCTCCAAGGCAGCTTTCCTGGTCCCCGCGTAAGCGGTGTAACGGTAGGCCAGCTTGCTCCCCGCATTCGCGGGGATGTTCCTGCCCCGTCAGCTTGGCGGTAGGAGCCTTCTCCCACGCCAGTGGGACTGCTCCCCTCGCGTGAGGGGATGTCTCCGTGACCCCGATCGCTGTCGAAGGGACTTCAGCATGGCTCGCACCAGTACGCTTCCTCACCCCCTGTCTGCGCACGCGGACAAGATCGACCCGCATGCGGTCTACAGCGTGAGGCAGCTCGCTGCGCTGATGGGCATGGCCAGGACGAGTCTCAACGCCCTCATCGCCCACGGATACTTTCCTGGCAGCCGCTTCCTCCCTCACGTCCGCGGAGGCAGGGAGCACGTGTGGTCCGGCGAGCAGTTGGCCAGGATGGCGAAGCGGAATATCCGGATCTCCTTCGACCACGACGTCTTCTCTCCGTCCACGCTGTATCGCGTCGGCTGCCGCTGTTCTGTCTGCACCGCTGCTCACGGCGCGGATAGCCAGGAGCGCCGGCGTGCACTCGCTGAATCCTTCTTCTCGCAGGGGCAGCGGGAACGGTTGCTTGCTCAGGTACGAGCCGGAGTGTCGGTCCACGAGGCTGCTCGGGAGGTTGGGGTGTCCCTCCACCAGGTCTATGGCCGCGCGAACTGGGACTCTGCCTTCGGTGAAGCGTTGGACGAGGCCGCATGGTCCTTGTGCGTGCTGGGTGCAGAGGATGCTCGATGTGGCACAGCTGTCGGCTATAGAGGCAACCCGCGCAGTGCTGATCCTCGTCCGGCTTGCCGGGGAACTGGGTGCAGGAAGTGGAAGCGCGAGGCGACAAACCGAGAGCGGTCCATGGGTTGATCGTGACGTGGCTGTGCTCCGCTCTCCGGAGGGGGTGGGAGAGCGGAGCAGGGCGTCCAGTATCGGCCCTGAACTGGACGAACCTCATCATGCCTGCTGGAAGTGACGATGGGGCTGACGCTGCGCCACTCCACGATCAATACTTGCCCATGGCCCAATACCTGGGCAATGGGCAAACTTGCTTTCACGGCGGTCGCCCTCTTAGGATCAACCCAATGAGAGCCCAATACAAGGGTATTGGGCTCTAGATTCCTATGAGGAGGTCACGTGCTGCACATCAAGCTGCGCGAGCCGAAAGAACTCGACCCCACTACCTGCCCGATGGGCCGCCACTACAACGGCTGGCACAAGGACATGAGCGAGCAGGACGTCTACGACATCAACCGCGGCCGCTGGGTCCTCGGAGAGCGGGCTGACTCCGAGCGCTATGCCCTCTTCGCCGCCGAGGGCGTCGTCCGTGCCGCCGTGGAGATCCACAACATCTCCTCCTCCGACGGCACCGGGTACGCAGACAAGGACGGCCGCCGCATCCTCACCGGCCGCGTGCTGACCTCCGACCACCCGGTCCACTCCACCTACGTCGGTAAGCCGAGCCCGGCTGACGCCTGGGACAAGCGCAACCCGATCTTCTACTTCAACGGGGAGCACGACGTCCGCCTGTGCGCCTGCGGGTGCGGCGAGTCCGTCACCCACCCGTCCAACAACTTCATGGTCGGCCACGACCAGCGAGCAATCCGCCAGCGGGTCAACTCTGTCGGCGGGCCTGTCGCCTTCATGAAGTGGTTCGACGCGGCCTGGAAGTCGTAGCCGTCGCCGCACGCTCGTGTGTGCCCCGGCCAGATGAGGTGGCCGGGGCACACTCCCTGAGCCTATCCAAGTGCCTGTACGCGACTGTGCCCCGCTCTCCGGGGGGGCGGGATAGCGGGGCACAGTGTCCAGTATCGGCCCTGAACTGGACAGGCACCATGATGCCTCTTTTCACCTCCGATGCGGGCACCCGACTGGCCGAGCGCCGGTATGATCGACCGCGCGGCGTGCACGTACGCCAGCTTCCGCAGCGGGACCACAGACCCACGCCCGGCCCCGGCACCGGACAAGGTTCTCCGAATCGCGTGCCTGCGCAGACTCCGCCCGCTCTCAGCGCGGCGTGAGCGTGGGCATGCCGCCGAGGGAGCAGCAGTGACGAAGAACCGTGCCCGGAAGCAGGCCGTCCGCGCCCGCATGGACGGGGATGAGCGCTACACCCGCGCCCGCCGGCACAGCGAGTCCGGCGATAAGCTCCCGTACCGGGTGGTCGACGCGCACGACCAGGGCTGGCACGTCACGGTCATGCCCAACCGCGAGGAAGCGGTCTACAGTGCCGACTACGGGTGGAAGCGTGGCCTTGGTCCGATGACCCGGGACGAACTCGAGGCCGAGCGTGGCCCGCTGCGGCCCGTCGTCCCTCCGGACGGCGAGGAGTGTGAACGCATCACTGCGGCGCTGACGTCGGCCGGCAACCGGGCCGCCGCCTCCGTCCTCGTCTCTCTGTACCGTATCGCCTGTCTCCATGCTGATGAGGAGGCTGAGCGTTCCGGGTGTCGGGTGAGCGGACGTTTGTACGCCGGACGTGAGGGGTCGTGGGAGAGCGCGGCTGTCCGGTCTCTGGCGTGGGGCCTGGGTGCGAAGCTGTCGGAGCGGCCGAAGCGGTACGACGCGCAATCGGTCGGGACGCTGGTGGCGGTCCTTGACGGGTGGACCTCGTCCCCGGGCCGGTTCGTGGAGGTGGCCGCGAATCTGTCCGATCTGTTCTCCGAGGTCGCAGACCGGTCTGGTGGGTGGCCGGCAGTGTCCGACCGGTATCTGCAGGTGGGTAGCGCAGTTGGGCACCCGCTGGATGTGGTCGAGTCCGTCCGTGGGTACCTGTTGGCGACCTCACGCGTGGAACACGGCTGGTAGGTGGCCTCACTGCATTCCGTTCATGTGGTCCACATCACACTAAATACCCCCCTTGTATATTGCATTAGGGGTGGCCATCTCCTAGGGTTAAAGCGTCACGAAGCACAACACAACCCACCAGAAAGGACTTTGAGTGATGGCTGCGATCCTCACCGAGAACCCCGCCCGCGACAACCTCAACACCCGCATCCAGGAGCTGATGGACACCGCGCTCGGCAACGAGGAGCTCGCCCGCACCGGCGAGCCCGACCCCGCCGCTGTCCGCGACGCCGAGCCCTGGCACATGGTCGAGGAGACCTCCTACCTCGACGGCACCGACCTGGCCGACGCGGTCATGGTCATCCGCGCCCTCTACCTGGGCCGCGCGGTCGAGCGCGGCCGCAAGATGCGCGCCGGCATCCGCATGACCGAGAACGACGCCTCCGACGCCCTCACCGCCAAGAGGTTCATCGAGGACACCGCGCCGATCGCGCACGCGATCTGACCGCAACGCACGAAGGGCCGGACGCACCCCAGCGTCCGGCCCTCGACGTGTGGCACTCCCTGCTTACGCCCCGGCTCTACTCAGATCCTCGCCGTGGTCCTGGTCCCTCCACACGTACTGCTCTCCAGCGGGCTCCACAGTGATTCCGTACCGGGTCACGTCCGGCTGACCGGCCGACCTCCACTCCGTGTACGCCTCCACCAGCTCCGCCCACAAGTCACGCGGCCCGTAGCACGTCACTGACGTCGCCTCCCACCAGCGGGAGTAGTTGACCAGCGTCACCGACGTTCCCGTCTGGTCCCACAACTGCGCCTGCCGCATCTCTCGCTCGCCGCGGTGCGCGACGGCGACATCCGGCACCCGGAGCCCGAGCGTGAAGTCCTGCCGCCACGATGCTCCCAGCACCTGGCCCGGGTGCAGCGGCGAAGAAGCCTTCCTCGCCCCTTCCGAAGGATTCAGCTCACGACCCGGCCTCTGCTCTCTCACCCACATGTAGTGCGCCGTGCCGGTGAAGCGTCCCGAGGCTCCTCCGTCTTCCCGAGCCTCCAGGCGCAGCAGCCCGCCGTTGGCGTAGCACGTTCCGAACGGCGCCAGGAGCACGCCTCCGCGCCGGGTCATCTGGCCTGTCAGTTCCGCCGGTACCCGGCGCAGCGCAGCCGTCGCCACGATCCGGTCGTACGGGCCTCCGGGCTGCCACCCCTTCGTCCCGTCCCCGTGGACCAGGTGCGGCCGGTAGCCGGCGGACTCGAGGTTTCTGGCGGCCTGGTCCGCGAGGGTCTTGTCGACCTCGACGCTGGTGACGTTGCCGGCTCCGACGCGCTCGCACAACAGAGCCGTGAAGTGCCCTGATCCGGTGCCGATTTCCAGCACGTTGTGTCCCGGACGGAGGCGGAGCTGGCACAACATCTCGCACTGCGTGTCTGGGGCGGACACGGAGCTTGTGAAGTCCCCGCGTGCTGGGGCCTCGGGGTGGCGGTGGTCGTCCAGCTGCGTGATGGCGCTGCGGTGCGGGTCCCACGCGGCCCGATGCCACTCGTGCGGGTCTTGTTCACGATCGAGTAGCGGGTAGAGGCCGTCCGGCCCGGCGGTCTGCGACCAGATCCGGGCCGGGACGAATTGCGCGCGGTCGACGGCGGTGAAGGCTTCTTTCACCCACGGGTCGCGGAATCCGCCCTTGGCGGCGACCGCGCGCGCACACACCTCCCGGAAGTTCTCGGCCACGCCGCTACTTCTGATCAGGATTGTCGCCGTCCGGGGACGGCGGTTCTGGAGGAGGCTGCCATGGCTTGTCCGACGGCCCACCGCGGTGCTTGTCGTCCACGTGGAGACCTCCCAGTCTCGTGAATCAGCGCCGGTTTCCGGAGCACAGCCTCTCCCGGTGCCTCTGCCTCTGCAATGCTCTCCCGCGAGATCCGGCCACCGTCGGACGCGCCAGGACAGATACGTCAGAACGGGTGCTGCGTGTGGCGTGGGTAGCTGCCGTACCAGGGCCGCAGCTTCTCGAACGCTGCGGCTGCCGCCACCACTGCGTCGTCTCCCCAGCGGGGGCCGATGATCTGCATGCCGACCGGCAGCCCATCGAGGAATCCCGCCGGCACATTTGCCACCGGGTGCCCGCTGAAGTTGCAGGGCGTGGTCATGCACCATCCGATGGTGCGTTCCACCTTCTCTCCGCGAATCTCCTCAGGTCCCAGAGTCGATCCGTCTCCCGCGTTGGGCAACGCCGATGGTGCGCAGGCCAGCGTCGGTGTGATGAGCAGGTCCACGCCCTCGTCCGTGAACAGCTTGTTGAGTGCCATCATGATCCTGCTCTGGAGGGATTCCAGGTTCCGTACGCGCCGTCCGCTTACCGTGTCGGAGAGCTCGATCAGATCCCGGAACTCCGGTGTCATCTTCTCTGCGTGGCGCATCATGTCGATGCCGTGGCTGGCGAAGTAGTCGACGACCGCACCGGCGTAGAGCACGCTCATCAGCTCGCGCCACATGGACGACAGGTCGCCGTGGGTGAGCAAGTGCCCCTCATCGTGGTTGATGCCTACGAGCACCTCATTCAGCCCGATCTTGGCTTGCTCGACGTGCGCGCCCGCCTCCTGGAAGGCGTTGGCGGCGTTGCGAACGGTGCGCACCACGCTGTGATCGGTGGGGTAGAGGTCGAGGTCGGGCGAGAAGGCGATGCGCTTGCCCTTGACTCCGAGGCGGAGCGCGGCTGTCAGGTCGGTACTGGTGCCGCGCGAGGTGGGATCTGCTGCGAACGGCTGTGCCATCTCATCCGCCAGCAGCGCAGCATCCTCGACGGTGCGGGTGATCGGTCCGGTGAACAGATACGGGTTGACCGACACCGGAGGGATGTCAGTGGGCACCTGTCCGTATGTCAGCTTGAGCGAGACGGTGGCGGTCTGTGCGGCGGGGATGCGCAGCGAGCCGCCGGCGTCCGACCCTTCGGCTGCCGCGGTCATGAACGAAGCCACGGCCGCGCACGATCCGCCCGAGGATCCTCCGGAGTTGATTCCGGGCCGGAACGGTGTGCTGGTGTCCCCGTAGGCGGGTGAGGCACAGGTGCCCTTGTGCCCGAACTCCGGAGTTGCGGTCTTCCCCAGAGAGATCGCTCCGGCGTCGAGGAGCCGGTTGACGTGCTGGGAAGAGGCGGGCGGAATGAACGCGACGTCTTCGGTGAAGATGCGGCTGCCGAAGGTGTTGCGCACTCCTCTCTCGAAGTCGAACAGGTCCTTGGTGGCGATCGGCAGGCCCTCCAAGCGTCGGGCCGTACCTTCCGCGTACCGCTGAGCTGCCACCTTCGCTGCCTCGCGTGCTGCCTCGAACTCGGTGCGCACGAACGCGTTGACCGTCCCGTTCGCGTCTTCGATACGGGAGATGCAGGCTTCGACCGCTTGATCCGGAGTGAGGGTTCCGCTGCGGAACCGGTGCAGCATCTCACCAGCAGTCAGAAATGCCACTTCCGAGGTTGTCTGATCGTTTGTGTGCTGACTTGTGCGAATCACGGGGGTAACGCTAGGTAAGGTGACTGACAAAGAGGCGGGACGGGCGGCCGCCACGACACCGTCTCAACGCTCCTCCGCCGGCTTCGTGTCGCCTGCAGGTTCCCGCGAGGTCATCTACCTGGACGGGGGTGGGGTCCCTGCATCTCCTCTCCCTGCGAGCGTCCTCCCGCTGCTCCTTCGCTCTGTCGTGTACGGTCCGACCTCTTGCGGCATACCTCCTCCGCGCACGGGCCAGGACACCGGCCATGAGCGCACTCACCACGCCGCGCGCCTTCGCGGCCTTCTTGGTCCTCCTGCTCTTTCCCTTCGCCAACTCTCCGGCCTATGCCGGGACCGGCGGGCGGACGCTTCCGCTGCGCGATGCCGTGGCCGCGCTGCCGCTCTCCGCTGAGGACCGCACCGGGTATGACCGGGTGTCCTCGTACGGCAGGTGGATCGACATCGACAAGGACGGGTGTCGGACCAGGTCGGAGGTATTGCTGGAGGAGGCCGTGGTCGCCCCGTCCCGCACGGGCCGGTGCCGGCTGTCCGGGGGCCGCTGGTTCTCCTGGTACGACGGCTCTGTGGTCGACGGCCCCCGCGGGCTGGACATCGATCACGTCGTTCCGCTCGCGGAAAGCTGGGACAGCGGGGCGTCCGCCTGGACGCGGGAGCGGCGCAGCGCGTACGCGAACTACCTGGACGATCCTCGGCACCTGGTGGCCGTCACCGCCCGGTCCAACCGGCAAAAAGCCGACCGTGACCCAGCCGACTGGATGCCGGCTGATCCGGTGCAGTGCCGGTACGCGGCGGACTGGACGGCGGTGAAACTGTCGTGGGGTCTGTCCGCCGACATGGCCGAGCGGGAGGCCCTGGCCGGTGTCGCAGCGTCGTGCCCGAACCTGCCCGTGCGCTACGCGCCGGCTCCGTAGCCTGCGGCGGCTGCCGCCGACTACGCGAGCGCCTCCAGGTCGTCGGACAGGTGCCCGCCTGGGCGGACGGCGCCGGAGGTCGTGCCTTCGGTGCCGTCCGGCGCCTCCATCGTCACGGTCTCCTCGTAGAAGAGGGCGTCGTCGGCGTCGGACACTTCGGCTCCTGCGTGCAGGTCGACGTGGAGTGTCCCCCCTCCATTTAATACCCCCCTTGTATATTGCTTTTTAGGCTGTAATCATCTAGGATTTAAGTACAAGGAAAGGCACAAACCACCACCCAGGAGGACGACATGGCCGCCCCCGCCTACGCGCTCACCGAACGCCTCACCGGCGCCACCCGGAGCACGACGCGCGCCACGTTCCCCACCCTCTACGCCGCCCGCGACGCCCTGGTCAACGAGCTCACCCGCCACCGCGACGTCGCGGCCGAGGCCAACTGCACCTCCGGCCACGCCCCCTGCTGCTACTGCCCCTTCTTCGATGACCTGATCCGCAAGGTCCGCCTGTGGGCCCGCCCCGGCAGCGTCACCGTCACGAACACCGTGCTCACCATCGAGATCGCCCCCGAGGAGCCGTCCGGGCAGCAGGAGTCCTCCTCTCCCGCGGTGACCACGATCGAGGCCCGGCACCCCGACCTCAAGGCCGTCGCCCGCGAGCACCGCCTGTCCCCGGTGATGATGGCCGCCCTCGGCAACGCCGTCCCCTCCGAAGGGGTCACCGCCTGGCCCAACACCCTCGACGCACTCGCCGCCCGCGGCCTGTCCGAAGGCACACAGCTCACCAGTTCCGGCCAGGACATCGGATTTCACGTCCGCATCATCGTGGAGATGAAGCGCTCCAAGGCAGCCGACGCCGAGCGCAAGCGCCAGGACCGCGCCTACTCCAAGCAGTTCGCCTTCTCCGAGACCTGCCGGGCTGCCTTCCACGCGGTGTCCGACTACCAGCAGAACGCCGACGACACCGAGACGGAAAGCGGTCGGCGCTTCACCGACGAGGAGATCTGGTGCCAGATCGGAGACGCCCTCGGCGCCTACGGCGACCACAGCGAGTACGAGGAGAACGACGGCCGCGTCTACAGCGCCGATGAGCTGCGGAAGATGTGGGAGGACATCGACACCGCCCACGCCTGACATCCCAGGTGTTGAGGTGGTGCCGGACCGCACGGTCCTGCACCACCTTCCTGCGTCCCGCCCCCTCCTCGGCGGGCACCTCTCCCTCAGTCCTCTGCCAGCACCAGGCGGGCGAGAGGCTTGTCGATGACCCTCCCCCGGTAGAGCTCAGCGTCTGGTGTTCCTGCGGGGTAGACGCGGATCACCGGTTCCGGTCCCGGCCGCAGCGCCCGGTCCCAGTGCCTCACGCGATCGGCCAGCTGCTGCGCCAGCTCCTCCCTTCTGGGCCCGTGAGCGATGACTCCGAGCTCGCACTCCCAGCTCTCCTCCGGCTCCGTGGTGGAGCGGCGCAGCGCTACGTAGGCGAAGGAGTCTGCAGTCCATGTGGCGGTGGTGCCCGCGCCGAGCACCCATCCGGTCAGGTCCTCGTCCCTGGCTGTCTTCGAGGCGTGGAAGCGGCCGTACGGCGCGATGTCGCCGGCGAGCCACATGTCCAGCACGGGCAGGGCGGGTTCGCCCTTGGCCAGCGGCACCCCTGTCCACAGCTCGTGTCGTGCTTCGGTGAAGGCGGTCTGCAGTGCTTCGTCGTCCACGTCCTGGTCTTCGTCCACGTTGAGCTGTACGTGGGGCGGGCAGTCGAAGCGGAGCGTGTGCAGCGCGCTGGCGGTGGTGCCCTGCATCTGCACGAACCCGCAGTACGTCGTCTGGCGGCTGACGAGGTGTCCGTCCTCGCGGTCGAAGCGGACTGCGCGCGTCATGCCGCGCAGGCGGAGCGGCACGACCAGTCTCCCGTGCGGGGCGAGCTGGTCGATCCAGGCCGGCGGGATGTCCGCGGCCTCGACGGTTACGAGGATGGCGTCGAACCCGCCGTTGGGTGTCCGGTCGGGTGCGCCGTAGGCTCCATCGGCCTCGAGGATGGTGACCTGCTCGTACCCGGCCTCCTTCAAGAAGCGGCGTGCCCGCTCTGTGACGAACGGGTCGATGTCGACGGTGACGACCTCGCCCGAGGTTCCGACGACTTCGGCCATGAGCGCTGCGTTGTACCCGCCGGAGCCGATTTCAAGGGCGCGCATCCCGGGGCGGAGTCCGGACTGCTCCAGCATCTCGGCTTGCAGCCAGGGAGCGGAGACGGAGCTGGTTGTCTCGCCGTGTTCGTTGTCCTTGGTGCAGACGACGTCGTCGGCGTACGCCTCCTCCACGGTGGCCTCGGGAGCGAAGAGGTGGCGGGGTACTGAGAGCATCGCTCTCTCGACGGCCTTGCTGCGGAGGTTTCCTTTCTCTCGGATCTTGTCTACCAGGGCTGTCCGAAATGTGGTGGGGTCTGGTGTGGTTTTCACCGTCGAGAGGGTAGCGGTCTTCTGCTCTCATCGTGGGGCGTGCGGTTCTTTTCGGCCGGTTAGGTGCGTCCCTGTTCGCGCAGGGTCGCCGTGCGGTGGAGTGAGCTCCCTGCTCCCAGGGGCGGGCGACGCGGCCGAGAGTTGCCTGGTGGGCGCCCTAGCGTGGCACGGTGGCGTCGGGGTCCCGGCGGGCGAGAATACGGGCGGGAAATCAATCTGAATTCACCCTTAAATTCGGGGATTTGCACTGGATTTCGCCACTGGTCAAGTATAGAATTAAAGTAGTTCAAAACGAACACCCCACCAAATAGGGGTCGTTCGGGAATTGTAAAATGAATAGGGGAGGCCCGATCGTGGAATTCCACTCGGCTCGTGCGCTCATCGACGTCCTGCAGAAGCAGCTCGCCATCGAGGAGGAGGCCCGGAAGCGCGCCGGACAGGAGAACTCGGCGGTCGACTTCGACATCCGCATCGCCTACGAACCGGCCACCGAAGCCACTCGGAAGGAGTGCACGCCGGTCGCCCTCAAGGGGCCGGACGGCACCCTGTGGATCACCGCCTTCAACGCGGACGGCGAAGTCCCCCAGGTCGTGGAAGACGACCTGGGGGTGTCCTCGGAGGTTCTGGTCGACATGGACGAGATCGCTGAGCAGGCACGGTACAGCTAACGGGCCACACGAAGCAGGGGCCGCGCTCGGTCTGCCAGCACGGCAGACCGAGCGCGGCCCCTCCCCTATGTCGCGCCCAGCCGGGAAGGTCCTGGCCAGGCTCCGACCCCTCGTCCACACCGTCGCCTACCGGCGGAACGCTGCGCTATGCTGACCATGCGCCGAGAGGCGTGGGCCCGGCTCAAGGCCCGGCGGTGCGCGAGGCCCGTGACCTCGCGTCAGCCGAGGGTGCGCCGCGCCGAGCCCCCTTCATTCCTCACCGCTTCGTCTGCTTCACCGGCCGACGCCTCTGTTCGCGGCGAGTCACGGGGTCGCTGCCGGAAGAGGTCGCATGCCGAAGCAGCACGCCCGCAAGAAGCAGCTCGCCGCCATCAAGGCCGAGTGCGGGGTGAAGCACCACGAAGCCGCGAAGATCCTCGACGAGCTGGACGCCGAGGAGATGAACGAAGTCTGCGAAGCCCTTCGCGAGTACGAAGACATCACCACCCTGGACGAGGCCCTGGCGTTCGTGCGCGACCCGCGGCGTCAGGTGATGTGCGACGTGTGCGGGTGGACGTGGGGGATGGTGTGCCCGGAGTGCCCCGGCTGCGGCTGCTACTCCGGTGAGTGCACCGGGTGGCGGCACCACGAGTACGCGGAGGAGGACCCGGACTTCGAGCCCGAGGACGAGTGCGAGTGCGGGTTCGTGGGTGACCTGGAGAATCCCGCGCACGTCTACAACTGTGTCTGCTGAGGCTGACTCCGGGGCGGTGGCCGCGCTGGTGGAGCGGTACGGCCTGGCCGTGTTCCCGCTGCCGCCCGGCGGCCGCCGCCCGCAGGCCTCCGGCTGGCAGCACGCCTGCTGCACCACCGCCGACGAGGTGCGCCGCCACTGGCGGCCGGGCGCCAACATCGGGATCGGCTGCCGCGCCAGCCGGATCGTGGGCCTGGACCTCGACCAGGAGGACGACGGCACGCGCCGGTTCGCCACCCTGTGCGCGGCCCGGGGGCGGCCGTGGCCCCACACGTTCACCGTCGCCACGCCCTCCGGCGGCCGGCACCTGTACTTCCGCGCCCCGCCCGGCCGTACAGTCGTCTCCAGCTCCGGAGGCATCACCCGGCTCGGCCCCGGAATCGACGTGCGCGCCCCCGGACGGCGCAGCGGCGGCTACCTCATTGGCCCCGGCTCCGTAGTCTCCGGCGTGCCCTACACCGTGGTACGTGACACCAAGATCGCTCCGCTCCCCTCCTGGCTCCGGGAGCTTCTCAATCCGTCCCACCGGTTGACGAAGAGGACCACATCGATGCGTCGGGTACCGTCCGACCATGAGCGATAACGCGACGATGGTGTGGCTGGCCGCCCTGTTCCTCGGCGGCCTGGTCGCGGTCATGGGTATCGTGGCGCGCGTCGTAGTCCAGTGGGCTCCGGCTGCACGACGCCAAGGCCAAGATCGCCCTCGGGAGCCGAAGCTGTGACCCCCACCCCTCATCCCGGTGACGACTCCCTACCGAGCCCGGTGCCGCAGACCGGCATGATGCACTACTTGGCGTGGGAGCCGGATCTTCCCGAGGCCGGAGACCTTCCACCGGCTCCGGAGGTCACGGTGGAAGAGGCGTCGCGTAAGCTCTCCCGCGCCCTGGCCGCACACGGAATCCGTCACGTTCTCCTCGGAGACGAAGACGACGGCGAGGTCACGCTGCGCCTCGGCCACGCCGACGCGCACTGGCTCGCGGAAGCAGCCCGGTGCCATGCGTCTCCTGCTGATCAACAGTCCGCCTGATCGGCCCTCGGCGGGCACTCGCATCCCGGGTCCTGGAGAGCCCCTACTCCTCCTCACCGTCGGTACAGGGCTGGAGCGCCCGGAGATCATCGGGGTCGAAAACCTACGGCGATCCGGGTGTTCCGTCTCCGATGAAGCGCATGTCTGGCAGGCCGACGCGGATGCTCTTTACCACTCCGAGCAGGGCCTGGGGCATCAGCGTTCCGTAGTCGGCAAGTTCCAGTCCCTGCGCGTACTGGCATTCCGGGTCCTGGCAAGCGTGCTGGTCCTCCGCTGGTGAGTACCACAGCTCCGTTCCGTGGATCTGGCAGAGGCAGCCGTCATGACAGCGGTGCGGGGTTTGGTCCATACCGCCGAGCCTACCGGCGGAGGCTCATCACCGTGTCCCGGTCGTGATCTCCCCGGTCTCCAAATCGGCCGGCCACGACCACGTGCCCGCACTCGCCGTAGGCCACGTAGAGATACGTCCCGCCCGGCGACTCCTGCGACGTCATGCCCTGGTCCATCTCCGGACACAGAGTGCAGCACCTCGTGGCCTCGGCCCGGGTCCGGTTCGCCAGCGTGTCGGCCGGGATCACCAGCGTGCCGCAGTCCACCAACTCCCCGCCGCTTCTCTTCGACAGGATGACCTCCCGGCCCTTCTCGGTGTCCAGAACGGTCGGCTGCACCTCCTGGCCGCGCGCCCCCGCGGCCAGGGCAGCGAGAAAGGACTCCTGGAAGGCGTCGACGCTCGAGGATTCGTCGGTCATGGGCCCCACGGTACGCCGCACGGCACCGAGCCCGCGCCGGAACGGCCGGGCCCACAGAACACACGCGGAGCCGGGTACGCTCAATCGCATGACGAACCAGCCTTCAGGCGGCCCTGGTCCCTCACCCCATAGGAACTACGGCGACAACGACACCTACGGAGACCCGAGTGCGCTCGTCGACCGCCTGTCCACTCTGCTGGACACACACGGCATCTCCGCCTACGTGAAGGACGAGAACGCCTACGACCTCAGCATGACCTTCACAGGCCATGGTGCGGCACGACTCGTGCACATCCTGGAACAGGCGTCCCTGGTAGGGAAGGACGATGAAGCGCGAGTCATCGCCCAACTGGTCCGCTTCCACTAGCAACGCCTCGTAGAAGCGAGCTTCCTCAAGAGCACCCCTCCCTCACCGCCTCGCATGGCGCCACGAGTGGCTATTGGTAGCGCTGGGAGACCGAGCAGAACTCGTAGCCGCCGCGCATCAGCGAACGCAGATCGTGGGCATACCGATAGATCGGAGCCCGATTCTCGACCGGTACGGACTGGGCGTCCAAGAAGCGGGGAAGGCCACTTTCCCGGGCGAGGAAGGAATCGGTGTAGTTGCGAACGCAGGCGTGAGCCCGCCGGAGGGCCTGCTCCCGGGTGAGGCCGTCCTGGTGTTCCAAGGCGAGCACGAAGTTGTGCTGGTCGCCAGCGGCTTCTTCCTTGGCGAGGGACTGGACGTCTTGAGTGATGCAGACCACGCGCGTGGTGCACAGGCGCATGGCGCGGAGTGGGTCGCACTCCAGCAGGGCGGCGGGGACTTCGTAGCCGCCGACCCGCTCCACGGCGTCCATCTCCAGCCGAACCGCTCCGGTCAGGTCTCGCAGAGCCAGGTAGGCGTCAACCCCAAGGGTGTGACCGACCCGACGCTGTTTGCAGCGTGTGCGGTAGGAGTCGAACCAGTCAGCCCAGTTGCTTCGGGTGCGGGCGATGAAGTGGGGGGACATGCCTAGGCACCAGCGGTGCCACAGGTCGGTGAACGCGGCGATGTGTGGGTCGTTCCGGTTGTTCGTGGACCCGGTGAGGACGCCGGTGAGGGAGGCGAAAAAGGCTTCCGCCCGACCCGACTGGTGGAGGAACTCCGGGTCGTCAGGATAATCACTCCAAATCGCCCACCAAGACACCCAGTCTCCGATGAGATTCAGGCCCTCGCGCGTGGCTTCGGGGTAGTTCATGCAAGCGAAGAGGCTCATGCCGTGACGGTCATGACGGCGCAGGTCCGAGTCATCCACAACCAGACGTACCTGCTGGACCCACTCCCGACTGTGCGCGGCGACTTCGTCCACGAAGGGGCTACACCGGGAGAGGAAGGGCATATCGAAGGGCCACTCCCGAAGACTGGAGGGCAACTGCTCCGGTTGCGTCACTCTCGCGTCGGCTTCCGTAGCGCTTCTTGGGCTGGGCTGAGCGGTGCGCGCGTCGCTGATCAACGTGCCCTCCCTGTCGTTTGACGTCCTCCCGGCCGTGAAGGACTGGGATTCCGAGGGTGTCCATGCGACAAGTCAGCCACTTCCTGAGCATCGTGGACGAGAGGTTGAGGGGAGCAGGGCGTTGAAAGCGTTGAAAGCTGACCTCCAAAGCCTGAGGCGACCACGGCGCCGGGCGCCCCGGCGACCGCGCGCGGGGGCCGCTCAGACCGATCCTGCGCACACCCGCCCCGAGCCTCCCCGCAGGAGAATCGCTCTCACAGCAGAATCGAACGTATGGATCACTTACCCTAATTGGCCTTAGGGGAAGTGATACCCGATAGTGTGAGTCGCGGACACTCCTCGGCCCCTTGGGAGACCCGTGACCCCTTCACCCAGCCCTCGCCTGCCTCAACTCGCCGCTGGCACCGAGGTCCTGACCGGCGACGTCGTTGAAGACCTAGCGCCGCAGCTTCCCGAACTGCTCGCCATCGATGAGCAGCTGACCGACGCCGCCGCCGAGTACCTGGCCAACTCCGGCCGCGCCCGCACCCGGCAGACGTACAGAGAGCGGTTCGCCGCCTTCGCGAACTGGTGCGCGCAGAACGGGCGCGTCCCTGGTCCTCCTACCACGGCGGCGAACCTCACGTCCTACGTGGCCGAGCTGCGCCGCCGCGGTGTGGACTTCGGCACGATCCGATTGACGATCGCCGCCGTCCGGCACACCAACGCTCGTGCCGGATACGAGAACTGGCCGGACCAGAAAGCTGCGCTGCAAATCTATGCAGATGCCCGTCATGAACAGCGGGAAGCGGGTCGTACACAGAAATCGGCACCGCCGATCGACATGGTCCGCCTGTCGCTAATGGTTTCCGCCTGCCCGGATACGATGGAAGGCATCAGGGATCGCGCCATGTTCTACCTTGGCTACTACTGCCGGGCGCGCCGATCCGAACTCGCACGCTTTCGCGTGGGGAGCGTTGAATTCACGACGGAAGAACTGCTCACCGTCACGAAAATCACGTCGAAGAACGACAAGAACGACTCCGGGCGTGACTACGACATTGACGACCCGGCAGCGATCCGCGCCATCCGTGCCTGGGTGTCCGCGCTGTCCGAACGCAATCAGGGAGCACGCCACCTTCCGCTGCTGCGCCGCGTGGATCAGTGGGGAAACATCGGCCCGATCAGCTCCAAGGGCTGGGGGCTGACCCCGCACTCGATCAACGAGATCGTGAAGAAGGCTGCTCGTCGCGCCAACGTGGACGTCGCCGCCGCCGTCACCTCCCAGGGGCTGCGCGCGGGGGTTCCTACCGACCTGGGCGCCCTCGGCTACTCCTCCGGCGAGATTCGGGAAATGACCGGAGATTGGTCGAGCACGGAGATGGTGGAGAGATACCGGAAGATCGGGAGAAGACGCGCGGGGAATCGCGCTGACGACGGAAACAAGGCACATGCCCTCAGCATGCTGCACACCCACAACTTCAACGGCGAGTAAGAGAGGTTCATGGACGAGGGTGTTGCTGGTCTTCTCGGCGCCTCGATCGGCGCGTTCTTCGGGGCCGGAGGAGCTATCGGTGCAGCATTTCTAGCGCGTGGCGCCATGCTGCGGCAGACAGAAAGACAGGTCGACGCCGCACACGCTCAATGGCGCCGGACAATGCGACGGGATACTTGTGTGGCCTTCATCCGGGCCGCACAGGATTTCAGCCTTGCCGCAGAGAAAGCGGCCCGCAAGGGCACGCAGATCATCCACGCAGACGACGTTCTCACACAGGACCGGGAGGAGTTCGAGAATCTGTGCTCGCTCATGGACACGGCGCACAAGGAAATGAGCACGGCAGGAATCACAATGGACCTCGAAAGCGCGGGAGACCTCACGTTCAGGTCCTTCCTCGACCTGCGAGTCGATGCCTTCCTGGTGAGCTCCTCTCTCGCTCGCGAAACCTCCAGCGCCTCCGAGGCGTACCGCAAGGCTATGCTCCTGGAGGCGAAGGTCGCTGATTTCGCCCGCGATGCCCGGCACTACCTGAACACCTGAGTCATCGCTCCCTGGGTGGCCCGGCGTTCCCGTGGAGGCAACGCCCGCGTTGCCCGCAGATGCAATGCAGGCGTTGCGCATCGGATAACGTCGGGGCATGTCACAGGCACCACGGTTGTCGCAGGTTCGCACCGGGCGCGGCGTCCGGCAGCGCGATGTCGCTTCCGCGCTCGCCGTCTCCCGGCAGCGCGTGAGCACGGTCGAGTCCACCCCCGTTCCCGCCCTCCAGGTCGGTACTCTCGCTTCTTACGTACGCGCGGTCGGCGGTCGCCTCATGGTGGGGGTAGAGCTGCCGGGCGCCGTGGTGCCGTTGTGGTGGGATGCGTCGGCCGCGTCCAGGCGACGGGAACGCTGACGCTGTTCGGCTATCCCACCGATGTCGCTTGGTAGGTCCGCGGCAAGGTCAGTGGACTGACTCTAAGACCTCGTGTCGCGGAGGCGGTTGACGAACGCCACGAAGAGGGACACGTCCTCACGAGGAATCTCCAGCAGCCGCGCCGCGTCTTCAGGGGTGTAGGTCGTGGGCCCTGTAGCGGCGGACGCAGTGTCCGTGGTGTCGTGGGAGAGAACTCCGGTCTCCACGATCAGGTCGAGCACGGGAACGTTCAACGCGGTTGCCAGGGCCTGGAGGTTCTTCAGCCCTGGAATATTGATTCCGTTGAGCGTGCGACTCAGAGTGGATTGTGTAAGGCCACTGGCTTCCGCGAGGTTTTTCAATCCTCCGCTTCGTGGCGTGTCGGTGTCGTAGCCGGCCTCGCGGGCCGCACGGCGCAGATATACAGCGAGGCGCGCCGGATTCGGTTCGGGCATGAGGCTGAGCGTAGCCGGAACGGGCGTGCGTTCGGAGGCGTCTTCGAGACACCTGTTGCGGGCTCGCACGGTCGGCGGCGGGTTCGTGCTGGAGCGGGGCTCCGAGCGTTGTGGTGGTCGAGAGGGAGCACGCGACGGGGCGCGGTGACCGCCGTCGCGTGCTCCCGTAGTTCAGGCGGAGTCTTCTCCGCGCGCTGGGGTCAGAGGGGCCAGGGGCCGCCTTCGGGGTATCCGCCTTCGAGGGGTTCCACGAACAGGCGGGTGAGGACGGTGCTGGAGATGCGCCAGTCCCCGTCCTGGTAGCGGTACTTGTCGTGGTAGTGGCCTGCTCCGTGGATGCCCGGGGCGGGGTCTCCGGGGAATTCGAGCCGGTCCTCCAGCGCCCACACGCCTTCCGCGGTGTGCCACCCGGTCATCGTGACCTCGGGCATGTGGCCGTGGTGCGTCGTGACGACGTCGGGTCCGAGGAGTCGGGAGACGGTGTTGACGAAGGCGTCGCGGTCATCGAACACGGAGCCGTCGGCCTCCGCGTGCAGGTCCGGGGTGAACAGCTCGCGCCACTCCTCCCACTGCTTCCCGTCCATCAGGCGGAAGTAGCGGGCCTTGAGTTGCTGAATCCCGTCCGGGATGCACCCGTTTTCAGCTCTGTTGAGTGCTTTCTTGAGTTTTGCCATGAAAGCACGGTAGGAGTGATTGACACCCATTTGGCGGACACGCGCCGGTCGGCGTACTGGGTCAGCAGGTCGAGTGACCAGGTCAGCCGGACGGGAAGACATCAGCCGCACCCGCCCCTGGAGCGCGGTGGCGGACTCTCAGCCGGGAGGCTCGCCGTCGAACAGCCGGCTGAGCGACCACAGTCCGGGTACGCCGTCCGCGTCTCCTCCGTACAGTCCGAGGCTGGCCTGGTAGTCGGCGTAGTTGCGGGTGTCCTCGTCGTGCCACCGCGGGCCGGGTCCGATCCGGTAGTGACTGCCGAATCCCCGTCGCTGGAGGGCTCGTCCGACCGCGGTGACGTGATCTCCGTAGGCCCCGTACCCGTATGCGAGGCCGTTGAGTGTGACCTGGTAGCGCGGTGGGGTTCTGCTTCTTGCCGGAGCGCCGCCGTGCCGTCGCGCCCCTTCGTTGATCCAGCGATAGAGGCGGTCTCCGGGGCAGGCGGTGGGGTATCCGTCCCGGTGTCCCGCCACGTCGTCTCCGGCGCCTCCGGACCGACGCAGATGCTCGATGGCCTCGAGGAGTCCGTCGAGCATCGCTGGGGTCGGCTTGGTCAGGCCGGAGCTGCCGAGGATGGCCATGACGGCGTAGTGGCGGGTGTTGAGCTGGTGGCTTCCGTTGGCGCCGGGTCGCATGTGCAGTCCCCTGCCTTCGTAGACCGAGCCGTGCGGACAGACGACGAAGTTGTAGGCGATGTCGCTGTAGTCCTCGCTGCGGTTGGCTAGGTGACTCGCCTGGATGGCGCGGACTCGGCCCGCGCACTTGTGATGGTTTCTTGCTCGGGCGAGGGTCTTGGGCACGCGCGTGCCCTCGTAGTGGATCTTCACGCCCTCGGTGCTGTTGAGGGCTTCCAAGGGGTACCGGGATGGCTCGGCTCCCCAGCGTGACCGGCTTACGAGCTTCATGTTCTGCACCCTGAGTCGGCGGAGGGGTCGGGCGCGCGTTCGGGTGATCACCACCTTCACACTTCCGGCACGCAATGCGGGAATTCGGCTCGCGCGTTGACGGTGTGAAATTCTTTGAACTTTTTCCGAATTAGAGCCGCTTGAATTGGAATCAGATTCCGAAATACCCTATGATTTAAGTACAAGGAAAGGCAGCACTCCACTACCTCACCGAATTGGGAGATACAGGAAATGAGCGAGACCGCGATGAACGAGGCAGAGCAGACCGCCATCGACGTGCCCTCCTCCACGACCGAGTCCGCCCCGGCCGTCCCCGAGCAGTCCACCACCGAGACCGCGCCGGAGCAGGACGGCAGCGACAGCGTCTCCGGGCCTGTCTCTCCGACCTCCGTCACCACGTCCTCCGAGCTGCAGCAGCAGGAGGACGACGCCAAGGAGTCCGCCGACGCGGAGTCCGAGGCCCCGCACGTCCCCACTCGGCTCGTTGAGGTCGGCCTGATCGACCGGAACACCAGCCAGCCCCGGAAGCACTTCGACCAGGGCAAACTGCAGGGACTCGCGAACTCGATCAACCGACTCGGCCTTCTGCAGCCCATCGTCGTGCGCGACATGGGCGACGGCCGGTACGAGATCGTGGTGGGCGAGCGGCGGTGGCGCGCGATGCAGCTCATCTCCGCGAGCCACATCGAGGCTAAGGTCATCGCAGCCGGCGACGAGGACTCCTACACCGCGGCCGTCGCGGAGAACGCGGCCCGCGCGAACATGACCCCGACGGAGGAGGCCAGCGCGTTCGACGAGCTGATCGGGTTCGGCAAGACGCCGGAGGAGATCGCGGAGATCGTCGGACAGACCACCTTCTACGTCCAGTGGCGCGTGCAGCTGGTCCACCTGACCACGTACGCGGCGAAGGCGCTGGACGAGGGCCGGATCGGCGTCGAGTACGCCTACTACGTCTCGAAGCTGAACGACAAGTTCCAGAAGATCGCTGTCGACCGGTACGCGCGTGGCTTCCCGACGGAGAAGGACGCCCACTACTTCGCCAACGGGCTGCTGAGCAAGCAGCGCGCGGAGGAGACTGCCCCGG
Organism: Streptomyces callyspongiae; assembly: GCF_047200695.1. Taxonomy (NCBI): domain Bacteria; kingdom Bacillati; phylum Actinomycetota; class Actinomycetes; order Kitasatosporales; family Streptomycetaceae; genus Streptomyces; species Streptomyces callyspongiae. The sequence goes on from NZ_JBJZOM010000014.1 coordinate 32,898, forward strand.
CGGTGAAGCCGGAGGACAAGAAGCCTGACCTTGGCAGCTCCAAGCAGGGTGTCAGCACCGAGCAGGGTGAGGACGACTCCACTGGTCCGTCCGGGCAGGACGAGGCCGAGGAGGACCCGGAGGTGGCCGAGGCCCGCAGGCGGGAGGCGGCCGAGCAGGAGAAGCTGCGGAACAACCGCAGGCACCTGAGCGGGTACATGCAGCAGGTCCAGAACGCGGCGGTTCTGCTGGAGCGAGTCGCCAGCCACGAGCCGGACTTCCTCGCTCCCCTGCTGGCGGGTGAGGAAGGGGTGGACTTCTCCGATCTCGACCGGCTGCGGAAGGCCGTGCTCAAGGCCCGTCAGGTACTCGGGAAGGCCAAGGGGCTCGCTGACGCTGCGGAGGCGGCCGAGGACACCGGCACCGAGGTGCCGGATGCCAAGGAGGAGCCCGGCAAGGACGAGGCGCCGTCCCAGGACGACTCCTCCGCCTCCGAGGCGGCCGAGAAGCCGAAGGACGAGGAGCCGAAGAAGGCCCCGGCCCGGAAGACGGCTGCGAAGAAGCCGACCAGCCGCTCCCGGAAGACGTCCCCCCGCAGCACCGCTGCGAAGAAGACCGGCACCACCCGCCGGTCCACGAGGAAGCCGGAGGGCGGGCAGAAGTAGCACACCCGACCGCTCCATGGCAGGCCCCGGCCGGAAACGGCCGGGGCCTGCCCGCGTGTGGCTAGCCTCCGTTCCATGAGAGATGAGCCGTTCGTGTGCCCGCGCTGCACCCGCGTCAGCCACCATCCCGAGGACGGGCGGGCCGGGTACTGCGGTGCGTGCTGCTGGTGTACCGGCGACCCTGTGCTCTCCTCGTACGGAGAGGACGTCACGTCAGGGCTGGTTCAGCAGCGGTCGCCTCGTAGCAGTCCCGGCACATCGGGACGGTGACGGCGCCCAGGAGCGCGGAGTGGACGGTCCTTGCCGTTCCCGGAGCGGCCGTGCCGACGCAGAAGCCTGTGCCTCCGTGGGTGGCCGCGCACAGGCAGTGGCACGACGGCTCGTCCTGCACCTTGCACATGGCGCGGAACGCCTCCGGGTCGCGGTTGTAGGCGTCGATGACGGGTTGGATCTGCCGGGTGAACTCCGACATCACCTGGGCGGCCTTCTGTAGGTGCGGTACGAGCGCGGCCAGTAGGGCAGCCGGGTCCGGGACGCGTGCAGGAGCGTGCTGATGTTCGTCGTGGTTCATGGTGTCCCTCAACAGTGTGGGTTCCTCGAACGGGTTTGCCTCCATTCGCTACGAGTTTCCTAGAATGAAGCAAACCGCCCCCTTCTGTCAGTGGTAAGTGCCAGTCTTACCTACGGCTCGGCGGGTCAACTCCTCCGGGCCGTGTGGACGTTGGACTACGCACGAAAGGCGTGGGGGAAGTTGACCGCACCACCGGATACGGCAGCGGTGAGCCACGAGGTTCTCCAGCAGCATGTACGCGAGCTCGGGGACCTGCTGTCGCAGGCGAGCTCCGCCTACCGCGGCCAGGTCGCCAACCCGCAGCGCTGGCCGCACCTGGTCGCGGAGCTGACGGAGATGTCGAGCCTGTTGGCGAACCGCGCGCAGTCCCTGGCACTGGGGCTGCACGCATACGCCAGTGCTCACGCTGACGAGCCGCTTGAGGGTACAGCGGTCCTGGTCCTTCACCATGACCTGCACGAGCGGTGGATGGACTCCTCGGGCAGCGATCCGTCCAGGTACGCCGAGCTGGCGCGAGAGCAGCACGGCGACGAGTTCACCTGGGCTCGGTCTCACCAGGTGGGGAGGAGGGGGCTGGCCGTGATGCTGTACGGGCCGACGGCCGCCGACCTCGACCCCTCCACCTCACAGGACGACGAACGGGCTCCGGAACTCGTCGTGTACGGCGGCGCGTCCCGGGAGGAGGTCTCCGCCGACCTGTCCCATCGGGGTATCACGGCCGCACTGCCCCGCTTCCGCCGTCCCGCGCGGGCCGGAAACGCCTTCCTCACCCTCGGCACCGGCGGCCTGTACGACGCGTACGGGCGTCTGGTGTCCCATCCGGATATGCAGGAGGACCGTTGATGACCGGGCTCTCGGACGCCGGGCTGCAGGCTGCTGACGAACTGCGGCTGGGGACTCTGGACCAGAGCAACGCGCAGCTGGTGCTCTGCGCGATGGGGACAGCCATGGGCGTGCAGCGGCCTTCCTCGCTGCTCCCCTCCCTCATCCCTTCACTCTCGCTCCCCGCCTCCCAGCGGGCCACAGGCGTCCTCGTGGAGGCTGTCGCTACGCCCTCTACGGTTGAGCAGTGGTGAGCGGTCTGCGCACGGAACTGGCGGCGCTCGCGTACTACTCGTGGGTGTCGTCCTCCTCCGGGCTTGACACGGCTGTCTTGCTGGTCGCCCACCCTCACCCGGTCGTTGAGGAGGAGCAGTCGGCGCAGCGCGTGGAGTTGCTGATGAGGGCGCTCGCGGAGGCTGTTGGTATCGACACCTCGGGTCAGGTGCTGGACTGCGGCCCGCGACTCCGGCTTCCCGAATCCGGCCGGGCTGGCGTGCGTCTGGGAGAAGGACCCGCGTGCTTGACGGCCCGCGTCAGCGACGAGTGGCAGCAGGTCGCGGCTCATCAGGGCATGGCGACGCTGGTCATGGGTCTGGACTCGATGGCCCGCGCGGCTGCTCCGCAGGAGGTCGACGCCTACGTACGCTCACGCCAGGGGGGCGGAAGACTCCTGTGGGGTCTCCTCCGTTTGGCCGAGCCGGTTCACCCGCCTGGGTGCACCGATTTCGGCAGATACTCCCTCTTTCGGCCCCATGATGTGACCGGCTGATCGCTGAAGGAGGCGTGTTGCTCTCCCGCCACGGACTCGTTCCCTGTCCTGATTGCCACCAGACGGTCCGCCGCACGATCACGGAGAAGGGCCGCGTGCAGCTGGTGGATCCCGAGCCGACCGAGCAGGGCAACACCGTTGCCCTGCTGGACGGCACCGGGACTTGGCGTTCCCGGGTTCCGACCAAGGAGCGGCCTGCGGACCCGTGGGAGAAGCCTGTGATGCCGCACGTCGCGACCTGCCGCGTGCGCACCCGCCGTGAGCGGCGTACGCCGCACTCCTCTTCTCTTCCTCCTGGAGTGGTGTCACTCGCTGAGCGCCGCCGCTCCCACACGATCGAGCACGACGAGCAGGACAAGGACCCCGCATGAACGATGACCACCAGCCCGCCGGCGGCAGCGACTCCTCGGTTACCGGTATCACCGCTGACGTCTCCTCGATCCTCGAGGGCGAGATGGAGACGGATCCGCCCGTGGCGCTGTCGTCGGCGCTGGTGGTGCGGCAGGTGCCGCACCACATCGAGCTGTGGCACGACCTTCCCGGTGTGTTGCGCCTTTCCCTTGGAGGAGCGGCGTCTGAACTTCTGGCCGCTGAGCTGGCTCCGCAAGAGCTGCGGATTCCCGGCGTTCTTGAAGTGCTTCACCGTTCGGGAGTGGAGGCGCGTCAGGTGCCGTCCGGTGACGGGATGCGGCTGGAGATGTCCTTCGCGGCGGCCGCCCTGCTGGCCGTTCTGCTGGAAGGGGAGGACGAGGAGCCGCCGCCCGGACCGGCAGCGATCGGAGCCTGACCGGGCGGCTTGCGCGTGGACGCACCTGGTGTATCGGCATACGGAGAAAGGATCTTGAGGACGATGGCTGCCTCGATGCGTGAGCCGGCGATGGTGACTGCCCCGGCGGTCGCCGCCTGGAGCGGAGAGGAGATGATCCAGCCTCCGGTGCTGATGAGACGCGGTGAGCAGGGGATGGAGGTCTCCTACCTGTGCGAGAAGGAGCAGGACCGTCGTCACGGGGTTCTGTGGGCCCGGTGGCGGGAGGCCATGGGCGAGGGTGAGCCGCTTCATGCCACCTCTCATCCGTACCGGCAGCGGCGGCTTCTGGCCTCTGGGGGGTGCCAGGCGTGCGGTGGGCGCGCGGACCGGTCCCGGGCGGGGCTGCTGTGGATGTCGCCGTCTCCGCGGGCGCGGTTCGCACGGGAGCGGGAGCTGGGGCGATGTCCGCTGGTGACCTCACCGCCGGTGTGTGTGAGCTGTGCTCGGGAGGTTCCCGAGCTGTGCCCGCGGATTCGGGAACAGAGTGAGGGGCCTCGGGACCAGCTGTTCACGCTTGCGCGGGTGCGTGACTGGCGGCTGTGGGGCGTGGAGGGCACGGCGTACACGGGTAGTGAGGGTTGCCGGGCTGAGGTTCTGGGGCCGGTGCGGGTGGCGTTGTCGGATCCTATGGCGCGGCGTGTGGTGGCGACTGCTCTGGTTGGTCAGGTGACGGCATTTTCGCTGGTCGGATGACTTGACCAGCGAAACGAAACACCCCCCTCAACTATTGCCTTTATGATCTTCAAGCACTAGGATTAAGGGGTACGATCAACAGGCCAAAGGAGCACCATTGGCAGCCACATTCGCTACTTGCAGTTACGGGGAATTCCGCCTCGAAATGGGCTACCCCGTACGCACCACGGTCGGCGCACCACGCCGGTTCGCCTTCCCGACCCCCCACCTTGAGGCGGTCACCCCACGTCCGTGGATGCTCCGGATGAAGTACCCCGAGTTCAAAGAGGCGTACCTGTCACTGCTCAACCGCACGGGTATCGACACCGTCGTTCAAGCAGCCCAGGCCATCGCGGACAACGTCGGTGAATCCGACTCCCGTCTGGTGTTCCTCTGCTTCGAGCACCTCGGAAACGGGCGCAAGTTCTGCCACCGCAGCTTCCTGCGCACCTGGTTGGAGAACGAGCACGGCATCCGCTGTCCCGAGCTCGGGGCCGTCCCCCCGCCGCCACCCGAACAGGCCCAATCCAGTTTGTGGTGACCGGCACCCGACACCACCACCCACACCCCGCGGGGCGTGACCGGACCACTTCGGCCACGCCCCGCCGTCATGAGCGAAAGGAACCCGAGATGCACTTCGCCCGCTGGTACGGCGGAGCCGCCGGTTACTCCCCTCCCACCCCGGTGGACACCGAGAAATTCCGCACACTGACCGCCATGCGCGAAGCCCTCCGCGAGCGCTACGACGAGAGCCGCTCCTACTTCCCGTACGTCCTGCGCGAGCCCTCCTGCGACCGCGTACCGACCGTCGGCCGCGACTCCCGTATGGACGTGTGGCTCAACCTCCCCGCCGGCACCGACCCGCACGAGCTCGACTGCCCCCGCGAGTCCTGGCACCTGGAGTTCGCAGACGATGAGGACGCCACCACGGGCGTGGTCAGGAGGCCGCGGTGATTCCCGACTGCATCTCCCAGCCGTGGAAGGCCCCACTCCCGGCCGAACTGCCGGACTGGCATACCCGGCAGGAGCGCTACACCCGCTCCAACATCAACCGGCAACGCCTCGCGGCAAACATCGCCGGCGATACCTGGAGCCTCGTCCCCCTGCCCGCCACCGGCAACATGCCGGTCAGCGTGATGCACCAGTTCGCCGGCGACCTGCTGTGCGCTCGCGAGTCCGACCGTCTGCGGCTGGCCCGTACCTACTCGATCGGCCCGAACGTCACGTCCCTCGCCGTCGCCTCTACCGCCGGAGGCCCACCGCAGGAAAAGTTCACCCCTTCCCGGCTGCCTTCACCACACGGGTTGATGGTGTTCTCCGACCCGATCGGCCACTTCACCGACACGATGTCCGTCTCCGGCCGCCCCATAGAGGTCCACACCCCGATCGTGGCCGCTTCCTGGTCCCTGTGGGACGAGAGCGAGGAACGCCATCCCGCACGCGGCGTGGAGGTCGACTGGGTCATCCGCGACGGCGGCGGCCCGAGCCGCATTGACCCCGGCCTCCGAGGTATCTGGCTCACCCTCTACTCACCGAACAGCCACGATCTGACCGGTGTGCCGGACGACGCGGTGATCGACATCTCCGGCGGCAACGCGACCGTCGGAGACATGCGTCGCTTCGACCGCGACAGGAACACCCACGAGAAGGAGAGCTGGGGGCCGCTGTCCTGGCACGACGAGATCCTTCTTCCCTTCGGCGGCGTTTTCAGCCCCGAAGTCGCGCCCAACAGCAACGCGCAGTGGGCCGCCGTGGTCTACAGCACTTTCCAGGCGATGCAGCAGACCCACGGCAAGAACAAGGACCCGCTGACCGAGACCCGCACAGCCGGGCTTCCCCCAGCCGTACGGAAGAAGGCGAAGAAGGAGGGGAAGCTGACCGGTGAGGGCAAGGTCCAGGTGGTCGATCTCGCCGCCTCCCTTCGTCCCTCGAAGGATGCCACCGCCCGCGACGCCGCGGACTCCGACGGGCTCCGCCAGGTCCGCTTCTCCCACCGCTGGCCCGTCCTGCCGTGGCGCCGTATGACGTGCACGAACCCTTACCTGCACAACAAGCTGCGCGACGACGACCACGAGCACCACGAGCACCGGGAGGACCTGATGCCCTTCCAGGTGCGGGGCCCGGCCGGCAAGCCGCTGCGCACCCGCCCCGGACGCACGTTCACCTTCGACGTCCCTGCCGCGGAATGACAGCGGCGGGTTCCGCCGGGCCCCAGCCTCGGCGGAACCCGCCACCACCCATCCTGCCCCGGCCGTCGGCGCGGCCGACGGCCGGGGCCCCTCTCGTACGCTCACACCACCCCTCCAGACAAGGACACACCGTGACTTCCCAGACCCCTCCCGGTGACTTCACCCAGCAGGTTCTCGCCACCGCACAGAACCGCTGGCGCCACGTCGACCCGGCGGCCAACCTCTCTCCCAGCACCACCGTTTACGCCATATCCCGGTCCGGCTCGCGCGGCCTGATATGGGCAGCCGTGCGCTCCTCGTTCTCCCGGCTCATGCACCACGGTGGTGACCCCGAGACTCTCGCGCAGCGCCTCTCCTGCGAACTCGTACTGCACACCGGACGGCGCCGCAGCTTCCTTCTCCCCGCTCCGTCCTCCCTGTCCGGCCCCTGGGACCAGGCATTCGCTGCCGTCAACGACGCCCTGAGCAAGGCCACGGGCTTCGACACGCCCCCCGCTGCTCCCGCTCGGCTGGCCAGCACCGCCGACCGACTCCTGCAGGAGCACCCGGATACTCCGCAGCACCTTCCTCCTCTCCGCGGCAAGGGCGGTGAGGTGGCGGTCGCCGCCCACCCCTACGACCTGGACGGCGTGCACGGCACGATGTCCGCCATCGCCTTTCCCGAAGGCCCGCTGTTCTTCTCCCCGAACCGGGTCAGCCCCGCGCTCAGCCGGCATGAAACCGAACTGGACGCGGCCCGCCGCGCCTTGCGGCTCGCTCGCAGCTGGGATCGTCCGGTGACGGCTCTGCTGCTGCCACCGCTCCTGGTCCTCGACGTCCACGCTGTGCTCTGCGGAGAGGCTCCTCCCGTCGTCGCGGCGATGCGCGGCATCCGCCACTCGGAGCTACTGCGGGACGTCGCCTCCGAACTGTCCGCATCCGGCGCCGAGCTGCGCACCGCCACCACGGATCGGGAAGTGGTTCTCATGCGACGAGCCTCCCGCGCAGCCTGCCTGGCGGCCTGCTTCACCCCTGCCGAGCCGTCCGAGTGCTGGCCGCTCATGGAACCGCTGATGACCGGGAGTCTGCGCGCCACCGTGTCTGCCGCACGGGCAGCGGCCCGCACACTCGGCCACGGCCGTGCCCGAGTGGTGCCCTCCCGCGACCACAGTCCGGGCACTCCCTCCAAGCCTGGCTCCCTCGCCGTGCGGAAGCTGATCGAGCAGGAGAACACGCACGGCACCACCACCAGCGGACGCCCGGTCGTCTCCGTCGACGCCAGCGTGCAAGGAAAGCATGCGACCTGCGCCGTGGTGCTCCCCGACGGAGCGGTGCTCACCGCGGACCTGACCGGGCATCTCGGGCCTGATCCGGTGCAGTGCGCCGAACACCTCGCCGTCCTACTCGGCCTCGCCCACGCCCCGTACGACGCCGTGATCGCCTGCGACAACGACCATGCCGTCCTGTCCGTGCTGCGCCAGGCGAGCCCCTCTTCCCGCGCCTCGGAGGTAGACGAACTCCGCGCCAGAGCGGCTGAGCGGAGCGACTGCTCCGTGGTCTGGCGTCGCCGCAACTCCACCCCCGGCCTGATCGCCGCCGATCACGCTTCCCGCTCCGCTCTGGAGGCCCTGCGCAACAGCCCTCCTCCTCTCTCCGCTGCCGCCGAAATCCCCACGTCTCCGGAGCGGAACACTCCGGATCTGCGCAGGTCGGCCCATGTCACACGGGCGGGTGACAACTAGCCATGCTCGCCTGCGGTTAGCCTCCATAACGTGCCGAAGGCATAGAGCGGTGGCGATTTCAGGCCCCCATTCGGAGTACACTCCGAAGCGGAGCAATCACGCTCCGCATGCGCCGGTGGTGCAAGCAGCACGCCGCCTGTTCCAGGGCGGAGATGCAGGATCACACCCTGCCCGGCGCTCCACGGCTGTCCGGACCACCGAACAGCCACCCGCAGACGAGGAACCGGAGGGGGCGGCACGACATGTTCCAGGGGACGATTCCCGCCGAAATGCGGTCCATCGTCCGCGAACACGCCCGCTCCTGGCCCGACAGCTCCCCCATCTACATCGGCTGCTCCGGCAACTTGACCATCGAGCGCACCCTGGCCGACCTCGGCCACCCGCTCCACTCCAACGACGTCAACCCCTACAGCTGCGCCCTCGGCTGGCTCTACTCCGGCAATCCCGTCCCCTTCACTCTCCGTGAAGAGTCCCGCGAGCGGCTGGAATGGATCGAGCCTTACCTGGACGACGGCACCGGCACCCTCGCCACACTCATGCTCGGCACCCGCTTCCTCGACTTCGTGAACAAGGACCGCGCCTACCACCAGCGCATGGTCGCCGCCTACCGCCAGCAGTTCCCCCGCATGCACGCCGAGACCGTCTCCAAGCTCGATGCCGTGACGCTGCGCCTGGCCGACTTCTACTCCGGCGATGTGCGCGAGCACCTCGAGAACGCCCCGCCCGACGCCCCGTGCGCGAGCTTTCCACCGTTCTGGGCCGCAGGTTACGAGCAGATGTTCAAGGGCATCTCGGATCACTTCGACTGGCCGGAACCCACGTACCCGGAGCTGGACGACGCCGGCAAGGAAGACATCATCCAGATGGTGGTCGACCGGCCTCACTGGCTGCTCGGCCTCCACTTCAAGCACCCTGACCTTGAGGAGTACCGCGTCGGCTACGTGCGCCTTTCGCCGCGTGCCATGCCGATCTGGGTCTACGCCCACCCCGGCACCTCCCGGTACGTCGGTCCGCACACGAAGTCCGAGACCATCCCAATGCGGAAGATCGGCCCTCGGGACGACCTCGGTGAACGCCTGTCCCTTCATGTGCTGACCGCCCAGCAGTTCAACGGCCTGCGGTCGATGTACCTCGACCGGCGCATCCCGCCCGGCACCCCGGCTCTCGCCGTCGGCGTCGCCTGCGACCGGCGCCTGATCGGCGCCTTCGGCTATCTGCCGCCCAAGTACGACCCCGACACCGCCTACCTGATGTCCGACTTCCCCGTCGGCTGGTCGAAGTACAAGCGGCTCTCCAAGCTCATCGTGATGGCCGCCCTCTCCCGCGAGGCGCAGATGCTCCTGCAGCGGTCGATGAACCGCCGGCTGACCGGCATGGCGACCACCGCTTTCACCGACCGGCCGATGTCCGGCAAGTACGGACGCGGCGTCCCCGGCCTCAAGCTGACGAAACGGTCCCCCTGCGAGGACGGCATGCACGAGTGGCAGCTCCAGTACGAGGGGCCGCTGGGGCAATGGACGCTGTCCGAGGCCATGTCCATGTGGGGCCGCAAGCACGGAAAGGTCCTCAAGGATGACCACTGACGGCACGCTCTCGACCACGATCGTCAAGCGCGACCCGCGCCGGCTGCGCCGCCTCCAGGTCAACGCGCAGTACATGGACCAGACGATGTACCAGCAGCTCGTGGCGAACATCCGAAGAGACGGCTGCCTGACCTCGGTCCCCCTGGTCTGGGACGGCGGCGGCCAGTATCCGGAGGGCGAGGAAATCGTGCTGTCCGGGAACCATCGCACGGACGCCGCGGTGGACGCCGACGTCGAGGAAGTCGACTGCATGCTGGTGACCGGCCCCATCAGCAAGGCCCGGTCCATCGCCATGCAGATCAGCCACAACGCTCTCGTGGGCGACTCCGACGCCTCCACGCTCGCGTCGCTGTACGAAGAGATCGACGAGGTCGACTGGCGCGGCTACGCCGGGCTGGACGACAAGACTCTCGACCTCATGGAGAAGGTGGATCTGCAGTCGCTGTCGGAGGCCAACCTCGACTTCGCGACCGTCATGCTGATGTTCCTCCCGCACGAGAAGCAGTCCGCCGAGGCTGCGTTCGACCAGGGCCGCACCAGCGCCGACGCCACGTGGCTCGCCGCGCGGGAGGACTACGAGCCCACCTTGGACGCTCTGGCGTCCGTGCACGCCGCGCACAACGTCGGCAACGTCGCGACCGCCCTCGGCATCGTCCTGCGGGTCTTCGAGAACCACCTGGAAGACCTTCGCGAGGGCTGGGTCGACGGCGACTCTCTGGAGCCCAAGCACACCGGGCACGTCGGTATCGAGACCGTCTTCGGGTCCCGCACGATGCCGGCCAAATCCGCCACCGTCCTCAACCGCGCCGTCCGCCGCGCCGAGGACTCCGGCGACGTCGAACGCGGCAAGGGCTGGCAGCTCATGGAGCGCCTGGCGGCTGACTACCTCTCCGCCGAAGGCTGACACCACCTGACGCCAAGCCTGACGCTTCGGGCTCAGTCTCGCCCACGGCAAGGACAAACGGGGATAGAAAGGACACGGGAGTGTCAGCGCTTACAGCCACCGTGCTCTCGGAGGAGGTCAACCTCTGGGACCGCCAGCCAGGGGAAACGGCGCGCCAGTACAACCAGTTCCGCGTCTACCTCGATCTTGGACGCACTCGTAGCCTGACAAAAGCTGCGGAAACCCTGACAATCAGCTACGGCCAGGTCCGCAACATCGCTTCCGCCCGTCGCTGGACCACCCGCGCCGAAGCATGGGACGCGCACAAGAGTGCCGAGTTCGAGGCTCAGTGGACCGAGGAACGCCTTCGCGCCGCCGAGGACGACGCCCGCGTCCTCAAGGTCGTGATGGGCAAGGTCGCCTCGAAACTGCAGGGAGTTGACGCGGCCAAGATGTCGCTGGCCGAGCTCGCCCGCTTCACCGACCTCGCTTTGAAGTACCGGCGATTGCTGTACGGCGACCCCGCCCAAGCACTCAGCACCGACGAGACTCCGGCTGGTGACGCCGGCGCCGAACGGTCCGTCCGGCACAAGTTCGAGCAGCTGCCCGCCGACGTCCGCCGCGCGCAGATCCTCGACCTCTCCGACAAGCTCCGCCACCGAACGGCCGCGGTCTCCGGGACCGACGACGACGAGTGACACCTGCCCGCCAGACGGCCGCCTACGACCGCCACGTCCTCGGCCCCAGCCCTGCGGAACGGGCCCGCCACGCGGCCCGTGAGCTGACCGAGGCCGAGCTGTATGCCCAGTTGCAGGCGGAGCTCCGCGCCTCCGCGCAGGAGCTGCTGCGTGACCCGGCGACCCTGGCGCGCGGCCTGGACAGCAAGTTCCGCATGCGCCCGCACGTGCGGGCGATCAGCGACGCCTTCGTGGACGTGGCCAACGGCCACACACAGAAGGTCATGCTCCTGACGCCGCCTCAGGTGGGCAAGAGCACGGTTGCTGCGGTGTGGGCGCCGTTCTGGTGGCTGGCGAAGAACCCTGACCACCGGATCATCGTCGCCTGCTACGGGTCATCGCTGGCGAACGCGCGTGGGCGCAGCGTGCGGAAGCTGGTGCGCGAGCACGGGTCTGAATACGACCTGGAGATGGACCCCGGCAGCGGTGCGGTGAACGACTGGTTGCTGAACAGCGGGGGCGGCATGCGGTCCGTCGGTATCGGTGGCAGCATCACTGGTCACAGCGCGGACTGCGTGACGGGTGAGACGGAGCTGGTGACCACGCGGGGACGTGTGACGGTTGGCCGGTTCGTCCGGAGTGGCGCCCATGTTCCGGTACTGGCGTGGGACCACGAGGCCGGACGCGCGGTGTTCCGGCGCGTGGAGGCCACCCGCGTTCTGCGGGCCCGGCCGGTGATGCGGCTGGAGACTGTGCGTGGGCGGGTATTGCGCTGCACACCGGATCACCTTGTGTGGGCTCCTGGGCGTGGCTATGTGGCTGCTGGGCGCCTGCGGTCCAGGGACGTGCTCCAGGGCGTGCAGGTGGGCGGCCACGAGCGTCTGGTGCCGGAGTGGGACGTGATCACGTCTGTTCGGTACAGCCGGGACGCGGAGCGGGTGTACGACCTGCAGGTGGCTGGCACCCGGAACTTCTTCGCGGGCGGGCTGCTGGTGCACAACTGCTTGATCATCGATGACCCGCACAAGAACCGGCAGGAGGCGGACAGTCACGCGATGCGTGAGGCGGTGCACGACTCCTACAGCGCGGACCTGACGTCGCGTCTGGCGCCGGGCGCGCCAACGGTTTTGATCCAATGCATCGTGGCATCTATGCGAGTTCTTCGAGGTGACGGCCGTTGGGTTGCCGTGGAAAAGATGAAGGCAGGCGACACCGTGGTCTCCCTCGCAGAGGACCGGAAGTCGCTGCGCACAGCCAAGGTGCTCGGTCAGCGCCTGTCCGGGTACGACGAGACGGTGACGGTGCGCACCGGCCGGCTGGCGCTCAAGGTCAACAAGGCGCACCCGTTCGCCGTGCTGAACCGTGAGCGGAAGACTCCCGGCCCTGCGAGCATCGAGTGGGTCAAGGCCGGAGAGCTCCGAGAGGGCGACCGTGTCGTGACGGCGAAGTGCCTGCCGGACGACTACGTGGGCACCGACGTACTGCCCGACGGCAGCGAGGTGACGGAGGAACTGGCCTGGCTCCTGGGCTACATGCTCGGGGACGGCTGGGTGGCCGCTCATCGTCGGAAGAACCAGCGTGGGAACCCCACGAGCTTCGCCGTGTGCGCCTCCGTAGGCAAGAGCAGCGCCCCGGAGAAGCAGGGCCTCAACGAGCGCGTCAAAGCGGCCCTGGAGGCGTTCAGCCCGAACCGCGTATACGAGACCTCCGGTCGGTACCTGCGCACCGACTGGAACGCTGGTGGGCGCCTCCTGCGTGAGATGGGGTACGGCCTCGGCGCGCGCGGGAAGCGCGTTCCGGACTGTGTGTGGGGATGGTCCCCTCACCTGCGCCGCTCGCTGATCCGCGGCTACGCCATGGCGGATGGCTCCAAGCGGCGCGCGAATGGCTCCAAGGCGTGGCGGGTCGGCTCGGTCAGCCGGGATCTACTCCAGGACATCCGGGACCTGGCACTCACCTGCGGGGTACGGCCGACGACGATCTTCACGGACAGAGAGCGCTTCTACCAGCCTCCGAACAGCCCCGAGCCGGTTCGGAGCATCGGGCATTCCCTCGGCCTGACGTTCAACCCCGATCAGGCGGAGGGCACCACGCACCTTGCCGACCGCAAGCACCCCGACCCCTCCCATCTGCGGTACGAGCGGGTCACTGCGATCGAGGAAGGTCCGGTGCTGCCGGTATACGACCTGGCTGTGGAAGGCAGCGAGACGTTCATCGCAGAGGGCTACGCGGTGCACAACACGCGTTGGCACCCGGATGATCTGGCGGGACGTCTGCTGGAGGAGGAGGGCGACGACCGTGAGGGCGGGGAGTGGCGGGTTGTGCACATGCCGGCGCTCGCGGACCTGTCGCTGACGGGCGGCTCCGATCCGCTTGGGCGTGCGACTGGGGATCCGCTTCCGCATCCGAAGATCCCGACGCGGGAGAAGGCGCGGCTGCGGACGCACTGGGAGAAGAAGAAGGCTGGGTCGAAGGCCCGGGACTGGGGCGCGCTGTACCAGGGTGATCCGCAGCCGGGCGAGGGGGCTCTTGCGGACGAGGAGTTGATGCGGCAGATCCTCGACCTGCGGCCGGAGGCGGAGCCGGTGAAGGTCGCGGTGGCGGTGGACCCGTCTGGTGGGGGCGAGGACAACGCGGGCATCATCGGCGGGTTCCTGGGCGACGATCAGCGGGTGTACTGGACTCACGACCGGTCGGCGGTGATGTCGTCGGATGACTGGTCGCGGACGGCGTGCCGGTTGGCGTGGGAGACGGATGCGTCGGTGATCGTGTGCGAGACGAACTTCGGTGGGGACATGTGTCTGCTGGCGATCCGTACGGCGTGGGATGCGCTGCAGCGTGAGGGTGTGATCCCGGAGGAGAAGCTGCCTCCTCAGGTGAAGGCGGTGCAGGCGAAGGTGGGGAAGCTGCTGCGGGCCGAGCCGATCTTGCAGCAGATGGTGGAGGACCGGGTGCGGTTGGCGGCGAGGCTGCAGTCGCTTATTCACCAGTGGACGCATTGGCAGCCGACGAATCCGGATTCGCCGGGGGAGCTGGATGCGGCGGTGTATCTGGTGTATGCGCTGCTGCGGGTGCCGGGTGCGGGTGCGGTGATGTCGTCTCCGGCTCAGGTGCATCAGCGGCAGGTGGCTGCTGGTGGGTGGACGGGGATGCCGGCTCAGCGTCCGTTGCCGCAGGGTCCGATTCCGTAGGCAGAACCCCTCAGGTTCTGTGGTCCACATCACACTAAATACCCCCCTCGTATATTGCATTAGGGGTGGTCATGCCCTAGGGTATAAGTACAACGAAACGGCACAGAATATCACTTGGAGGACATTATGACGAACGTGCTCGGCTACACGGTCACCCACCGGGTCGGCGCATCGGTCCACGCCAGCCACATCGGCTCCGGCGACGACTTCGCTGCTGCCCGCGACGTCCTCGTCGGCAACCTGGCACTGCGCCTCGCGCGGTTCTCGAAGTTCTGCACCGGCGGCACCCACGTGCCGGCCTGCGACTGCAGCGTTCTGCGGAACGCGATCAGCACGGCGCAGAACATGAACGGCCCCGGCAGCGTCACCGCGAACGACGGCGTGATCCTGGCGATCAAGCCCGTCGTCCTCTGAACCCGTCCACCCCGCGCCCGCCCGGCACCGCCCGAGCGGGCGCACACGCACGCCGAGCACCCCTCCCCCAGCAGCCCACACACCACCACCCACCCCGCATGCCGTATCGTTCTCAGCAGGCGCCCGGCCGGCGTCCTCTGGTTGGTGGTCTGTCCTTTCCTTGTACCGATGGTCCTCCCTTCCGGTGGTCGGCCGGGCGTTCTTTCCGTGGCCATTAATACCCCCTCTCTATATTGCTTTTCGACCTGCATTCAAGTAGGATGAAAGCACAAGGAAAGGGCAATTCCGGCCACCATTGAGAGGGGTCACATGACCATCCAGCTCACCGGCTCCCGCGTCACCGCCGACGCGGGCCGGATCGGGGACTACCTGCGCGCCTGCCTTGCCGTGGACGACGGCCCGGCGCTGCCGCGCGTCCTGGCCGCCACCGTGGTCGAGGAGACCCCGACGGGCTCCATCGTGCTCGCCTCCTTCGACAGCCCCGGCGACTCCGCGGAGACCTTCGAGATCACCGTCAATCGCATCTTCTGACACCCGCTCCGGGTGAGCACCACCTCTTGGTGGTGCTCACCCGGAACCGACTCAGCGGAAGGAGCCCGATGTGGGCACCCACAACACCGCCTGGGCGGAGCGCGTGGCTCAGGACCTGCGCACCCGCCACTTGGATCTCAGTCTTATCCTCGAACCCGACGATGCCGGGAACGTCGCCATCTCCCGGATCGTGCTCCCCGTCAACGAGCGCGGCCAAGGGCTCGGCACCGTGCTGATGCGCGAGCTCATCGACGCCGCTGACGCCTACGGCACACAACTCGTCCTCGACCCGTCCACCGAATTCGGTGGAGACGTCGGTCGCCTGACGCGCTGGTACCTCGGCCTGGGCTTCATTTCCGGCACCCGTGGCCCACTTCACGCGCGCCGCACGTCTCACGCTTTGCGGCGGGAGCCTGACCCGCGGCTCCGCGTCTCGAACCCCGACCGCAAGACGGGGCACGTCGTGGAGTCCGGCCGCCCGCACCTGCTGCCCGACGGCACCTGCGTGTGCTCACGCCCGTGCTGCATGGCCACCACCGGCGGCCGCACCGTCTGCGTGTGCCGCATCTGCACGTCCTCGCACGACGAGCACGTCATCAGCAGTGCTCACCCTCTCCTTCCTCCCGGGTATCCGTGGCTGCCGGCGGCCGCTCTGCGGGCTCTGGAGGACGTCGCCTGGCGCTCCGCCTACGGCGGCGGAACCCGGTCGGAACGGGAGGCGATGTTCCGTATCGCCTTCACCGATTCCCTGGAGCGGTACCTCGGGTTCGGCGGGATGGCCCTGGAGGCGGTGGTCGACGCGTGGAAAGCGGGCCGTACTCACGTAGACCTGACCGACGTACCGCCCGGCTCCCCGATTCCCTGGCCAGAGATTGTTGCTGACCTGCGTAAGTCTGGGATGGCCGACTTCGTCGGCACCATGCACGGCGTGCTGATGCTGGGTCAGGAGGGGTCGTCGTGACGTACAGGAGAATGCCTAGCTGGCATGAGCCCGGGAGGGCTGTTCCAAAGCTGTCTCTGGAGAAGTTCGCCGCTCTGCGTCCGGAGGAGGTTCCCGAGGGAGAGCTGCGGCTGGTGACGCTGGCGCGTGCCGGCTGCGGGGCGAGAGGTCTGCAGTGGGTGTTGCCCCGCATTCTCCCGCCGGACCGGTACGGCGGTGGGTGCTACCTGCGGGTGGCTCTGGTGACCGACCCGGAGCGGGCGCCGTTTGAGCTGGCTGACGCCGCTCTACTGCGACACGGCTGGCAGGTGTTCGTTCCCTGGTTCTCGCTGGAGGAGGTCCCGGCGGAAGGACCGTGGCGCGGGCACCGACTCTACAGGGGGATGTGGGACGCGTTCGTGTGCCGCTCGGGGGCCGTTCGGGAGTAGCGGCGTGGGCCGGAGGGAGTGTGCTCTCCGGCCTGCACCACACCCAATAAATACCCCCCTTGAATATTGCTTATATTCCAGCCTTCAAGTAGGATGAAGTCACAAGGAAACGGACATCACCGACAGAAGGGGATCCCGCGATGCGCGGCCACGACACCGAACTGATCACTCGTCTCATCCACACCGGCATCAACATCCAGTGCGACCGGCTCAAGGCCGAGTGGACCAACGACGAAAACGGTCTCGTCATGACCGACCTCGACACCCTGCACCGCTACCGCCTCGACCTCACCCCTCTGCACACCCCGCAGGAGGGCGAGCCCACCTTCGGCACCGACCACCAGGCGGCCTACCGGCACATCACCCTCCGCCCCTGGGACGTCCCCGGAGTCGTCAGCGGCCTGTGCGGCGCCCACCTGACCCTCAAGGTCAGCCCGGACGCCAACGGCATGACGAACTGCCCCTCCTGCTATGACCCCGGCCTCACCGACGGCGAACCCTCCCGCTCCTGAACCGGCACCCGGTGGCGCGGCCTCCCCAGCAGGCCGCGCCACCGGCCCCACCCTCACCACCAACCGAGAAAGGACACCTCGAACCATGAACCGCCGCAGAAGCCGACTCTTCCCGCTCCTCGCCCGAGCGGCCGCCTCCATGGCCCTGGCCGCCATACGGCATTGGCAGAAGCGCAACCCCAACGTGGCCGACTACCGCGCCACTGAATCCCTCGACGGCCTGCGCACTGCCACCACCCACCTCGGCCACCTGCACCGCGGCACCCACACCGACTACTGGCACCACGCCCACGCCCGCTTCGTGGCCACCTTCGGCCTCCCCGACAAGGACGGAGTCCCCTCGTGAGCACCTCCACCGAACCTCCCGTCACCCCCGAACAGGTCACCTCTCCCTGGTACCTGCTGGAAGGGAACGGAACCAGCATCGTCACATCCGGCCCGGATCTGCGGCGCATGGTCGACTCTCTCGGCCCCGACCGCGCCCGGCACTCCCGCGACGGCCGTATCGCCCTGTGGCACCAGCGCGGCGGCGTCTCCTACTACCGGGCCCTCACCCAAGAGCAGGCCGACGCCCAGAAGGACGCCAACCGCAGCGCTCTCCAGGCCCGGCAGGACCTCGCCCGCTCCGTGACGGCATACCTGCGCACCCACGGGCTTCTCTACTCCTACGACCGCACCACTCAGACCCTCACCGACGGCGCCGAGGTCTACGAGGGCGGCCACGGCGTACGGGTGTGGCATCGGGACACCGCGTGGCTCCAGGCCCGCGACCCACAGTCCTCCGAACGAGACGCGCGCCGCACCGCGGTCTCCCGCTACCAGGACGTCCTCAACTCCGTCGGCGCATCAAGCGAAGTGGTCGGTACCGACCTGCACGTCCGGTCCTTCCCTCTCCCTCCCGAACTCGCCGCCGCCGTCCTGGCGCACCACACCGAAGACGGCAGCTGGACGGTGTCGGCCGGCGGCACACGCCACCTGGTACTCCGTCACTCCGACGGGTACACGCTCGGCTTCCACGGCCCCCGCCACTCCACGCTGGCCCTGGCGCTCCTGGAGGTCGCCCACGTGTCCGGCTCCTTGGACTCCTACCAGGCTGCAGCCCTTCGGCAGCAGCTCACCGGGGCCGGTGATTCCGGCTCCTGACACTCCTCCCCCGGACTTGCCGCATGGCATAGCCCGGGGGTCTACCACAGCCCCAGCCACTGACGCTGCGATTATCCGCTCATAGGCCCGGAAGGATTCATCCTCCTCCCATACGGCGAGGTGCCCCTTCTATGCTGTGGCCGTACGCGAGACGGTGAACTCGCGTTGTGGAGGCCCCGGCTGCGCGATGCGCGGCCCGGGGCCTTCACGCATATGGGGGAACGTTCCCCCACACGGCAGAAATGCCCCCGTGACCCTGGCAGAATCCAGCGTCATACCCCAGCAGGGCCGCACTTCGGCCCACCACGAGAACGGTCAACGAAATGACGTCAGGAGCTGACCCCCCATGACCGTCCGCGAGCACGACGTGCCTGGGATCATGGAACGCTGCCGCAGCCTGGAGACCAACGGCAAGAACGGCGGCACCGCCAACGGAGAGCCTCCCGCTCCTCCCAACGAGCCGGCAGAGGTGCCCGAAGGCGTCCGCCTCTACAGCGACCTCTTCTCTGCGAGCCACCGCGTCCAGATGTATACGGGCAACCTCGTGCCCGGTGTCCTGCAGACCGTCGAGTACGCCTGCGCGCTGCTGACGGCTCTCACTCCGAGCGTCATGCCGCACATGACGCAGGATCAGGCTTACTACCGCGTCAACCAGGGCAGGGAACTGCGTTCTGACTACCGGCGAGGCGTCCGGATGGTCCTCAACGAGTCCGTCCTGCACCAGCAGATGGGCGCCCCGGTGAACGTCCTCTCCGGCCAGCTGGAGTACCTGGTCACCGCGATCTCGGGTAACCCGCAGTGGTCGGTACAGCTACTGCCCTCCTCCAGTCCCCTGAACGCGATGCAGCAGTTCACCACGTTTCATCTGGTCGGCGGACAGACCGTGGTACACGCCGAGCCGTTCGGGGAATGCGCCTTCTCCAACGATCCTCCACTTCTCGCGCGACGTCTTGACGCCTTCGAGCGACTGCAGGCCGCCGCATTGGGGCCCGCCGAGTCGATGGAGCGAATCATCCAGCGATTGAGAGAAACCTGGTGCGTGCGATGAGACTCAAGCAGGACGGCTGGTTCACCTCCAGCCACAGCGGAACGGCCAACGGCGAGTGCATCTCCGTTGCCTTCCTCTCAGACGACCTCTACGGAGTACGCGACTCCAAGACCCCTGGCCCCGAGCTTCGCCTCTCCCAGGAAGCGTTCACCAGCCTGGTGGACTACGCACGGAACACGCCTCGGCTCCTCGGGAAGGAAAGAGGAAGACCTTTCATGTAAATGCTCATATTCCGTGGCCTTTCCATCACAATACCGGGAAGGCCACGGAACATGAGCATTCTGGGAAGAACTGAAGATTTCAAGCCGCCTTCTCAAGCGGCGTGGGGCGTGTCGGCCCGACCGGGCTGCCGTCGGGCAGCAGCCGTCCGGTGTCATCGAATTCCAGTGTGCCGTCGCTGCGCTTCCACCAGCCCTGTCCCGGGTGGAAGGCGGTCACCGGTGCGTCCTCTGCCTGGTCCTGTACCTGGGCAGAGGTGTTGGGCTGGCGATGCACGGGTCCTCCGTGAGCGTGATTGGTCGTCGGGTGAGTGGTTCTGCGAGGTGCTGGGGCTCTGGTGGTCAGGTGGCAAGGGGTGGCGCTGTCCGCCCCATGGTCGGCGCCACCCCTTGCCGTCCCCGCCTTGCGATGGGCCCTTGGGAGGAGGACACCAACACCGGGCCTCACGCGGGTGCGGGGAGCTTGGGAGAGGGCTGCTACGTCGCCGTGACCTGCTTCACGGAGCAGCTTGCGGTTCCGACCGGTTGTGGACCGGCCATCATGGTGGGTCGCCGGTGAGGTGAGAGGTAGGGCGCTCCGGCGGCCAGGCTCCTGACGGCGTGGACGATGCGCTGCCGTACACGCTCGGCCAGTCCGTCGAGGTCGTGTGGACCGGCCCACCGGAAGGTTCTTTCCTCTTCCGGCGTCGGTTGCTGGACTTTCTCCTCCGCTACTCCGCAGTCGAACACGAGGTACAGGGCTGCGGTGGTGTCCAAGGCGCGGGCGGGGAGGTATTGCGCCGCGAGAACGCGGCTCGGCGCGACGCTGAGTCCCGTCGTCTGCTGGACGGCGCTTGCGCAGGCTCCCGCCGGGTCTTCTCCTCGCTGAGCGTGTCCAGCGACCAGGTCCCATCCGTCGGCGTTGTCAGGGGCCTGTGCCAGGAGGATGCTCTGGTCCGGACGGCGGATCATTGCCAGCGCCGCGATCCGGTATTCGTGGTCGTCAGTGTGGTGCTCGGGCATCGGCGTTCCTCGTGGTAAGTCAGGCGGCAGTAAGAAGGTGGGCCAAGCGGCTGGACCATGGCTCGTACTTGGTGCGGCGGGACTTCTGGCCGAGGCGGTGCAGCTGGACATCGGAGGTGCCGGCGGGCGGTTCGATGCAGGGGAGGTCGCGCCAGATCCGCTCGATCGAGTGGTTGGAGAACAGGCCGGCGGCTCCGTAGGTCCTCATCGCGTCCCAGGCGGAGTGGATGCCGCTCTGGACGGCCCCGTACTTCGCGGACATGAGCTTGACGTCGCACTCTTGCCCGGTGTCGAGCATGTGGGCAGCCTCGTAGACCGCGGTGCGGGAGGTCTCCAGGCGGTGTCGCATCTCGCCCATCCGGGCATTGACGACGGCGAGGTCCCCGAGGTCGCTTCCGTAGCGCTGCCGGTCGTTGCAGAAGGCGACGGTCTCCTCGTAGGCGGCCCGGTGAAGTCCCAGAGCGACGGCGGCGAGGTTGAGTCGGCCGTAGAGGACGCTGGAGGAGTCGGCTATGTCCCGGCCGTCTCCCTCCTCACCCAGGAGGTTCTCGTCGGGGACCACGCAGTTGTCGAAGATGAGCTCTCCGAAAGAGAAGCCGTGCATGCCTATCGCCGGCTTGTGGGGCGCGAGGCTCAGTCCGGGGGTGTCGGCCTGGACCAGGAAGCAGGACAGGTCGCGGCTTCTGTTGCCTCTGCCCGTGCGGACGACGACGCCGTGCACGTCACCGACGTGGCTGTTGCCGACGTAGCACTTGCGCCCGTTGAGGACCCATCCGCCGCGGCGGCGTTTCGCGGTGGTCTCCATGCCCAGCACGTGTCCGCCGGAGCCGTGCTCGGTCACCGCGATCGTCGGGAGACAGCGGCCTTCCGCGATCTCGGGCAGCCACTTCTTCTTCTGCTGGGAGTTGGCCCAGTGGAGGATCTTCGCGTCTCCGAGGATCGACGCTTGGGCTATGCCTCCTGCTGCTGCGGAGTACCGGGACAGTCCTTCGATGATGAGGACCCTGGCGAGGTGCCCGGCACCCATCCCTCCGTAGCCGGTGCCTATGGTGACTCCGAACCAGCCCTGTTGCGCGATGAGCCGGGCGAGTTTGTGCTGGACCTCCTTGGAGGCTTCCATCTCCGGGATCCTGGGTACGACCTCGGCCTCCGCGAAAGCGCGTACCTGGGCGCGGAGGTCCTCGTGCCGTTTCGTGATGAAGTGAGAGGTCACGTCTCGTTCCCCTTCTCGTCGTCCTCGGCCTTCCGGTTACCTGGGGCCTCCGCCGGTGCTTTCGTGGATGTATTCCATGACGTCTCTCCGGTGAGCCTTGAGCAGGTCGATGTGTTCCTGCCGGGTGTTCTCGTCGCGGGTGACGGTGTCGACGATGCAGAACGTCCCGAGCATCGTGTTGGTCCGTTCATCCACGAGGCCGATGCCGTAGTAGGAGTTGATGTTGAGGCGGTCGTGGACCTCGTTGGCTCCGAATGCGGCCCACTTGGTCACGTCATGCAGTGCGAGAGCGCGGCCTTCCTTCTCCAGCACGTGCGGGCAGTAGCCGTGATCCCTGGGCATGTTCCGGGAGACCGTCTTCGGAGCCAGCGCGTCTTCGGAGCTGGCGGTGGCGTTGGTTGCAACGTAGAGGCCGGCGAAGTATTGCGTTCCCTCGACCTCGTCGTTGGTGAAGTTGATCATGGCGTACGGGGCCTTGGTGGCCTCCCCGAGCCGCCGGGCAAAGGCGTCCAGCGCGCTGTCGGGGCGGTCTCCGAGTCCGAGTTCCCTCAGCCGGGCTATGCGGTGTTCCAGGCTGTAGTTGACTGTCACAGCAGTGCTCCCGTCGATGCGGTAGGGGTTGCGGGGCTGTTCGTGTTCAGGGCGATGTGGTGGCGCACCAGCGCGATGAGGACGTGGGCCGAGCTGACCGGGTCGCGGGCGTCGCATCGCACGAGGGGCACGGACGGGCCGACTTCCAGTGCCTCGCGGACGTCGTTCAGGTCGTACCAGTTCGGTCCCGTCGGCTGGCTGCCGGTGGTGACGGTGCCGGCCTGGTGGGAGTGCTCGAAGCGGATGCCGTCAA
Source organism: Streptomyces callyspongiae (assembly GCF_047200695.1). Taxonomy (NCBI): domain Bacteria; kingdom Bacillati; phylum Actinomycetota; class Actinomycetes; order Kitasatosporales; family Streptomycetaceae; genus Streptomyces; species Streptomyces callyspongiae. The sequence continues at coordinate 55,721 of NZ_JBJZOM010000014.1, forward strand.
GTCCTCGCCACGTCTCGGGGCCGTCGAACTGGTTGACCGCGACGATGTACGGAACGCCGACGTGCTCGAAGTAGTCCACCGCGTGGAAGCTGGCCTCCAGACGGCGGGTGTCGACCATGACGATGGTTCCGATCGCCCCGCGTGAGAGGTCGGGCCAGGTGAACCAGTACCTCAGCTGTCCCGGCACGCCGAACAGGTGCAGGACCACGTGCAGGTCGGTGAGGGTGCGTCGGCCGAAATCGAATGCCACGGTGGTCGCCGTCTTCTCCTCAAGCCCTGACAGGTCATCGACCGGTTCGCTGGCGCGGGTCATCAGGGCCTCGGTTGACAGCGGCTCGATCTCGCTGACCGAGCGGACCAGCGTCGTCTTCCCGGTACCGAATCCTCCGGCGACCACCATCTTCAACGGGAGTGGTGGGCCCACCGGTTGCTCAGGCAATGTCCTTGAGACCTGCAATGACTCTCTCCAGAAGCTGGATGGACGGACGGTCGTTGGTGGTGGGCATAGCCATGACGAGGAAGCCGGTGTCGATCAGGTCAGAGACGAGGATCTTGACGACCTGCAGCGGCAGTCCGGTGCGGCCGGCGAGCTCGACCACTGCGGAGGGACCGGCGCGGCACTCGGTGACGAGGTCCTGTTCTTCCTCGTCCAGGTGGTCTGTGCTCCCGGCCTCCGCTCGGGTTCGCACGTAGCTGGAGATGTCTACCGGCTGTGTCGGGTGCGTCCTCCCACGAGTTACGGCGTACGGGCGCAGCTCCTCTGAGGACTCGGTGGCCCACGCTGTTTCCGGTGTGGTCATCTCAGCCGAGCGGTCCCGGCGTCGTGGTCGGGTGGTGTACCCGCGGGTCTACTCCCAGGTGCTCACCGACGCGTTTGACGAGCTCTCCGAGTTCGTGGCCCACCATGCCGACGTCGGCCGTGGGCTCGGTGAGCGCGGCGAGGATGCCGCCTTCGCCGGCGGACGCGATGATGGCGATGGTGTCGTTGGCGTTGACGACCGTTTCCACGTGCCGGGTGTTCGGCAAGCCTGTGACTTTCTGCAGCGATCCGTTGAACAGGGGCAAATGACCGCTGACGATCGCGCTCAGGTAGTCGGCCCGCTCTTCGTCCGCCAGGCCGTGGCTGGCGAGCTTGAATCCGTCGATGCTTGACAGCTGGACTGCCCTGACATCCGGGATGGTGCTGACGAACTGGTTCATCAGCCAATCCAGGTTCGGCATGGCGGGCGCGCGGTGTCCGGTTGTCTCGGTCATGTCTGGTCCTCCTGGGCGGTGTTCTGGTGGCTGGCCGACGGCGATCCGTAGCGGCCGGCGAAGTATTGGCCGGCGATGCGTCCCGGGTTCTCCGACACCGGCGGCGGCTCGGCAGGACGTGTGAGGTCCATGTCGGACATAGGCCCTCGGCCGGCGGCCTCGCTGCGCCTCGGCAGGCGGGGCTTCTGGCTGCTGCGGGTGGGCTCAGCGGCGCGGCGGGGCATCGGCTCACGGCTGGTGGAAGGCACCTGGGGCTCTGGGTATGTGGGGCGAGCTGCCGGTCGCTGCCGTGCAAGTCGTGGGGGCGGCGGTACTGCGGCGGTGTGCTGCGGCGTGGTGGCCGGTGGGCCTGCCGGGTGTACGGCTGTTTCTTCGTCCTCTGCCCCGGTGGCCAGGAGCTTCTTGGGGATGATGACGAGGGCCCGGTTTCCGCCCTTGCGGTTGCGTCCCAGGTGCACGTCGACTCCGTAGCGCCGGGCGATTTCGGCTACGACCCGCATGCCGAGCCCGATGTACTGCGTGTCCTGGGGTTCGGTGGGGGTGGCCGGGTCGAGGACGCGGTTCAGGGCCATCAGTTTGGTCTGGCCGATGGGCAGTCCTACGTCATCGATCTCGATGGACAGCCCGTTGGGCACGTGTGTGGGCTTGACCTCCACGTCCTGCTCGGGTGGCGAGTATCGGACGGCGTTCTCCACCAGTTCGGCCAGGAGGTGAATCAGGTCGGGCACGGCGTAGCCGAGGACGGCGCTGTCGCGTCCGGGTATGCGCCTCACACGGCCCTCGTTCTGGACCTCGGAGACGGCCGAGCGGACCATCTTCTTGGTCAGGGTGTTTTGCTCCTGGCGCCTGGGCCTATCTCCGCCGATGATTGCCAGGCTCTCGATGAAGCGACGCATCTTGGTGACACGCTGGTCGACCTCGAAGACGAGGTCCATGGTCGGTGGGTCTTCGATCTTCCGGTTCAGCTCGTAGAGCCAGTCCAGTGCCTGGCGGACCGTGGAGTGGAGCCGCTTGGTCACGTACTTGGTGATCTCGCTGTGGTCCTTGGCTGCGGCGCGTTCGACGGCTCGCTGGGAGTCGTCTACGAAGGCTTGGAGGGCCGCAGAGAACTCGGCGTAGGGATTCGCTGCTGGCTGAGTGCCATTGGGCGAGAGCGGGGGCTGCTGCTGGAGAGGCAGGAACTGGCGACCGCGGCGAATGTGGGGCCACAGTTCCACCTGGAGCCAGTGCTGTACGCGGCCGATGTGCTCCGAGGTGTGCTGGGCTTCTGCCTTGAGGCGCTTGTGCGAGCTGTTCAGGGCCTTGGCGTAGTGGGCCGCGATCATCGTGGCGCTTCCGCATACGAGTACGGCGACCGCGGCGGCGGTCCAGGTGCGTGCTCCTTCGATCGCGGTGACGTTCCAGGTGAGCCATGTGCCCATGCAGGCCGTTCCGATGGTGAGGAGCGGCAGAAGGGCCAGGAGCCTGAGCTGCGCTTCGGGCTTGGCTATGAGGGCCCGGGGCTTCGCCCGGCGTCCGCGGTGCCGCCGGGCTGGGGCGGGGTGAGTGGAGGAGTCGGACATCACGATCCTGAGATGAGGAAGAGGAGGTGCGCCGGGCCGGGGCCAGGTGCAGGGGCCTGTGAAGGGTGTCCCGGCCCGGCGCGGTCTGGTGGTAGCGGTTTTCGGCTTCCGCTATTCCTCGTGCGTGGGTGTGTCCGTCCAGGTGGTCCGGGTGTGGGTCATCGGTGTCCTCGGTGAATGTGCGGGGCGGTGTGATGCCAGGGTCGGCAGAGAGGGCTTCTGCCATGGGGGATTCGGTGGAAGCTCCTGTCGGCCCTGGCGGTCTAGAAGCTGATGCTGGAGAGCATCTGGGCAACGCTGGTCGTGGCGTTCCTGATCGTGGGGGCGAGTGAGGTGCCTGCGAGGTAGAAGCCGAGGAGCACGCTCGCGATGGCGTGGGACGGCTTCAGTCCTCCCTTGCGGATCAGGAGCACTACGACGACCGTCAGGACGACGGTGGCCGAGATGCTGAGCTGCATCAGGCTGCGGCGACGATCACAGGGTCGACTCGCTCATGCTCGGTGGCATGTACGGGGCTCGTGGCCCCAGGGTTCTTCTGCGTGCGGTACGCCTCGTAGAGGCTCCGCAGGTCGGTTCGGTCGGCCCGGAGGACGTCGTCGGGCGGCAGCATCCAGAGGCGGCCGTGGCTGAGCGGCTCTCCCATCCGCACCTGCGCGGCGCAGTCGGCGGTGTGGGCGAGCTGGCAGCCGGCTTCGCCGGCGAGGAGCCAGGCGACGTTGAGGTCCTGGCTCACGGGAACCAGGTACTGCATGTGCATCGCGCAGGCGATGACGGGAGAGATCGGGACCTTGTTGTGGCGGAGGATGTCGAGGGTGCGGGCTCCGATGCCGGCGCCGAAGGCGGCGTAGAGTCCGGGCCTCGCGTGCTGTGGGGTCTCGGTGAGCTGGACTTTCCAGGGGTGCTGCGTCTGGAGCACGCTCGGTGGGGTCATGGGGCGGCTTCCGTTGAGGGGTCTGGTGGAGGGGTCTGGGACTTGCGGCCGGGATCCCGGCTCGTGCGCTGTGCGGGCGCACGATGTGCATGCCGGGTCTCTCGGGCCGTATCAGGTCCGTCGGGTGGCGGACCTCTGTTCTTCTCGTGGTGGGGCTGGCCTGCTGAGTCGCGCGAGGAGAAGGAAGAGTCCGATGCCGATGAGGCCGGTGACGCTGATGGCCTTCCAGATGTCCGGCACGAGGTGTTCCCTCCCTTGTCTCGTGCGTTTCTGCTCCCCGGTGTGCATCCGGGGCGGTCTGCGTGGCTGGTCACCGAATTCGGGCATAGCGGCACCCCGCTCTGTCCGTGACCCGGTGCTGTGCTCCGGTCGCGCAGGGCACCCATCATGACGCAAAAAAAGGACCCTGACTTTCACAAAATGTGAAAGTCAGGGTCGGGGCTGAGCAGCGGTGTTGACGGTGAGTCAGACTCCGATCCAGCGGGCGTAGTCCTTCAACCGCTTGTGCGGCTCTCCGTTCCGGCGGAGCAGCGCGAGTACGGTCTCCCTGGTCGTGGGGTGGTACCGGGTCTGGTCGGAGGCGAGCCTTCGTGCCTTGAACAGTGCCTGGCAGCTCTCCTCGTGCAGCTTGATCTTCTCGTAGGCACGGGCCATGTCCATGTAGTGGTGCGCAGAGCGGTTCCTCGCCCACCCCTTCGGAAGCCGCACCGTCTCACCCGTTTCGACCGCCTGTCCTGGCTCGCACAGGTCGATGCGGATGGAGGTGTCGTGGACGTCGATGTTGTGCTGGTCGAAGATCAGGCCGTACGGGTCCGGGCCGGTGAGCTTCCCGGCCAGGTCGCGGGCTGCTGCGATGCGGGCGAAGGCGTCGTCGCGGGCGGAGTCCCGGCGCTGCCTGGAGTGGAGCACTGCTGCCTTTAGGTGCATGGTTCCCATGGCCGAGGTGGCGGTCGGGTCCCCGCGGCGGACTCCGTCCTCGAGGAGGCGTTCCATCGCTCGGATTCCGCGCAGCCCGAGATCGTAGGCTCCGTGATGGAGGAAGTAGTCGGACCGGTAGTGCGTGACCACCGTGGGCAGGTAGGGGTCGCTGGACTGCTCTGCTGCCATCTGCATGCGGTCCAGAGCGATCAGGGACAGGTCCAGAAAGCCGAGTTTGTGGGCGAAGCAGTTCGCCAGCCGGTACGCCTGCGCCAGGGTGCCGTATGCCTGCTCACGACGGTGGAGTGACGGGGCGTCGTGAACGTGCTCGATGAGCTCGTTGATGACGGCCGGCACTTTCACTCCGAGGCTCATGTACTCGCCTCGGAGGCGGCTGCTGTCGAGTTCGGTGAGTTCGGCGTTGACTTCGTCCAGAGCCCGTGGCGGCACGTCGGTCTCGACTCCGGGCAGGATCGGGTTCGAGATGGCGTGCCGGAGGGGCTGCACGAGCTGTTCCAGGCCCTCGTCCTTGAGTGGCGACAGGTAGGGCTGACCGGTGAGTTCGGTTACCGACACCTGTAGGGCTGCCGCGCAGGCTGCCGTGGCTTTCGGTCCGGCGGTTCGGAATCCAGCCTCGACCTTGGTGATGAGGCTGTAGGAGAGGTTGGCGCGATGGGCCAGCCCTTGTTGTGTCATGCCGCGCTGCTTGCGGATCGCGGTGATGTTCTGGCCGATGCTCGGGTTTTCCGGCCGGCTTTTAGGGGTCTGAGACATACTGGTCTCCGTTCCTCTCATCCACGTGGAACGGTACCCGCGGGTAGCCGCATGGGTACATGCCTTGGGGCCCCGGGGCCGACCGCAGCCCGTCCCGGGGTCCCGAGGCGTTGTTGTCGCTTCGGTCCGGCTCTACTTCCGGTGTTCTTCTGCTCTGGCGTCCGGTAACGGCACGTCAGGGAGCTGGCGGGGTGTCCGTCGGCTGTGGTGGCGCCTGCACTGGGCGGACGCGCCATCATCAGCCCTGGCGCCGTGTCTACTGCTTGATGCCGATTCCGGCCCAGATGGACACTTCCTCGTCCGGTACGTCGGTTCCAGTGCCCGTGAACGCCTCGTGCTGGGGCCGTGTCTCGGGGCGCCACTTGTGTGCTGGCACGATGCCCGGATCGAGGAATTCGAGACCGGTGAAGAACCGCTCTACCTCGTCTCGGCTGCGGGCCTGCGCGGACACTCCCTGCGCGTTGTATACCTCCACGACACGCGGGATGTACGTCTGGTCCAGGTCCGCGGTGACGTGTGTCAGGCAGAGCGCGGAGCCTGACGGGAGGGCGTTCAGGAGCTGGGCGATGATTCCGTATGGGTCGTGGTCGTCCGTGACGAAGTGCAGGACGGCGTTGGCCGACAGCGCGACGGGCTCTGCCAGGTCGAGTGTGCTTTGGAGCTCCGGCGCGTCGAGTATGTGCTCGGGCTGTGTGATGTCGGCCTGCACGAAGTCCGTGTGGCCTTCGTCCGTGCCGGTCAGAAGTGCTCGTGCGTGGGAGAGCACTATCGGGTCGTGGTCGGTGTAGACGACGCGGGCTTCCGGTGTCACCGCCTGCGCGATTTCGTGCAGGTTCGGTGAGGTGGGGATGCCGGTTCCGATGTCGAGGAACTGGCGGAACCCCTGACGCGCCAGGGTGTGTACGGCGCGGTGCATGAAGTGGCGGTTTGCTCGTGCGGCCTGTGCGACGTGGGGCCACACCTCGCGAGCTTTGTCCGCTGCGTTCCTGTCGGCTGCGTAGTGGTCCTTCCCTCCGAGGAAGTAGTCGTACATGCGGGCTGCGTGGGGTCGTTCCTGGGCCCCGAGGGTGATCCCGCTGTCTGGACGTGATTCGTCGTGCTGCACAGGTAGCTCCGTCGTATGAAGGGGTCTGCCCGCGCGGTGGTGATGCGCGGGGGCGGGCTTGTGCGCCGTAAACAGGATGGCTGATGGGGTGGTTGACGTGCCAGCGATCTTGGTGGCAGATCCGTTGCTGGTGTCCGTTGTTGTGCCGGTGGGTGACGTGTTGGGCGATCTTCACCCGCATAGCCCATTACCATGCGTATGTGCTTGGTATCTCCGTGTTTCTGCTGACCCTTGGCTCTGTCGCCCGTATCACCCGTTTCCTCAACACGGACGTCCTTGCTGCCCCTATCCGCGCGAGAGTGATCGCCTGGCGCGGACCTGACTCCAAGGCATCCGAGCTCATCCAGTGCCCCTGGTGCCTGTCCATCTGGGTCGCAGCCGCCGCGGTCCCGACAGCATCCTTCGCCGGTGACAGCCTCTGGTTCCAGATCCCCGCAGCCATCCTGACGATCAGCTACCTGTACGCCATGGTTGCCCAGCTCCTCGACCACTGACCCGGGAGGAGTGGTTGACCATGGCTTTCCGCAACAAGAAGACCCACACCAGCTCGCCGCGCGAGCACCTTCCCGGCTCCCCTCCCGTCGTGATCTCCTCCGCCGCTCTGGTGGACATGGGCACCGTCGGGAAGGCGTCGAAGAAGACGGAGTGGCAGCAGCAGGCGTGGTCGTACTACGACGACGTGTCCGAGCTTCGGTACGGCGTCGGCTGGCTCGCCAACGCCTTGTCCCGGTCCCGCCTGTACGTCGGTAAAACGGATCCGGAGAACCAGGCCCGCCCGTCCCCCGTACGGTCCGGTGCTCCGCTCGTGCCGCTGGAGGAGCTGTTCGAGGGCACCTCCGGGCACGGGCAGATGCTCTCCCGCATGGCCACGCACCTGTCGGTGCCCGGCGAGACGTACCTGATCGGCATGGACCACAAGGGCAAGCGCCGCTGGCTGTGCTCCTCCAACGAAGAGTTCGAGACCACCCGGCAGGGCAAGACGAAGGTGCGGCTGCCGGAGAGCGACCAGCAGGTTGAGATCACCCTCGGCTCCTCCACCGTGCTGCGCCTGTGGCGGCCCCATCCGAAGCGGGCGTTCTACTCCGACAGTCCTGTGCTCGGGCTGCGGTCGGCGCTGCGGGAGCTGACCGGCACCTCCGCGCACATCTCCGCCACCCTGAACTCTCGCCTCGCCGGCGCCGGCGTGTGGCCTATCCCCGAGTCCGCGAGCTTCCCACAGCCCGCCGAGTCGGAGAACGTCAACCCCGTCCACTCCGACCCGGCCATGAACGCCCTCATCCAGGCGATGGTCACCCCGCTGTCCAACCCGGACAGCGCGGCCGCGATCGTGCCGCTGCTGATGCGGGTCTCCGACGATGCGCTGAAGAACCTCAAGGACCCGATCAAGTTCCACACCCCGTTGGACGACAAGATCGTGTCGATCCGGGACTCCGCGCTGCGGCGTCTGGCGATCGGGCTCGACGTTCCTCCGGAAGTTGTGCTGGGCAGCGCAGATCTGAACCATTGGTGTGTAGACGACAGTACAGAGATCTTTACGCGTGATGGGTGGCGCAGCCACGACCAGCTCTCCTCCGGCGACGTCGTGCTGACGCTGAACCACGACACCGGGGCGAGCGAGTGGCAGCCGGTCGGTCAGGTGAAGCGGTGGCAGGTCGAGGACCTTGACATGGTGGCGATGGAGGGCCGCTACCACTCCTCGCTCAGCACGCTGAACCACCGGTGGCCCGTGCTTCGCGGTAAGCACGCCTCCCGGCGCGACCGGGTGTTCACCACCTCCGAGAACCTGCAGCAGGACGACTTCCTGGTGACGGCCGCCCCGTGCTCGGACGTCCCGACGGAAGCGAAGTACGCGGACGCCTTCGCTGAACTGGTGGGCTGGTTCTTCACCGAAGGGTCGTGCCGTCGCCGCGAAGGCCGCGACTGTCCGCAGGTGTGCATCAACCAGTCGATGGACGCCAACCCTGAGAACATCTCCCGCATCAAGGCGTGCCTCACGTCTCTGTACGGCCCTCCGGCAGCCGGTCCGCTAGGCAGCGGGGGTAGGAAGTCGACGCCGGAGTCCCAGGCCCGCAGGGAGGAAGCTCGCAGGCTGTGGGCGCAGGACCCGCGGCCCTCCAAGCAGGAGATCGGCCGCCGTCTCGGTGTGTCTGCCACGATGGTCGCGAAGTACCTGACCAAGGACGCCTCCACCCACGACTCCACGCCCCGGTGGCGTGTGGTCTACCGGGACAACGGCATGGTGACCTTCCTGCTGAACCGAGCCGCCGCACAGCCGCTGGTCGACGTTGCTCCGGACCGTGCGGTGTCCCTGGACTTCGTGCGCTCGCTGACCGCCGGGCAGCTTGAGCTCTTCATCAACGCGGCCATCCGCGGTGACGGCTCCACCCAGGCCGGCGGCACCCGGTGGATCAGCCAGAAGCAGCTGGAGATGACCGAGGCGTTCGAGCTCGCCGTCATTCTCTCCGGACGGTCCGTGCACTCGTATCCGTCGCAGCACCACGGCTACCGCACCCACGTGCAGCACGTCGTCTCGATGCGGGAGAAGGGCGTCTTCGGGCCCCGCCACCGCAACACCAGCCGCCGCAAGTACACCGGTACCATCTGGTGCCCCACGACGCCTAACAGGACGTGGCTCGCTCGCCGCAACGGCAAGGTGTACTTCACCGGGAACACCGCCTGGCAGGTGGAAGAGTCCGCGATCAAGCTGCACATCGCTCCGCTGCTGGGGTTGATCTGCAACGCGCTGACGGAGCAGTACCTTCGGCCGGCGCTGACCGCTCTGAAGGTCAAGGACGCCTCCAGGTACGTCATCTGGTACGACACCAGCGATATCCAGATGCGGCCGAACCGGGCTCCGGAGTCGATCCAGCTGTGGGACCGCGGGCTGCTGTCGGACGACTCCACGCTGCACGAGCACGGCTTCTCCGAGGAGGACAAGCCTGGCGAGGACGAGCGTCTGCGGCACCTGGCGGTGACGCTGGTGACGAAGAACGCCGCTCTGGCGCCGTATCTGCTGCCCTACCTGGGGCTGGAGTCCACCGTCCCGGCCGGAGCCGCCGGCGGCGGTGGGGGCGGTGAGGGCAGTGAGGTGGAGCGGGCCGACGGCGGCGGGGATCCGCAGGACGAGCCCTCGCGTCCCCGGGCGCTCCCGGCGGCCGACGCGGACGAGGCGCCCGGAAACGTCCGCTCCTCGGCCGCACAGTGGCGCCTGAACTGCCTTGAGGTGTCTGTCGTGCGTGCCCTGGAGCGGGCCGGGAACTGGCTGCTTAACCGGAACCGTTCCGCGCGTGGCCGTATGTCCGAGGTGCCTCTGCACGAGATTCACGCGCACCTTCCGGTGCCGGATCGGCAGCTCGACCAGATGCTGTCCGGCGCCTACCGCGAGCTCGTCACGGCTCTGCCGGAGGAGACGTGCCTGCACGCCACCGTGGACGAGTACGTACGGGCTCTGCTGGTCTCCGGCCAGCCGCACGAGCGCCGCTACCTCTCGCTGGCTCTGCTCCGCTCGGGGTGCGTGACTGATGCGGCGTGAGGAGCCATGGCCGGCCGGGCGCGGTGAGGTGGAGCTGCTGTGTGAGGAGCTGACAACGGAGATCTTGGTCCCCGCCCTGTCGGCCCTGGGGGTTCCGGGGCCCGAGCTGTACTGGCTGGTCTTCGATGCCCGCCCGCTCCGTTTTTTCAGGAGCCGTGATGCCTCCTGAGCTGAACGACCCGTGGCTGACCTCCCGCATGCGGGGGGCGGCGCAGATCGCCCGCGCGGAGCAGGCGATCCACGCTGGCACCATCGCGGCTATGACCGGCTACCTCGACGCCGTACGAGCCGGCGTCCTCGAGGGTCGCGCGGTCACCGCGGCCGCCGGAGGATCGGGCGGGGAGCCGGACCTGAACGGCTGGCCCGAGCCGTCGGTGTGGCAGCGGCTGGTGGAACGGCACATCCTCCCTCCGATCGTGGCTGCCTGGGGCGAGCGGTTCTCGCGGCTGGCTCGCGGCGCGGCGGTGAGCGACATCCGGTACCGCGAGCAGTACATGGAGACCGTGCGGGACCGGCTCTCTCCTCGCAGGTGGCCTCGGGGAGTGTTCGAGACGGTGCGGTACGAGCTCGCGGAGGCCATCGCTCAGGGCGAGTCGTTCGCAGCGATGCGGCAGCGTCTCGGGGATCTGTTGCACATCAACGCCGCCTCCCGGCGGTACCGGGCGCGGGCGGCCGAGCTGCGGCAGATCCGCGACGATCCTGACACGCCGTCGGCCGATCGGCGCCAGGCGCGGGCGGAGCTGCGGCAGGTGTACGAGGGCTTGGACGACGCTGACCGGCAGTGGCAGCCCGACGCCATGCGCATCGCTCGCACAGAGTCTGTCGGGGCTCATAACGGGGGTGCGTACGCCGGGGCGCAGGCGTGGTCGCAGGAGTCGGGTGTGGAGCAGTACAAGCAGTGGCTCGCCACCCACGTGCGCGGCCCTGGCGGCGCCCCGGGCGGGTTCGATGACCGTGTGCGGCCCACCCATCGGCATGCCGACGGGCAGCTGGTTCCGATGGACGAGCCGTTCTCCGTGGGCGGGTTCTCTCTGGACTACCCCGGCGACCCCTCCGGACCCGCAGCAGAAGTCATTCAGTGCAGATGCGCCCTACTGGTGTGGGAGCCCGACGATCCCGAGATTCAGCACCTCATCGCTTCTGGAGGAGCCATGGCTGACGACATCGACACCGAACAGCTTCCGTCCCGCTGGTCCGGGCCGCTGGCGCCTCTGGACACCCCGTCCGGGGACCGTCGCATCCTCGCCGCACCGCCGGATGGTCTGCGGGTGCGGGAGATGCCCCTCCCTCTGCTCTACAAGCCAGTCACCGGCCCCGGGCACGACGACGCCTACGAAGTCGGCCGCATCACCGAGGCGTGGGTCGAAGACGGCCAGCTGATGGGCGCCGGCGAGTTCGACCTGGCCGATGAGACTGCGGTGAAGGCCGTGCGGCGCATCGTGGACGGCTACTCCCGCTGGGTCTCGGTCCGTGTGGACGACGAGACGATGACGCTCCGCTACGAGAACGCGGACGGCAAGGAGGTCTCCGCGGAGGAAGCCCGTGAGCTGGCGGAGCAAGCCTGGGACATGGGCGAGGAGCCCGACATCACGGTGTACTTCGTCACGGCGGACTGGCGGCTGATGAACGCCGTCCTCGTGGGCGAACCTGCGTTCGACACGGCGAAGATCTATCCGGTGTGGGACGAGGACGGCCAGGACCAGGACGACGAGGACGGCGACGGTGAGGGCCGGTCTGCGGAGCACTCCGCGCAGGATGCTGCGGAGGTGTCCGAGTACGCGCTGGCGGTCGCGGCGACGGAACTTGTAGCGGACGAGGGCGCTCTGTCCGAGGACTACCAGGTCGGGGAGTCTGCGGCGGTGTTCACGGTGGTGGGGGACACCGACCTTCCGTTCGCTCCGCGGGGCACCAAGTGGGACGGTTCCGGCGCGAAGAAGCGGATTCTCGCCTGGGCGGACGGCGACGTGAGCAAGATGCGCAAGGCGTTCCTGTACCGGGACCCGGACAAGGACCCGGCCACCCGTGCCGCGTACAAGTTTCCGTTCGCGGACGTTCGGGACGGGCGTTTGGAGGCGGTGTTCGCCGGCGTGCAGTCGTGCGCTGCGTTCTTGGAGAGCGGCGACATCTCGGAGAAGGACCGCGACGCGATCCGGAAGAAGCTGACGACTCTCTACAACCGTGCGGCGCGGGATTTCGATGACGACGGCATCAAGCCGCCGTGGAAGAAGAAGGCCGGCAAGGAGTCGTCCTCCCACTCGGCGGCCCTGGAAGCGGAGGCCCCGGCGCCCGGATCCAGTTCTGAGTCGAAGGTTCCGGCGCAGCGCAGGAAGGAGGTGCCGCGTCCTGTGGTTGCATCTGCGGTCACGGACCTGGTGACGTTGACGGACCCGGCGACGGACGAGGCGTGGCGGCCACCGCACGGCTGGTTCACCGATCCGAAGCTTCCCGGTTTCACCCGGGTGGTGATCGAGGAGTCCGGGCGGCTGTACGGGCACATCGCGGACTGGGAGGCGGAGCACATCTCCTTCCCGGGGCAGGGGGTGACGCCTCCGCGCAGCCAGACGGGGTACGCGTACTTCCTGCGGCGGGCGATCGAGACGGACTCTGGCGAGCACGTGCGGGTCGGGCAGCTGACGTTCGCGGCTGGGCATGCGGACACGTTGTGGTCGGCGTTCGAGTCGGTGGACCACTATGACAACACCTGTGCCCAGGGGGCCGTAGTGGCGTGCGGAGAGGACGAGCACGGCATCTGGGTGGCTGGTTCGGTCCTTCCACACCTGCAGGTGCCGGAGCGGAACTCGCTGGGGCTGACGGACTGGTCGGGTGACTGGCGCGTGATCGGCGGGAGCCTGGAGATGGTCGGCGCGCACGCGGTGAACACGCCGGGTTTCCTGGAGCTGACTCACGAGCTGGAGCGGGAGCGGCTTGGGCTGACGGCGGCCGGGCCGACGGCGACGTACCGAGTCACGGCTCCAGTCGTGCGTACGGGCAACGGTGGGCGTCCGTGGGCGCTGATCGCTGCTGGGATGCGACCTCGGCGCCCGCAGAAGGGCCTGAACCAGCGGGAGATGGTCCGCGAGATCACTTCGGGCGTGCTGGGTGAGCTGCGCGCTTCCGGTGTGATCCCGTCCACCCCTGCTGGGCGGCAAGACGGTGCCGAAGAACCATCCAGGCGTGCGGGCGGTGCTGCTGGGGCTGCTTCCGGCGTGACGATTCACACGCCCGAGCAGACTGGCGGGGGCTACGACTCGACTGCCGGGCGGGCGCTTGCCGCGCGGGCGCGGATGGCGCAGGCACGGATGCACTCTGCTGGCCGGCTCAGGTGAGCTGGCGGTGCTCAATCAGTCGGGCGGCCCGAGCAGCGTGGGCCGCGTTCAAGGAGGGACGTGACATGGGTTGTGGATGCGGCGGCGGTGCTTCGACGCGCCGTACGGGCGGCGGTGGCACTGCTGCTGGTGGCGCGGGCACGGTGTGGCGGCACCTGCGCCCTGATGGGAAACATCGGGACTACTTGACGTCGGCGGAGGCGTACTCGGCGCAGTCTTCGGTCGGGGGCCGTGTGGAGCCGGTCGCTCCTGGGTCGTAGCTGCGACCGGGGCGTGATCGTCGCTTAGGGTGGTGGTGCGCGCACCCGCTGCGGGGTGGGGAAGCGTGCGAGGGGTGTCGCGGTGCTCCCGTGCCAAGGCTCCACGAAGTGCCGTGACGGTCCTCAGATGCCGTTTTCTGCCCCTTGGGCGGGGCGGTTTCGTGGATGGTGAGCGTCCGCGGTGACGGTGTCCACAGCAGATGGGCCCGGCTGGTTTCGCGCCTGCCGGGCCCATCTGTGGTGTTGTGGTGTCCGGTGGCCAGTCCTCCTGGCGTGGGCCTGCACGTTCCAGTTCCGTGCGGCCTCGGCGTTGTGTTCAGCCGGTGGTACTGGCGTCCCAGTCCCAGGTCCCGAAGTATGCGGTCCTTCCGGTACGGCGTGCCTTGGCGACTGCCGTGAGCCGGGCGAAGTCGCGTTGCGGCATGTGCGGCTCCCACTCCTTCAGGGGCAGTACGGCTGCCCGGTCGTGCTCGGTGGGTGCGAGGTTCAGGGTCTCGATCTGCTGGTCGGTGAGTCGTCCTCCGTCGAAGACGAATCCGACCGTGGCGTAGGGCCAGTGTCCTCCGGGGAGTCCGAACACCGAGGCGAGCAGTACCGGCGGACCGTCGAGGGTGAGTCCGGTCTCTTCCTGGCACTCGCGGATGGCGGCCTCCCATGGGCGCTCGCCGGGGTCCACGTTCCCTCCGGGCATGTGCCATGGGTGGGCCTGGGAGTACACCGCGTGGAGCTGCAGTGGGTGCTCGTGCTTGTCGGTGAAGTAGACGCATGCGAACGCCACGGCCTTCTGCAGGGTCTCCGCGTATTCCTCCATCAGCAGCAGGTTCGGCTTCGTTCCGTTCGCCTGACTGGGGGTGGCGTTGCTCATGAGGTCGTCTCCAGGTGTTTCCGCGCCCCTGCGGGGACTCTCCGGTCTGGTCAGTCGACGTCGCGCGTCGGTGGGCGTCCGTGGCTGGTCGCGCTCGGGTCGTAAGGGCGGCGGTCGGGAACGGAGTGCTCCTACACGTTCTCGTTCCCGACCGCTCAGTGTGGTCAGGGCGCAGGCGGTTGATGCCCGCTGTGGCTGCTCAGATGATGCCGAGCTCGGTGAGACGTTGGGTTGCGTGCCGGATCTGGTCGCCGGTCATGCGCTTGTTCTGGGCGTCCTTCTTCGGCTCGCTTGCGGCGCCGTATTGCCACCAGGACTCCCCTGTGGCGCGGTCGGCCACGAGAAAGCGGTCCTTCATGGCGGGGCCGCGGACGATGAGGGAGACGGTGTAGGGCTCGGCCACCGCCGCGTGGATCATGCCGTGGTGCAGCGTGTATCCGTGCCCGGCCTGCTCGGTGCGGACCATGTACGGCTTCAGGTCGGCCACGGGGGTGTCCTCGTCGAGGTCGTCGTCGAGGCCGTAGAGGGTGTGTTGGTAGCTGCCTCGCAGGAGGCGGGAGCTGTAGGTCCAGCGGTGGTTGTGCGGGCGGTCGTAGTAGCCGGGCAGGAAGACGTGAAGCCGAATGCGGAACCCGAGGTCGTCGTCGTGGAGGACGATCTTGTCGAGGATGTCGTAGTGCTCTGCGAGCTTGCACAGGCGCTCGTCGTCCGGGACCGCTTCTACGGCGCGGCGGAGAAGATCTCGGTCAGCGGCGAGCGATTCGAGGACCTTGCCGGTGGTGGCTTCGATCTTGGGGACGTCATTCCAATCCAGGGCGCGCAGAGGCTCGACCAGCTGGCTGATGTCGGTGGTCATACGGGTGTCCCTTTCTCAGGATGCTGCGGATGCGGATGCGGATGCGGATGCGGGTGTGTGCAGGTGCGGTCGGGCCGGCGTGCTTCCCGGTGGCCGTGTTGAGCAGTGGGCGGACCCGACGTCGCATGCCTGCCGGAGGGCGGAGGCCAGTGGGCGGCCCTCCAGGTGTGCGGTGGCTAGTCCGGCGGAGAACGCGGCGCCGGCGCCGTGGGTGTGTACCACGGGCACGGCGCGTGCGGTGACTCGGTGCGTTCCTTCGCTGGTGACTGCGACAGCCCCTCCGGCTCCGAGGGTGACCACGGCGGCGTGCGGTCGGAGCGCCCCGAGCAGGTGCGTGGCCACGGCTTCGGCCTGGTCTTCCTGTTCTTCGGGCAGGCCGGTCTGGACCGCCCACACGGTGGCGTGTTCGGCCGCGCTGCGGACCGCAGGGTCCAGCGGGTCGTTGCCTAGGTTGAGCAGGAGCGGCACACCGCAACGGGCGGCGGTGCGGATGGCTCCGACAGCGTGTTCGGTCAGTACGCGGTAGCAGTCGATGTAGGCCATCCGTGCTCGGCCGAGCGGGCTGGTGTCGGTCTCCTTCAGGCTGATGTAGGCGTGGGTGAGGTCAGCGAACCAGGTGCGTGTTCCGGCCCGGTCGGCCACGACGGTCATCTGCGGTGTCGCGGAAGGCGTCGGTCCGGTGGCCTCGTTGCGTACTCCTTCGGCGGCGAGGACCCGGCGCACGTGCTGCCCAGTGGCGTCGCTTCCGACCTGGTTGGTGACCAGGGTGGTGCGCAGTCCGGTGCGGGCTGCGGTCAGCGCGGTGATGGGTCCGTCGGCGGCGAGGGAGGTGACCGTGCTGTGCACCTCGGCTCCGTGGTCGGCTCTCGGGTAGGTGTCGACGTGGAGGACCTGGGTGTGTGCGAGGTAGCTGAAGCACGCCAGGTCGGCCTCTGCCGCTGTCACTGCGTGGTGTCCCATCCGCGCTCGGAGTACGGGCGCTGCTTGGCGATGTGGTCCAGCGCGGCGGCGGCGTAGGGGATCATCTGCTCGGGCAGGGCGTCGGGCGAGAACCACTTCCATCCGGCGCACTTGTCCGGCTCGCGGTTGGTCACCTCGCCGCTCCACTGCGTGGCCTCGAAGAACAGGGCGAGGCGGCCGGAGTTCGTCCGGTGGTGCATCGTGTGGACGAGGGTCAGGTCGGCCGGGTCGATGCGGATGCCGGCTTCCTCGTCCGCTTCCCGGATCAGGCCGGTCGTGGCGGACTCTCCGTCCTCGAGGTGTCCGGCGGGCAGGTGGAACGCGCCGTCCATGAATCCGGTGTTGACGCGTTCTCCGAGGAGGATGCGCTGTTGGCCGTCGCGCAGCACCAGGTGGAGGTCGATGCAGGAGGTGTAGCGGTCGGACATGGTTCGGGTTCCCTTTCTGTGTGGGTGGCCGGTGGGGCAACGCTCGTGTTGCCCCACGGTGGGTCAGTTGGCGGGGACGGACTTCCACAGCCGGCACACCGGCACGATTTCCGGGTACTCGGCGCACGAGGAGCCGCCGTCAACGATCTCCTCGGCCGGGCAGCCGCCCATGCACGACGCTGAAGCCTTGCAGCCGCCACAGGCTGGCTTGGTCAGTGCGCTGGTGAACAGGTCGAACTCGTTGTCGCCCTTGTTGAGGACGACCTGGCCGTCGCGCATCTCGGCGTAGTGCAGGTCGGTGTCGAACAGGAACGAGCAGACGTAGCAGCGTCCGTCAGGGAAGATGCTGATGCGGTCCAGGGTGCGGCCGATGCAGCCGCGGTATCCCTCCTCCTCGAAGCGGTGCATCTCCTCGCGCCGCGCGAAGGTCGGCTGGTACCAGACGCGGGTGCGGTATCCGGCCGATGCGGTGTGGAGGCGGTCGCAGAAGTCGAGCCACTCCGGCGGAGTCATCCCGTCCTCGAGACTTCCGTGGCCGCGGCCGATGACGGAGAAGACGTGGAATTTCAGCAGGCTGACGCCGAGCTCGTCGCACAGGTCGAGGAGCTTGAGGCAGTCGCTCTGGTTGGTCTTGTTGACTGTGCAGATGATGCGGGTGTCGAAGCCGCGGTCGCACAGCTCTCTGATCGTCTCCACGGTCTCCGCGAACCGGCCGGGCCCGCGGACGGCGTCGTGCGTCTCCGCGGATCCTCCGTCGACGCTGATCTGGACGTAGGAGAAGTCGTCCGGCTCCATGCGGGCGAACTTTCGGCGGGCCGGAATGAGCCCGTTGCTGGTGGTGATGACGTGCTCGTATCCGAGCTGTCTGGCCAGGCGGATGGTGTCCTCGTAGCGGGGGTGGAGCGTCGGCTCCCCTCCGAGGATGGTCAGCTTCGAGCCGCCCATCTGCCGCCACGTGGTCAGCGTGGAGCGGATCTCCTCGTAGGGCATCTTCAGGGCCCTCTCCAGCCGCTCGCCCATGTAGCAGCCGGAGCAGCGCAGTTGACAGGCTTCGGTGATGTACAGGTAGACGTTCCGGAAGCGGCCGTAGGGCACGCGGTCGATCTTGGACGGTGCGGTGTCGTGGGCGGAGGCGGGCATGCGGGCGTGCCCGTAGGCGTC
Source organism: Streptomyces callyspongiae (assembly GCF_047200695.1). Lineage (NCBI taxonomy): Bacteria > Bacillati > Actinomycetota > Actinomycetes > Kitasatosporales > Streptomycetaceae > Streptomyces > Streptomyces callyspongiae. The sequence continues at coordinate 73,653 of NZ_JBJZOM010000014.1, forward strand.
CGTCTCGCCGGTGCGGAGGCGGGGTGTCGGCAGCGGGACAGTGGTCATGACAGGGCTCCTGCTTCTTCGGTGACGGTTCGGTACGTGCTCTTGGCTGCGCTGATGACGGCCGCTTCGCTCTGGTTGGCGTTGATCCGGTGCCAGGGCACCTGGTGGCGGCAGAGGTAGGTGCGCAGGGCGAGCGCGTGGTGGTGGTAGCGGGACCGGCGGAGCGCGGTCAGGGTGCCCAGGTCGCTCTTGCGGTGCTGGAGCGGTCCGCCGCAGCGGTTGCAACTGCCTGGCCGGTCAGGGTTGGGGTGCGCTGGACGGCGCGGGCCTCCGGCTGCTTGATCGCAGGCGGGACACACCTGGCGGCGCGCGATACGTGAGGCGGTCTGGTGGTCGGGGACTTCCAGCTCGATCACGCTGAGGTGCGATGGGCCCGGGAGGTGCTGCAGCATCCTGGCTGCCTGTGCTGCGTTTCCCGGGTAGCCCTCCAGCAGCACGGGCCGGTCCGGCGTGGGGGCGTAGTCTCCGCGCAGTGCCTCGGCCAGCAGGCGGTCGGCCACTTCGTCGGAGAGCCATCCCAGCAGGTCGGTGGACCGGCGGATCGCCGCATCCACCCATGGCGTTGTGGGTGCTTGGTCGTGGGCGAAGTCCCGAAGGCGCCATACCAGCGGCTTCTCGGGCAGGGACTGCAGTGCTGCTGTGACCGTGCTCTTGCCTGTGCCTGGTGCTCCGAGTACGGCGACGAGTGGTCCGGAGAGCTTGATCATCCCAGCGCCTCCTCGGGTTGAGGGGGCTGGTAGTAGCGGATCGTCGCCCGCTTCGTGAAACCGAGGTGCTGCACTAGCCGGAGGGCCGTGGTATCGCGGTCATCCACGACGGTGCGGGCGATGGTGGCTCCCGCTGCGTGGGCAGCGGCAGTCAGGGCCCAGCGCGCGGCGTGCAGCGCGAGGTGTGAGCGGTCGTGAGCATCCGGGTGGAGCAGGAGGTCTCCCAGCAGCGCCTCTGCTGATTCCTCCGGGTGGGTGTGGGCCAAGGGGTAGACGAGCGCAGCGGCGAGCAGCCGGTCTCCGTCGTCGGCGAAGGTCAGGCACGAGTTGCGGAAGCGCTCGTCGCTGCGCCACCGGTCCCCGGCTCGGGCCGCGTTGCGATCGCCGGGACGGGCGGCTGCATAGAGGGCGTCGATCCGTGTGAGGTCTTCATCGGGCTGGGCGCATCGGACCGTCGTGGGTGGTGGTCCCGTTGGGCTCGTCAGCGGCAGCAGCGCCTTCCACAGAGTGGCTCCGTTCAGGTCCTTTCCCCATCCGGCGGTCTGGAAGAAGGTGTGGGTTCCTGGCCGGTCGTTGGGGATTTCGGTGGTGGTCACCGTTCCGTCCATGGAGCGGAGGGCGGGGGTGAGGGCGATGAGGAGACGGCGTCCCAGCCCGCGTCGACGGTGGCCGGGCCGTACGAGAGGCCCCCACAGCCGTCCGGTTCCGCCGGGAGCTGCCGGCGGCCGCAGGGCGGCGGCCCCGATGAGGGTGCGGTCGCCAGACGAGCGGTAGGTGGCCAGCATCGTGTGCGTGGCTGTTCGGTGTTCGGCCAGGCGGGAGCGGACGAGGCTGGGGGTGATGGGCCTCTGGTCTGCGAATCCGCGTACGCAGTCGTACCCGAGGTCAGCCAGCTCGGTGTCGAGTGCTGGTACGGGCGTGTAGGGGGCGAGGTCGGGCGCTCGGTAGGTCATGGGCGGCTCCTGGGATGCGGGCCGGTGGCGGTGATGCCGACGCTGGTGCTGCCCCTTCCGGCGCGGACCGAGGGGGCGAGGGCGAGCGGCACGGTGTGCGGGGCGGTGCGAGTGTGGGTGCGTACGGTGGCGAACACCTCCTCGAAGCAGGCGGCGACGTCGCCGGTGCTGCTGAAGGGAGCGGGCCGGGACGGCCGGGTGCGTTCCGCGTGCGCGAGGCTGATCCGCTCCCGTGCTGATCCGGGCCAGGAGGTGAGGGCGGTGACGGCCATGATGTGGCGGCCGATCTGGTCGTACTCCAGCGCGCCGCTGTCTCCTGCGATGCGTGCCGTGTAGAGCAGCAGTCCGTCGCGGGCGAGGAGCTTCGCGAACCGGGCGACGGTCGCGGTGCGCTGCTCTGGTGTGGTGAGGAGGGAGAGCAGCCCGTCGGTGATGATCAGGTCGTAGTTTCCGTCGCAGGTGGCCAGTTCCGGGGCGTGGTCCTGCCGCTCCGTCACGCGCAGCCCTGTCCAGTAGGCATGGGCGCGGCAGAGGGCGAGTGGGGTGGGGCAGGCGTCGATCACGTGAATCTCGAGTCGCTCGCTGCCGAGGAGCCGTTCCAGCACGTTAAGCACCGTGTGGTCAGCGGCTCCCGCGACCAGTACCCTCAGGCGGCCGGGCGGCCGTTCCCAGTGCTCCAGGGCGGTGCGGTAGAAGCCCGTGTGCCACCGGGGTGTTCCCTTGAGGCCCGTAGTGCGGAAGAGACCCCAGGCGGCGTGGTAGCTGAAGCATTGCTCGGTGCAGTGTTCACGGGCTGTACGGAGGCCATCGAGTGGGCTGGTGAAGGTCAGCTGCTCGCTCACGTGTCGTCCCGGGTGATCCGCGCGTAGGCGATGAGGTGGAACAGCCTGGCGATCTGCCGGTACGGGTCGGTGCGGCCGGCCTCCCACTCGGCCTCCAGGACCTCGGAGAAGTCTCCGCCAACGGGTTCGTTTCCGAGGTGGTCGGTGAAGCACCTCACTCCGTACCAGTGGTCGAGATCGATGCGCTGGTCGGCAAGCAGCTGGACCACGGACTCCCGGTCGATACCCCGGCTTACCGTGCCCAGGCTGCCGGACTCGACGTTGCTGTGAAGCGCGGTGAGGACCCCGCTCCAGTCACGTTCGAGTCCTCGGCGCATGGCCAGCGAGCTGGCCGCTTTGGCGAGGATGGAGACGAGTCCTCCGGGCCTCACGCAGCGGGCGACCGCGTGCATCAGCGGGCCGGGATCCTCCACGTACATCAGCACGCCGTGGCACAGCGCCGCGTCCCATCCGGTGCCGGCCAGGTGCGGTGCCTCCTCGCCCGCGCCGAGGAGAAAGGTGACGCTTCCCGGACAGGAGTCGTCGTGCTGTCGCTCGGCGCGGGCCTTGTCGAGCATGGCCTGGTCCGGGTCGAGCACGGTGACATGGTGGCCGCGGTCGGCCAGCATCCTCGCCTGCACTCCGGTGCCTCCCCCGATGTCGAGGACACGCTGTGGTGCCGGTGGAAGGTGCTCTGCCAGTGCCCGCCCGACCAGCTGGTGGCGGAGGGCTCCGCGCAGGCTGCCGCTGTGGTCGGCGTATGGATCAGCGAGTGATGCTCCGTCGGTGGGGGTGATCCAGGTGTTGTTCATCGACTACTCCCGCTGGTGGTGATCAGGGTCCGGACCAGCTCGGCGTGCTGCAGGACGAACCTGATGGACAGGTATCGCCCGGTCAGAAGCCGACTCAGCTCCTCGGGACCGCCATCTGTGCTGGACCGGCGCTTGAGGCCGAGGAGCTGCTCCAGGTGCTGCTCGAAGAAGTCAAGGTCTCGCTGGCGGATCGGTCCTCCCAGCCACGCCTGGGCAGCTTCGGCCGGCAGCAGCTCCCACACGGGAAGGTGATCCTGGCTGGTGGCGGTGGAGCGGACCAGGTGCGGTAGGCGCACGGTCCCCGTGGGGAGCGGCGCGGGTGGTGCCAGGCAGCAGGGGCCGACCACGGCTCCCGGTCCGCGATGCTGGGCAAGGTGCTCGGCCACCGCCAGGGCCAGGCCAGCGTCGTCTTCTCCGCTGCCTTCTGGGCACAGTTCGACGGGGCCGTGGGCGGATGCTTCCAGCGCCTGTCCCAGCAGCTCCGTCCCGGGGCAGGAGGACCACCACAGCGGAGTGTCATCCGTCAGGCGGACTCCGGCGGCGGCGTGCTTCCGGGAGGCGCCGTCCTCGGCCTTGGCGGAGGTCAGGTAGCCCGGCCCCGGGTGGGGAAGGACGAGGCCGATGTCTCCGAAGGTGAAGTGCTTCTCGATCATGCGGCGGGCTCTCTGGCCGCGTTGCGCGGGCCGAAGCAGGCGTAGTAGCGCTCCAGCAGCCCGGATTCCGCGAGCCTGGCGTCGGTGCGCGCGACGTTGTGGCCGGGTGCGAACCCGTGGTCGGGGTGGGCGAGCGTCGTCGTACCGACGATGAGGGAGGCCAGGACGAGGTCCGCGTACTTGTTCGGCAGACTCTCGGCCCAGTGGAAGTTGATGGGGTATCCGTCGGCTATGAGGGTGGCTCGTGTCCCGTGGGGGAATCCGAGTCTGGATCCGACCTGGCCGGCGTCCTCGATGTCTTCCGCGGCTGCGCGTAGCTCCGTCAGGGCGAACTCGCGGTCCCGGCTGGTGACGGACACCAGGTAGCAGTCCCGGAGCAGGGAGGCAGCGTGTTCTCCTCGCAGCGACGTGGCACCGGTGGTGCCCATCACCAGGATCGGCTGATGCCGGCGCAACAGCGCGTGCAGGTCCGGGCTGGTCTCGAAGCCCTGTTCCATCGCCGTGACCAGGGCCTCGGTGGAAGTGTCGTGTACGGCGACCCGCATGCGCTTCTGCCGCAGTACCTCTGCGAGTGCGCTTCCGATCCGGCCGAAGCCCAGCACGCAGGCGGCTTGGCCCTCCCACTTCTCCTCCGGCACCAGCGCCCTGAGGTTCCGTACCGCAGCGTCAGCGATTCCGTACGGCTCGATCGCCGCTTTCAGCCGTGACTCAGCGACGGAGAAGACGGGCATCGGGAGGTCCGGGTACTTGGCGAGCTTGGCGATGCCGCTGGCTGTCTGCTCGACCAGGCCGACGAAGTCGGTCAGGAGTTCGGGGCACTGCTCCATGAGAACCGGCAGCGTGTAGCCGCCGTCATCGACCAGTACGCCCTTCCTCTCCGCTCCACAGGCGCGCGCCACATGGTCCTTGAGGGCGGTGGCGGCGTCATTCCACGGCCACACCCGTACCCTCTGGGCCTCCAGGTGGGCGTCGACGCGTTGGGTGTTCCGGTATCGGTATCCCTTGTCGAGCACGGTCATGGCTTCCGGCGGGACTCCGAGGCGCTGCAGCGCCTCCACCATGACGAGGAAGTCGTACATGTGGTGCACCGTCAGGACGGGCGCGATGTGCGAGAGGCAGTTCGGTGGAAGGTGTTCGGGTATGCCGGCGGTGAGTGGCATCTGCCGGGTCAGCTCTCGCTGCTCCAGGCTGGTCAGCGGTACCCGCTTGGCGACGGTGAGAGCGGCCTCTGCCTGCTCTCCGTACAGATTCGTTTCCGGACCGTCCAGGATGACGGTGATGGTGAACGTGCCGGCCGGACGGGACCTCGGCGGCCACATCGGCTGGGCGAGCAGCCGCACGTTGAATCCTTCGTCCGTCTCCAGGTAGCGGCACGATGTGCGTTGCGTCGCAGCCGTGACGTGCAGACCTTGGCCCATCGCGCTGCTGATCTGGTTCAGCACGAGCTCGCGCTCCTCAGGGTCTGCTCGCACCTCGAACGTCACACACCGGAATTGGTCGTCCGCTTGGTCATGTTCGGGCTCACGGCTTTCGGAGGCAGGGGGGACGCGTTCGTTCACGGGTATCCGTCCTTCGTGCTGGGCACTTGGTCGCTGCGGGTCAGGTGTCCGGTAGGCGATCGGTCGGGTCTGCTGGCGGTCCTGGCTGGAGCGCGGCTCGGCGGCGATCACGTGCGTCGCTGGTTAGCGGGTATCGACCTGGGTGCCTGCGCTCAGTACCGTCCTGGTTGGCGTGCTGCGCCTGGCAGTTCCTCCTGCGCTTCTCCGGCTCTCTCGTCCGCGGCCTCCGCGGTGGTGGGTGCTGCGGCGGTGAAGCTGGCGCCTTCGGTGGTGGTGAGCTGGCCGAGGATCAGCAGTGCTGGGACGTGGAGAGCGGCCCAGAGCGTGCAGAGGAGCGAGTTCCTGTCGGAGGGCGCGCGGTGTCGTGCCCCGCGAGGTGTGCTGAGGGCCGGGTCAAGCAGCGTCGTGGTGTTCATGGTCGGGCTCTGCTTTCATCTCGGCCCAGACCAGCTTTCCCCAGCTCCTCATGTCGGTTCCCCACTTGGTGGTGAAGGCGTCCACGAGGGCGAGTCCCCGCCCGTTGTCGTCGTTTTCTCCCGCCGGTCTGATGGCCGGCAGGCGGTGGGACTTGTCGACCACTTCTATGCGGACGACGTCGTACGACGGGCGGTCGATGGAGACGCGGATGCAGGAGCACCGTGTGTGCAGCACGGCGTTCGTGACCAGCTCGCTGATGACCAGCTCGCCTTGGTCGGTGAGCGTGTTGAGTCGCCAGGTCATCAGCGCTGTCCGGATGAGCCCGCGGGCGAGGGCTGCCGCTTCGGGTGTTCGCGGCATGTCCTGTCTGTAGCCCGGGTGCCCTGTTGGGCGGGCTCTCACGATCTCGTGCATCTGCGCCTCAGGAGAGGTTGAGGAGGGGTCTGGGCAGTGCTTTTCGTGGTGGGGCCGTGCGGGCTGGCTGTGCGTCACCAGCCCGCTGGTCACCACCGCTTGTGCGGTAGCGGTGGCATGGACAGCATCGTGTGCGCGAAACTGCCCGTGCAACCCCACATGGGATTTTCAGGGAAATGGCATATGCGATGGGCTGGGCTACGGGCTGCGCAAAGGGGACTGGGAATGTCACACTCTGAGCACGCGGCGCGACGTGGAGGGCTCCCTCCCTCACGCGACTGGCTCGACCCCTCGGGAGGCACACACGTGGCAGCACCCACCGGACCGACGGTCCGCCGCATGCAGTTGGGCTGGGAGCTCAAGCGTCTCCGCGAGAAGGCCGGCCTCACTCTGACCGAGTCGACGGACGGGCTTCCGTTCTCGACATCCAAGCTGCACCGGGTGGAACGGGCGCTGACCGGTCTCCAGTCCGCTGCTGACCTCCGGGCCCTGCTCACTCGGTATGGCGTTTTTGACGAAGAGGATCAGGAGTTTCTGGTCGAGATACAGCGCGACTCGCTGAAACGCGGGTGGTGGTCGCAGTATCGCAGGAACATGCCCTCCGGAATGGATCTGTTCGTGGGGCTGGAGAGCGGCGCCCACACGATCCGCGGGTGGCAGCCGAACGTGGTGTACGGGCTTCTCCAGACCGAGCGCTATTCCCGGGAGATGCTTCTGGCTGCGAAGCCGGTGGAGGAGACTACGACCGAGTTCGTTGAGCGGACCATCGACTTGCGGATGGACCGGAAGAAGGCCATCACACGCTCCGACAACCCGCTTGAGCTGTGGGTGATCCTGTGCGAGGCAGCTCTGCGCAGGACGGTCGGCTCGTCGGACGTGATGCTGGAGCAGTACGAGGAGATCGCGCGGATTGCCAAGGCCGACAATGTCACAGTTCAGGTCCTGCCGTTCGACATGGCCACGTACCGGTCGAGTACCGACTTCGCTCTCATGGAATTCGACCGTCCTCTTCCCACAGTTGTCCAGAACGACGGTGTCGGTGAATCGAATGTCACTGACAGAGACACCATCGTCTGGGCGTTCTCCCGCAAATTCGACACCTTGCGGGCGGGCGCTCTCGCCCCCAGCGAGACGCCCAATTTCCTGTCACGACTATCCCGAGAGATGTGAGATGTCTTCTCTGCGTATAGCTCCAGAAGGTTCCTGGTTCAAGTCCTCGTACAGCGGAAACGACGGCACCAACTGCGTGGAGGTGGCTGATCTGACCGCCACCGACCACCACGGTGTCGGCATCCGCGACTCGAAGGTCGAGTCCGGCCCGGCCCTGGTGGTCGGCCCGGATTCGTTTGCGCAGTTCGTTGCCAACGTGCGCGGCGGTCGTTTCGACGCCTGACCTTCCCTGGTCCGTCCTGCGGCGGTCCGCCCTCGGCGAGTGAGGGCGGACCGCCGCTTCGTGTCTAGGCTTCCCCAGGGCTCTGCCAACCCTGCTGCTTGGAGCGCTTGTCTTCGAGCTGGCGGTGGAGGTCGGCGGTGGCGTTGGTGAGGCGTTCTGCCTCGCGTTCGATGGCGGGGCGTGAGTCCTGGGCTGCCCATCGGTGGAAGAGGCTGGCGCGGCGTTCGGTGAGGTCGGTCAGTCGGGTCAGCCAGTCGATGTCGCGGTCGGCGGTCGGTGTGGCGTTGAGGTGTTGGTTCTCGTCCCTCGCTTTTTCGAGGTCGGCCAGGAGGTCGTCGGGGAGGGTTCTGGGTGCGATGAAGCCGGTTCCGACCTTGATCCCGTCGTCGGTGGTCGGTCGTTTCCCGGTGCCTCTGTTGTTTCCTGAGCCGTTGATGATGGCAGGTAGGGGGGTGGTGTCGGTGGCGTCGCCCCATCCGGGCAGCAGGATGAGGTGCGCGTCGTGGAGGTCGTGGCAGATCTGCCGTACGGCGCGGGGGCCGATGGGTGCTCCGTTGTCGCCGTGGATGAGGCCGAGCTGGGCGCGGGTGACGCGTCGTCGGGCTCCGGCGGCCCAGGCGATGTAGGCGTAGACGCGGGTCTCGGTGGTGGTGAGCCTGTTGAGGCGTTCGGGGGTGGGCGGCATGCCGGTCCACCGTCGCTTCGGTGTGCGCTTCCCGGGTGTGGTGGTCAAGCCTGTGCTCCTGGAGAGACGAGCGGGCCGCCGGGGTGGTGGCGGCCCGCTGTAGCTGTTGGTCAGGTACGTGCTGGTGTGCGTTGCCGGTGTGTTGGTGCAGGCACGACCCGGAATCCGCAGGTGTCGCGGATAGCGCAGCCGCTGCAGGTGGTGGCGGCCTTGCGGCGGTCCTTGTTGCTGGTGCGGGAGAACGTGACGAGTTTCTCGAAGATCTCGGGGTCGTCGGCGCAGGCGGCGAGTCCGTTTTCGCTCCTGGGGACGGTTACGACCTTCTCCGTGGATTTTTCTTGCATGCGTGCATATTTGTCGTTCTTCATTGCGTGTTGACGTCCTGTTGTTCTTCGGGGTCTGGGTTGATCTGACAGCAGTATGCGATGAGTACGGGGCGCCAGCACATACTGGTGCCCTTCCTCCACATGGGTGAGTAGTGCGGGTTTTGTCACCTGTTTGGCCGGTAGTGTGCGTGATCCGGGTGCCTGAGCGACGTGGTCGCTCCCGCTCTGCGCGGGCCCGGCCGTTTCCGTATGCCGAGAGGGGCACGCCGCCGTGGTCTGTGGTGCGTCGCGGCTGTGGAGTCGTGAGCGGTGGGAGGCGGAGCTGGAGTCCCCGTGGTGTCCTACGTGCCGGGCCGTCCTTGAGGGGCTGGATGTGGCGGTCCCGGACGGGGCGCGGCTGTCGATTGCCGTGTGGCGTCCGTGCGGTCACGTGGTGCTGGTGTCGGATCGCCTGGATCGGGGCCCGTATTCCGGGTGACGTGCGTGGTGCCGTGGCAGGGCTTCTGGAGTGCTGGACGGTTTCTCGTCAGCAAAATACCCCCTTTGGATATTGCTTTTTGAGTTGCCATAAACTAGGATGAAGGCACAAGGAAAGGCACAGTCCCCCTCCCCGAAAGAGAGGACCAAGCATGTCCACGATCATTCGGCCGCACGACTTCCGCTTTCCCTTCAGCGACCCGCAGCACGACGTCTGGACCGGCTCCGCGTTCGCCACCGTCGTCTCGGTCCTGAAGGAGACGACGGTGCACATCGTCACCGACACCGAGACCGGCCACACCGTGATGGACGCCCGCCTCGGACCCGTCGCCGCACGCGGCACCGGCAGCCTCCACAACACCGGTCACGTCCTCATACAGGCCCCCAGCTTGCCCAAGAAAGGCTTGTGGCACCCGCTTGACACGTGCGGGATCGTCCTCCCGGTCGAGGCTCACGACGCCAAGTGGGACGCCATGGTGCTCTTCCTGGAGCAGCGCTCCGAGGCCATCCGCTGTGTCCGTGAGCACGAGGAGCACGGCAGCCACGCCTCCGGCCGTATGTGGGGCCGGTGGACCGCCGTTCCGCTCTCCGCTCCCGGCACTTTCGTGGTGAGGTACGAGCCGAACACCCGGGACAAGACGCTTTCCAAGATGTGGGGCGAGCCGTTCTCCGGCCACGTCGCCCTCGACTCTGACGGGCGCGGCCAGGTGACCGACGTCTACCGCACCCGCCGCGCGGCCCCGGGTCGCACCTCGGCGGAGCGCTCGGCCCGCCGAGCACTCGCTGAGGGCTGACCGCCCGCACTCTGCCCGTTCCCCACCCCTCTCGGCCCCCGGCACGCGCCGGGGGCCGACCCGTACGCGCTCAGGAGGACCCTGTGTACGACCCCGACGACCTCGAGCACCGCGCTTGCGCGGTCGCCGTGTTCCGTGAGTGGGACCACTCACACGAAGGCGCCAGTGAGCTGCTGTTCCTCAACAACGGCGGCCGGTCCAAGCTCGATCTGCTTACCGGTTTCGGCCAGCCGGGAACCACGAAGCGGCTGGCCCCGGTGATGCACCGCGCCTTCGTTGCGGAGACGATCGCTGCCGCCCACGCCTACGCCAAGACGGTCTTCGGGCGTCGCGCGGACTGGCCGGTGCGGTTCACCATCTCCCGGCCGGATCCCGCGCTGATCTGGCTCCTCGTCCACTGCTCCTCGTGCCCGTCGGGGCACTACCGGCCCCGGCAGGGACGGTTCGACGGTGTGTGGGTGTGCCGCTGCGGACACGCCGTCACCTGCCCGGACCTGGACGGCGGCACCGGCGACCGGTTCCGCACCGACGGGGGCGCGCTGCAGCGCGGCACCCCGGAGACGGCCGAGTACCGCATGGGCCACCCCTCCGATGACCGTGACCGCCTGCTGAGTTCACCCGAGGTCCTGGCGTTGCCTGAGCTGCTGCGCTCGCTGCGGGAGTACCGGTCGTGGTCGTCGGAGGAGATCAGCCGGACGCTCGGCTACGTCAACACCCGCGGTGTGTACGAGCACGTGTCCGGCTACGGACTGCGCACGCACATCCGTCGCCTTGCCTGACCTCCTGCGCTCCCGGCGGGTGCGGGCAGATGCCTGCACCCGCCGGTCCCCCTCAACTCCCCTTCACGGAGAGGAATCTTCCATGTCCAACGCCCTGCGCCCCTACGACTTCAACCCCGACGGCTCCGACCCCCAGCGGCAGATGTGGTCCGGCGCCGTTTTCGCCGCGATCATCGACGTCCTGTACGAGCGGAAGGTGATCCTCGTCGTGGACGAGTCCACCGGCCGCACGCTGATCAACGTGCGGCTGGGCGGGATGCGCACGATGAACGGGACTGCGCACGTGCAGGTCTTCCATGATGCCGCGGGCGGCGCCGGCGTCTGGTACGTCCTGCGCGACTGCGGGCCGGTGATCCCGGCCGAGGCCATGCCGCACAGCACGCTCGATCTGGACGAGACCAAGCGGGCCGCCCGGAGGCGGGTGCACGACCAGCAGCTCAGCGCCGTCGCCGTCGCCCAGGACGACGCCCGGTTCGGCATCGAGGCGTCCGGCCGCTGCCGTGGCTGGTGGTCGGCGCTGCCGATGGACGAGCGCGGCCTGTACCTCGTGCTCTACGAGCCCTCGGCCGACGCCGCCCCGGACGAGGCCGGAACCCGCCTGGCGCTGGAGGTGAAGGTTGACCAGCACGGCGACTGCGGCGAGGTGCGCAACGTGGTCACCGATCTCTCCGCCCGCCTGACGCCCCTTCCCTGACGGGGACGCAACCCGATCGTTGCCCCGTCCTCCCGGCCGGGGCACCCACCTTCACCAGAGAGGACTCCTGGCATGGCTACTGCCGTCTCCGGCCTCGTCCCGCCAGATGCGTTCACCGCACGCGAGCTGATCGAGTACCTGAAAACGATGCCCCCCGGCACTCCCGTGGTGCTGTCCACGGACCCAGAAGGCAACTCGTTCCGGTTCGCTCAGTCGCACACGATCGCGCTCTACAGCGACGGTGACCTGCTGCCCATCCCGCCGGACCACACCCGGATCGCTGCTCGGCACGGCGTACCCGAGCACCAGGTGCTGCCCTCCCACACGCCCACGGCGGTGCGCGCGTTCGTGCTGTACCCGGGCAGCGCCTGACACCCGGCTGACGACCTGCGAAGGGGGCCGTGCCGCCGCACCCCAGCGGCACGTCCCCCTTTTCCTCTTGGGGAGTGATGACGATGCGGACACGTGACGTTCTGCGAGTCCTGGACGACGTGCGGCGGGCGGGGGCGGCTGCGGCCGCGTACCGGCGTGCCGTTCAGACGGCGCGGGCTGGAGAGGACGGCGTGGTGCCGTGGCGCGAGGTCGAACGTGCCTGGCGCCGGGCTGAGACCGCGGCCTCCCGCCGTGCCGGGCTGCGCCCGGTTCTCTCGCGGTGGCCGGCGCCGGGTGACCGGCGGCGGGTGACGGGCGTGGTGCTGGACCGGCTGGCCGACGGCCCGGTGGAGCTGATGCGGGCGGCGGACGCGGTCTGTGTGCAGTCGAGCGGCGGGAAGGACTCGGCGGTGGCTCTGGACCGGGCGGTCGAGGCTGCCCGTTCGGCTGGGTGCGTGGAGAAGCTGGTGGTGGTGCACGCGCATCTCGGTGAGGACGCGGAGTGGCCTGGGGTGGAGGAGCTGGCGCGGCGTCAGGCTGCGCGGTACGGGCTTCCTCTGGTGACGGTGGCGGCCGATGGCGGGTTCACGGGGATGGTGGCCGAGCGCGGGCGGTGGCCTGATGCAGCTCGTCGGCTGTGTACGGCGCGGCTCAAGCGGGACGCGGCGGCACCGGAGATCACCGCGGTGGTGGACGCGCTCGGGTTGGACGAGCAGGCGGTGGTGCTGAACGTCTTCGGTATTCGGGCGGCGGAGTCGCCGTTCCGTGCAGGGAGGCCGCGGCTCGCGTTGGACGAGCGGGCGACGAGCGGCCGGCGGATGGTGCTGGCCTGGAACGTGGTGCACCGGCTGTCTGAGGCGGAGGTGTGGCGGGAGATCGCGGAGCGTGGGCTGGAGTACCACGAGGTGTATGACGCGGGTCTGGAGCGGCTGTCGTGCGCGCTGTGCGTGATCGCTGGCCGAGAGTGGCTGGTGCGAGCGGCTCGGGTGTGCTTCGCGCTGGGGCTGGCGCACCCGCAGGTGTATGTGGCGCTGGAGGCGCGGATCGGGCACGACTTCAAGCACGGGCTGCCGATCAGTGATGTGGTGGCTCGGGCGCGGGAGCTGGAAGCGGTGGAGGGGCCGCTGACGTGGCGGCGTGGTGATGCGCTGCGGCGGCACGTCGGTGAGGAGGCGGCGGAGGCGTACCTGTTGCGGTTGGCGGCCGACCGGTCGGTTCCGTTGTTCGTGTAATCCACCCAAAAATACCTCCCTTGTATATTGCATATAGGTGTGCAATAAAATAGAATAAAGGCACAAGGAAAGGCACGGAACCCCAGCAGAGAGGGCGGAACATGAGCGAGACCCCGGACTTGGCAGCCATCTTCGGCAAGGCCGCGCAGTCGACCAGCTGGCTCACCACGAACCTCGGCGTGCGCACCGACGTTTCCCACCACGGCTCCGCCTACACCGTGTTGTTGCCGAAGGAGGGCGAGGGCGCGGCGTACATCTCCGGTTGCGAGCACATCGGTGGCACGGACCTCGCAGAATGGGAGGCCACCCTTACCCAGACCATCCCGATCGTGGGAGCGGCGCGGTCCGCCCTTCGGATTCTCTGACCTTCCTTCGGCTGGCGCCGTCTCCCGGGTCTTCCGGGAGACGGCGCCAGCACCGTTCCCCAGACCCCTTCACGCAAGGAGCATCACCCGATGACGCATCCCGAGCAGTCGCAGCCGGCGTGGCTGACGGCCTGGCACGCCCTCGCGGACGAGGAGTACGGCGCTGACCAGCTCAACGAACTGCGCTCCCTGATCGAGTTCGGTGTTTCCGAGCCCGAGGACACCCTGAACGTGGCCGTGGCCGCCGCCGAGAGTGGACAGGCCCTCGCCTCCGCCCTTGAACGCCCCTGGTCCCTCTACACCCCGGCACAGGCGGCGCAGGTCGCCTCCGCCGCCCTGGCCCAACTCCATTCCGGCGCCCAGGCCCTCGTGCAGCTGGGGGAGGTCCTGCAGACGGTCATCGGACGCGGTGAAGCCTCGGCTCCGGCCGACGGCGACTGCTGCCCTCTGCGCCTTGCCAAGGACCTGGCTGCTGAGATCGAGGTATCAACGGCCCGGTCCGGGCCACTCCTGGTGAGGCGCCTGCAGGAGTGGCCGTCCCGGCTGAGTCTGCCCGAAGGCTGCCACGAGACGCTGGCCGCCGTCTGCGGCCTGCTCCCGGCCGCCCGCATGGAAACAGCACATGCCGAGGACGCCTACGAGGACGACGAGGACTTCGGCTGCGGATGTTCCGTGGTGTTCGACCACGAGGGCGAGGAGTGGAACCTGTCCCGCGGCGACAGCGGCTGGTCCGTGCACCGTGTGCGTGAGGAGCGACCACTCGGTGACGGTTCCATCGTCGTGACGCCAACGTTCGTGACGGTGACCGATGCGACTCCGCATCCCGGTGCTCTCGTCGCATCTGTTCTTGCCGAACTCGAGGAATCGGGCTGACTGTCCTGCAGCAACACGCCCTTGATGCTTTCAACGTGCCTGGTCGCAACATCTTCCACCACAGCGTGGATGTCACGTGCATGGGCGGCTTGTGGCCGTCCTGCGGATACTCGAATTGCCATACGCCACATCAGTCACCTGGTGACTGATGTGGCGTATGGTTCTGCCGTCGTGACGATCACTCAATCGAGGAGGGAGCGTCGGGCATGAAGCACACGTCCGTGGCGACGATGGACCCACAGAGCGTGACGGTGCCCTTGTGGGTGCTTGATCGCTGCAGGGGCGTCTCGTCCTGGGTATACGCCCGGTTGACGGCTCTCTCCGGCGACGGTCAGGTCATAGACGGGTACGCGCTGCCGGACCTCGCTCGGCTGCTGCACCTGTCTCCTCGGATGGTGCAGCGTCACCTCGCGGACCTCGCGAAGGCGGGCGCGGTCGACATCCACCATCAGGCCAGCGTGACGGGGCAGCGTCTCCCGAACCGCATCGTGATCAACACCCGGCCTCCCGAACACGCGGCCGAGGACGTCCCGGAAGGAGGGACTGCGGTGTAAGAACGCGCTTCCGGCTCTCTCTCTTCCCACGGCCCTTCGTTCGGCACGACGGGCCGCTGGGGTATCGCCGGCTCCGGCCGGTGGCGCACAGAGAGAACGACCCCCGGATGCTGTGGCAGGCAACGGTGGGGGTCGTTCTTCTCGATCGGCGCTTCGAGGGTAACCCGCGGCCCTGGGCAGTGCGAGTGCGGTGGGTTGAACCTGAGAGGCAGAGACGTAAGGAACGTCCATGACACAGATGAGAAGCACCGCCCATACCGCTCACCGGCAGTCCCGGGCCGCCGCCTCCTGCGACCGAGGGGAGCTGGTGCCGGATGAGTGACGGCGAACGGTCCTCCTCCCTCGAGGGCGCTCCGATTCGGCACGAGGTCCCGCAGGGCTACTCGATGACCCCTCTGTGGGTGATCGTCCGGTGCCGCAAGGAGGTGTGGCTGTACGACTTCCTGCGGGCGCGGTACGGCGGCATGGAGGCCACCTTTCCCGGCATCAAGACCGTGGCCGAGGAGATGGGCGTCTCCCGCCGGACGGTGGAGAACGCGCTCTCCCGGCTCAAGGACGCCGGGGCGGTAGCAGTGATCAACAGGACCCGTGACGACGGGAGCCGCACGACGAACGAGTACCGCACCTACTTCTACCCGCCCGAGCAGCGCGAGCGCTGATCCCAGACCCCGCCTGGTGGCCCCTCCGGATTCCCGGAGGGGCCACCAGGCGTTTACGCAGGTCACCGGATGCGCAGAAAGCTGCGCAGGGGTAGCGGTATCCCCCCTGCGCAGCTTTCTGCGCAGGGGGGTGCGCAGGATCGTGCGCAGGGGGTGCGCAGTTTTCTGCGTAGGGGGTGCGCAAGAAGTTGCGTAGGGCCTGCGCAGAAAACTGCGCGGCGTAAGTACATAGACGGGAAGTACATAGAGATGAGGTACACAGACCTCTACCCACACAGACGGTGGAGGCACACAGATGTCGCGTGCTCCGCACTCTCATCTCCTGCTGGGGGCTCCTCGCCCCCAGCCGCCCCCCGCCAGCGCCCCGGATGCGCTGGACCATCCAGCCAGTCATGGTTCTGCGCTTCGCGCACCACTTCGTTGAACCATGCCTATGTCATGGACTGGTTGCTGTGCCTCGTGGCTGAGGAACCACCTCAGGTAGGAACAGCAACCACAGGACGCGCACGCGCGAGGCGTCGTTGCAGCGCTCCGGGACAGTGGGTCCGCTGACGGCTCCAGGAGGGCTGTGAGCGGCTGTCGTTGGGGCGACGGGCGCCGGATCCGGGCAGACCCAGGCAAGGCGGGAGTAGGGCACTGGAGACCTCCCCCCGACACCCCATGAGACTCCCTCCAGGCACCCCGAGAACGCCTCTGTGCTGCGCTCTGAGTCTCCGGCACCGGCCTGCGGGCGGGCAGCCCGGACGGAGGCCCACGGGATCGCGAGACGGGCACAGCGATCTACCGCCGCCGGCGACCTGCAACGTCGCGCAGCCGGATACGGCTCTGGGCGCTCGGCACCCGTGGGCGGTTCTACTTCGCTCCTGACCAGCAAGGCGGCTACGCTGGCCTGTAGCTCCGCTGGACCGGTCGGCCGGGAGCACGTCACGACGTGCCCTGGAGGCCCCCAGCTCATGAACGAGCTTCTGCAGCGACTGCTTGCTGCCTTCTCCGACCACTCCGACGCCGACGCCCGGTCGAGCGCCGTACGCGAAATCCTGGCCGAAGCCGACGAAGACCTTTCGTCCGTCAGCGACGCCGTCTCCGCCCGGTTCTCAGAGCTCCAGACCACCGACGAGCAGACCAGCGAGACCGTTGACGAGATGGAGGCCCTGGCCGGCATTGCCGAGGCCACCACCGCTGAGATCACCGCGCAGGCCGAATCCGCCGAACGCGAAGCCCGATCGGCCGCCGCCGCCGAGCGAATGCGGAACGCCTCCGAGGCTGCGGCGAGCCGTCAGGCGGCCGACAACGACCTCGGGGTGGACAACGACGACCAGGAGCCGGAACCCGGCCCCGGCCGGTCTCCCGACGCTCCTCAGACCGAGGAGGAGGCCGGACAGCCCTCCGGCGACGCCGGCACCGGAGATGGCAACGAGGAAGTCGACGCGGGGGCCTCCGGCAGGGAAGCCGTTGCGGCCTCCGGAGGACGCGGCCGAGTTCCGCTCGGCGGCGTCCCGGGCTCCACGCTTCCCTCCAACCGTGAGGCCGCCCATTACTCCCTGATCGCCGCTCCGGACATCCCCGGCGTCCCGATCGGCGCCGAGCTGGAGGGCATCCCGGCCCTGGCTGAGGCGTTCACCAACCGCGTGCAGTCCCTCGTCCGCGTCGGTCCGGGCAAGACCGCGCAGGCCCCGATCGCCTCGCTGCGCCGCAACCGGCCCCACCAGGACATCGTGCGCGAGGCCGGTGACGTCACCTCGCTGGTCGAGCGCATGTGCTCGGAGCGCAACCTGCCCGGCGGCAACCTCGTCGCGGCCGGCGGATGGTGCGCGCCGAGCGAGCAGCTGTACGACATGTGCCCTACCGCCACGCTGGAGGGTCTCCTCGACCTTCCCGAGGTGTCCACCCGCCGAGGCGGCATCAAGTTCCACACCCCGCCGGACTTCGCCACCATCTACGCCAGTCTCTGGCCCGACGGCACCGGCGATGACCCGAATAAGGGCTCCTTCCACTACCCCGAGCCCACCCCTCCTGCCGAGATGCCCGACAAGCCCTGCTGGTCGATCCCCTGCGTCGACAACGAGAAGGAATGCCGTCTCGAGGTCGACGGGCTGTGCATCGAGTCTCCTCTGCTGCAGGAGCGCGCTTGGCCGGAGATGGTCGAATACTTCATGGAGCAGGCCCTCGCTGCCCATGCCCACCGGCTGAATGCCTGGAAGATCAGCAGGATCGTCGCCGGGTCGACGTCCGTCGACATCCCGTCTCCGGGCTTCCCTTCCGGGACTACCGAAGTCACGCGCGATCCGCACGGCCCCGGCGCCACCGCCAGCATCCTCTCCTCCGTCGAGCTGTTCGTGGAACAGGCCCGCTACCGGCGCCGCCTGTCGCGGAACACCACGCTGGAGATGGTCGCCCCGTTCTGGCTGCGCCCGATCATGCGCGCGGACCTGTCCAAGCGGAACGGCGTGGACATGCTGTCCGTCACTGACGCCCAGCTCGACAACCACCTGCGCGCTCGTGGCGTCCAGCCGCAGTGGATCTGGGACTGGCAGGACGCCTACGGCATGGCGGCCGACGGCACCCAGACCACCACCCTCTTCGGCGGCGCCACACCGGCCACACAGTGGCCCACGCACGCAAGCATCCTGCTCTACGTCGCCGGCACCTGGTTCTCCCTCACCCAGGACGTCATCACCCTCGACGGCATCTACGACAGCAGCAAGCTCGCGAAGAACACCTACACCAAGCTGTTCACCGAAGAGGGCGTTCAGGTGTGCACCCGCGGCTGCGGCGACTCGTGGCTGCTGAACCTGCAGCTGTGCCCGAACGGCATCACCGGCGGCCAGGAGATCGTCGCCTGCTCCGAGCCTCCGGCCCCCATGGCTCTGTCCACGACAGGCAGCAGCGCCAGCGAGGACAGCTCGGCCGACTCCGGTGTGTCCGAGACGGCCTCCCGCACCTCGCGGACTTCGAAGAAGTCCAGCTGACCACCTGTGACGAGCGAGTCCTGGAGGGGCTGCATGGAACGTAGCGGGGTGGTGGCGTGACGACTCCTGTGATGCCCCGTGCCCGTGTGGAGGCGCCCGTGCTGCAGGCACCTCGGTACGGACTGTTCTCCGCCGCGCGGGTCCTTAGCGACGTGCGCGGGCACGAGCTCGGCGGGATCGAGTACGAGGCAGTGTGCACCAACAAGGTGCATTGGTATCCGCTGCCGTGCGATGCGCAGCCTCCCGGGTTCGACCCGCAGAAGAAGTCCGAGCGGTCCACGACGCAGGTCGTGGCGTCTCCGTTCGTGCTGTACGTCGCGGACAACTGCCCGTCGCTGGGGCGGCAGCAGGACGACGCGCGGCGACAGCTCCGGCAGCGGCTCACCTCCGGTGAGGAAGCCGCGGTCGAGTACCTGCTGTGGACTGGTGCTCTGGGCACCACGCCGTCGCTGGCAGGGAACGCGGAGGTGCTGACGACCACTCCGCACGAGCTGGAGGAGGCGGTCGGCCTGCTGGAGCACTGGCTGGCCGCCTCCTCCTCCTACCCGGATGGCACGGCGCCTCCGTTCCCCGGGGCTCCGGGCTCGCTAGGTGTGCTCCATGCTCCGCGGTATCTGACGCCGAAGCTGACGTCGCTGCGGGTGCTGGATACCGGTGGGCCTCAGGCGGAGGACCCGCTGGGGAATCGGTGGGCGCTCGGCGGCGGCTACCCCGGCACCGGTCCCGCAGCACGGCCGGCGGACCAGGCGGTGTGGCTGTACGCGACGCGGCCGGTCACCGTGCGCCGCTCGGAGGTGATCGAACCGGCGGACTGGTCAACGGGTGCTCTGGATACGCGGACGAACGACACGATGCTGCTGGCCGAGCGCATGTACGTCCTGGACTTCCCCTGCGTGGCCGCTGCGGTTCCAACCACCCTTCCCCGGCTGCCGAGGTCGGCTTCGACAGAGCTGGCAGCGGAGCAGGACTCCAGCCGGACTGTCTCCACCGTGAACAGTACCGATTCCGAGGACCATCCGGCGTGACCAGAGAGCGGATCCCGTGGCCTAAGAGGCAGTCATCGGCTGGTCCTCCACCATCCACCCCTGGCCGTAAGCACTCCGGGCGGCGGACGTGGTCCCAGCGCATGACCGGTCCGCACGCCGCTGCTCCCCGACATGCGTGAAGGGAGGCGGTGGCCGTGGGCTGCCGAGAACTGACACAGCAGACGCTCAGCGGACACCGAGTACGTGAGCCGGAGGGGTTCCGCGCGCACAGCCGTGGCGACGGCCGGTGGTACCTGGAATGGAACCCTGTGCCCGGCGCCACCGGCTACCAGGAGGACCACGAGTTCAGCCACGGCATCAACCCGCTGTCCGAGACGCGCGGCACGCTCTTCGCTGTTCCGAACGGCGACGAGCGGACGGCCCGGGTGCGGACGGCCGGTCCCGGCGGGTCGGTCTCGGGCTGGGTGAAGTGCACGGTCAACTGGCGCGGGATGCTGACCATCGAGAATGAGGATGATCCCAAGCCTCCCGGACCGCCCCCGGTCCCCGTATTCAGCCGGGCGGCGGCTGGTCAGGGATACGTGTCCTCCGCATGGGACCGCGACCCCGAAGCCTTCTCCTGGAGGGTGCGGCTGCTGGACTCGGACCAGTCCGTACTGGACCAGGACGACACTGATCGCCCCGAGGCGCTGTTCACGGCCCTGATGCCCTACACCCAGTACGGGGTGCAGGTCCGCGCCATCGGCGCCTCTCCCCAGATGGTGTCTCGGTGGAGCGCAGTGCGGTGGATGCGCACCGAGCCGGAGGACCCTCCGAACCGGCCGGCGAAGCCTAGGAATCTGGCGACGCACTGCATCACCGCCACCTCTGCCCAGGTCACCTGGAACAACGACCCCAGCGTGGACCACTGGACGAGCTCCGTGAACGACGGGCCGAGCGAGACGACGTACGACAACGGGCGCCGACTGACCGGCCTCACCGCCTCCACCGCGTACACGGTCACGGTGATCGCTCACCGCGGCGAACTGTCGTCCCCGGAAGCCGAAGTGTGCTTTTCCACGCTGGACGGCGCACTGGAGCCTCCCGCTCCGCTGCCTGCTCCTCACGACCTTGTGGTGCGCGCGGTGTCCGCGACCGAGGTGGAGCTGTCCTGGAGCCAGGACGGCAAGGTCTCCACGTGGTTCGCGTCGGTCGAGCCCGACTGTCAGAAGCGGGTGGACGGGCGTCGCCACGGCCGGACCGTGCGGTTCTCCGGCCTCGTCCCGGGCTTGGAGTACACCGCTGAGGTCTACGCCCAGGACGGCTGGAAGCTCTCTCCGATCACCCGACAGGCCGTCGTCCTCCCGGAAGGAGCATGATCATGGTCGTCGCTGTCTTCTCCCGTCCTTCCTCGGAGTACGGCGCTCGGCACGGGTACGCCGAGTTTCCCCTCTCACGCGCCCGCTGGTGCCAGAAGGGCGGTCTGGACTGCGGCCCGATCTCGTACGAGCCGCAGTCCGTGGAAGGCCCGAGAGGCTTCCCTGCAGGCGGTCCGCGCGACGGCGAGCTCGCGTCCGCGACCAACCAGCGGTTCTCCGAGCTGGATGGTGTGTGGGCTCCGAATGGGAAACCGTGGCCGGTCACCGACCTCATGGCCGGGTGCCTGTACCAGTTCCGTTGGTACCTGACCGCACCGCACTCGACAGCGAAGTTCCACTACTACCTGACCCTGCCTGGCTGGAATCACACCGCGAAGCTCACCCGAGCCTCCTTCGACTCGGAGCCCTGGCTGACCGTCGAGTTCCAGCAGGGAGAGATCTCCGGCAGAGAGGTCTCGCACTGGGCCCGCATCCCGTCCGGGCGCGGCGGTCGACACGTGCTCTACGCCGTGTGGGACGTCGCTGACACCTCCAACGCCTTCTACTCCGCCTGCGACGTGAACCTCACCGGCCCCTGACCTCCTGAACCGGTCTGTCCGGCGGCACGAGGGCGCCGCCGGGCACGACCACTTCTTTCCCGTACCGCCGCCGGACGGCGGGCCAGCACACGAACGAAAGGAAGACGCCGATGGGTACGGTTTGCCCGTCCTTCGTGCGGGGCCGCCGGATGCGCGTCACGCGCCTCGACAGCGGCGGACGCCCCGTCTACGGGCCCTGCAACATGGTCACCTCCTCCGGGTTCATCCAGGTCGAGATGAGCGCAGAGACCGAAGACGGCGAGGAGATCAACCAGACGAACGCCGCCGGCGAAGCCTGCGTTACCGAAGCTCCGTGCCCGCAGCTGAAGTGGCGCAACGTCAGCATCGACTTCTGCCAGGTCGACCCGGACCTGGTGACGATCCTGAACCCCACCTGGCGCAAGGAACTGGACGACGTCGGTAACGTCGTCGGCTGGCGCGGCACGAACAGGCTCACCTGCGACACCGGCTACGCCCTCGAGGTGTGGACGGACATCGGGAAGAACTCCGGGAACCTGGACCTTCTCCGCGGCGGGCAGGGCCGGTGGGGCTACCTCCTGCTTCCGTTCGTCGTCGGCGGCGTCCCCGGCGACTTCACCGTCCAGAACGATGCGCTGACGATGCAGTTCTCGGGGAAGGCGCAGGCCGGCTCCTCGTGGGGCAAGGGCCCGTACCAGGTGATCATGAGCAACGGTCTGCCGTCGCGGCTGATGACGCCGATCGCTTCGGACGAGGACCACCTGATGCGGGTGGTCACCCTCGCCCCTCCAGCCGCGCAGTGCGGCTGCCAGGAAGTCGTCCGCCCGATCCCCGACCCGGCGACCATCTCCATCGAGGGTGTCGCTACGGAATCCCCCCGCCGCACCGTCCGCCTCCGCGTGGACAACCACGGCTTCGGTCCCGTGCTCGTGACGTGGGGCGACGGCAGCCCGGACCAGACCGTGCAGGACGGCGCCCTGGTGGAGCACCAGTACCCCGAGCCTCCCGAAGACGGCCAGGACACCTACACCCTGACAGTGCGGGACAAGCAGACCCCGACCGTGCTGGTGCAGCGCGACATCACCATTCCGCTTCCGCCGGACAACCCCACCGTCACCGTGGCGGTGGACGAGACCGACACGACCCGCCGCACCGTGCTGGTCGACTGGGACAACCACGGCAACGGTCCGGTCACCATCGACTGGGGTGACCTCACCGACCCCGAGACCCTGGCGGACTCCGGCACCGGCCGGAAGCACGCCTACGAGCAGGACGGCTACTACACGATCACTGTCACCGACGTCGACCAGCCCTCGCACCTCACGCGGGTGCAGCTGTCCATCCCGGTTCCGGCCACGCCTACCGTGTCCGACCCGACGGCGGATCCGGCGGACCCGTCCGGCCGTACAGCGGTGATGAACGTCGACAACGGCGGCCGCGGCCCGACGATGATCGAGTGGGGTGACGGGAAGTCGGAGATCGGCCCGTCCGACGCCTCCGACGTGAAGCACCAGTACCCCGCGGGCGGCAAGGAGTACACGATCAAGGTGTACCCGCAGGGCAACCCCGTCGCCTCGGTCACCAAGACCTACGCGGTTCCGGCGGTGGGTCCTGTGGCTCCGACGAACGCGGCCACGGCGGCGGAGCCGACGACGGCGGGCGTCGATGTGACGTACGAGCACGACGGGACCAACGTGACCGGGTTCCGGCTGGAGCGCGCCGAGGGCGCGTCGGGCGGGACGTTCGCGGAGGTCGCCTCGACCAGCACGGCGTCGGACCGGCAGCTGACCGATCCGGGCCCGCTCACTGCGGGGACGACGTACCGGTGGCGGGTGATCGCGCTCAACGACACGGCCGAGTCGCCGCCGTCGAACGAGGCGTCCGGCACCGTTCCGGCGGTGGGTCCTGTGGCTCCGACGAACGCGGCCACGGCGGCGGAGCCGACGACGGCGGGCGTCGATGTGACGTACGAGCACGACGGGACCAACGTGACCGGGTTCCGGCTGGAGCGCGCCGAGGGCGCGTCGGGCGGGACGTTCGCGGAGGTCGCCTCGACCAGCACGGCGTCGGACCGGCAGCTGACCGATCCGGGCCCGCTCACTGCGGGGACGACGTACCGGTGGCGGGTGATCGCGCTCAACGACACGGCCGAGTCGCCGCCGTCGAACGAGGCGTCCGGCACCGTTCCGACGGCGCTCGCCTCGGGCAGCCAGACCAAGCGGAAGAAGTAGCAGGGCTGTCTGCGGGAGGTGCGGCCGATCACCGGCCGCACCTCCCGCACGTTCCCTAAGAGAGGAGCCGCCTTGTGGCGGAGGAGTGGCCGTGCGAGCCGTGGCCTATCAAGCCGTCGTGCTGCCGCGGCTGGCCGGAGGACCCGGAGGAGTGGACCTCCGACCATGTGCTTGCGGTGCAGATCGCCTCGGAAGCAATGTGGCGGCTGACCGCAGGCCGGTACGGGCTGTGCCGGGAGACGGTGCGGCCGTGCCGGAAGCAGTGCCGTACCGGTATCCCGCTGGCGCCGGTCGACGTGGCGTGGATGACGCCCGTGATGCGCGGCGGCAGCATCACGAACGTCCCGGGCGGCTGCGGCTGCGACGACGGTCCGTGCGGCTGCGGACCAATCTGCGAAGTCGCCATGCCCGGACCTGTGCACCAGGTGGAGGAAATCCTGGTCGACGGGCAGCCGCTGCCTCCGGATGCGTGGATGGTGCAGGAGAAGCGGTACCTGATCCGCACCGACGGGGCGTGCTGGCCCGAGTGCCAGCAACTCGACCGGCCCGACAGCGACCCAGGCACGTGGTCGGTGCGCTACCTGCGCGGCCGCCCGATCCCGCCAGGCGGCGTGCGGGCCGTAAGCGTCCTGGCCTGCGAGTATTACAAGCAATGCGCCCAGAACGGGAAGGGATGCAAGCTCCCGCAGCGCGTGACCAGCGTGGAACGGGAAGGGCTGACGTACACGCTGACGGACCCCATGGAGTTCCTGGACCGCGGCCGAGTCGGTCTGGCGGAGGTGGACCAGTGGCTGTCGCAGGTCAACCCGCACGGGCACTGGTCCCCGATGTCCGTGTGGTCGCCTGATCTTCCTCAGCACCGCACGACGGGAGCCGGCTGGTGACCGAAGACTCCGTGCTGCCCGCAGACGAGGAAAACCCGCCGCCGGCGCACCAGGACCTCCGGCTCCTGGCCCCGGTCGCGACCGGACTCCTCGCATGCTTGAACACCGAACTGGACGAGGCAGGACGGCCCGTGACCCGGGCTGCGCTATACCACGGGACGACCGGCCCACCGTGGGACGACTGCGACTGCGAGACCGGTGCCAGGAAAGGACAGGCATGGGTACGCGTCGTGGAAGTGCGGCCGGTGTCGCAGACCGCGTTCAACTCCGGAGGGAAGCCTCTGGGCTGCCAGGTGGACCAGTGGCAGGCCCGGTTCGAGCTCGGCGTCGTTCGGTGCGTCAGCATGCCGGACGACTCTGGTACGCCTCCGACCGGTGCGGAACAGACGGCGGACGCGCTGTCGGCGTACGCGGATGCGGTGGTGCTCCAAGATGCGACTGATTCGTGTGATGTGCTGGTGGATCGCTTGGTTTCAGTTGAAGCTTGGCGTCCGATTGGACCTTCCGGTGGATGCGCGGGATCGACGCTCACTCTTCTCGTGGAACTCTAAGAAAAAGAAACCAGAGAGCCACGAAAGGGCGCTCTGACCTGCGATTTTATGATATGATCAAGGCGCATCGAGGCCAAAGAAAAGGCCTTGGTTTCGGTGGATGCGTCACCCGCTCCTGAATTCCAAGAATTCCGGGTGACCAGCCTGAGTCAATCACGGCGAAACGCCAGAAGGAGGTGCATTCGATTGGCTACGTTCCGCGCGAGCGAGAAGACCCACCCTGCCGTGCTTCCTCAGCGGCAGGCTCTGGAACCGACGTCAGCAGACAACCCCGGGAGCAGGGACGAAACGGGACGCCGGCGCCGAGGTGACTCGGCACCTGGTGCGGGACATAGGCGAGGGGAGATCCGGCCTGCCAGCACCCGGCAGCCCGGACGTCACCCGGAATCCGCTCACGCGGTGGACGGAGAACAGGGCCGTGAGGCCCATCCATCCGTGCTCGTCCTCGACAAGCACAAGCGTCCCTTGCAGCCGTGCAGTCCCGCACGGGCAAGGAAGCTGCTGTCCAAGGGCCGTGCCGTGGTGCATCGGCACGCCCCGTTCGTCATCCGTCTCCGAGACCGCACGACGGACGAATCCACCGTCAGCGGAGTCGAAGTCGCCATCGACCCCGGAGCGGAGCGCACAGGCATCGCCCTGTTCACCGCTCCCGCGCCCGAGGAACGCCGTGGCCTGCTGGCGATCGAACTGACACACCGTGGCGGGCAGATCCGCGACCGCATGACCCAGCGGTCCGCATACCGGCGTGGGCGCCGCACCCGGAACCTCCGGTACCGCGCGCCCAGGTACTCCAACCGAAGCCGCCGCGAAGGCTGGCTCAGTCCGTCCCACCGGCACCGCGTCGACACGACCGTGTCCTGGGCCAAGCGGCTCCGGCGCTGGGCACCTGTGCGTGCGCTTCACGTCGAGCGTGTCGCCTTCGACCTCCATGCCCTCGCAGCTGATCGGCCGTTGCAGGGAGTCGAGTACCAGCGCGGCACTCTCGCAGGCACCGAGGTACGCGAGTACCTGCTGGCCAAGTGGGACCGCTGCTGCGCGTACTGCCAAGCCTCCGGCGTCCCGCTGAACATCGACCACGTACATCCGGTCTCCCGTGGAGGCACGAACCGCGTGTCGAACCTCGTCGTGTCCTGCGTGCCATGCAACCAGGCCAAGACCAACAGGCCGGTCACCGAGTTCCTGTCCCGGAAACCTAAGCGACTCCGCGCCGTCCTGGCCCAGGCCAAGGCACCGCTCCGCGACGCGGCCGCCGTCAACAAGACACGGCGGGCCCTGTGGCGCTCCCTGACCTCTACCGGCCTCCCCGTGCACGTGGCTTCCGGCGGCCGTACGAAGTGGAACCGGCAGCGCAACTCCCTGCCGAAGACACACACGCTGGACGCCCTCTGCGTCGGCCGTCTCGACCGCGTGACCCAGCACCCGAACGCCGTCTGGGAAGTCCGTGCCACCTGCCGGGGCACCTACCAGCGCACGACTCCCGACCGTCACGGATTCCCTCGTCTCATACGTCCTCGCACGAAGCAGCAGCACGGCTTCTTCACCGGCGACCTCGCCCGCGCCACGGTCCCTCGCGGAAAGTGGAAGGGAACGTGGGCAGGACGCATCATGGTCCGCTCGAACGGTCGGCACTCCATGCCGACTTCACTCGGCCGCCTGGACGTGCTGGCCCGTCACCTCCGGCTCATACAGCGTGCCGACGGATACGGGTACAACACGCGACGAGAAGGAAGGCCCGAGGATGGCTGAGGTGTGCGTGCGGGTGGAGACGCAGATGGCCGGCGTGGGGATGCCGGTCGGGTCGGTGGTGCGGGTCGAGCGCACGTCGTTCGTGTCGGCGCTGCTGGCCTCGGGGAACCTGTCGGAGGCTCCGGAGGAGGAGTGCCCTCCCCACTCGTAAATACCCCCTCCTGATATTGTATTTGAGTGTGCGTATAAGTATACTTAAAAGGTACACATCGGATCAGCCCTAGGAGGCTCGCCATGGCCCGCATGTCCGGCCGCGCCTACCGCCTGCCGACCTGCTGCAAGAACTGCGTCCCCGGCGACGCCCGGAAGAACCACCGCCGCCGCGCCCGACGCCGCGAGCAGCGCGAGACCCGGGCGATGGCCTCCGTCGCCCGGCGCCGCCGCGATTGACCGCCCCTCGCCCCTCGGTGCCCCCGCGCTCCTGCGCTCGGGGGCGCCCGCCCGTACCCCGTCCCATGGAGTCCGCTGGTGAGCGAGATCGAGATCCGCATCAACGAGTCCGAGTGGCGGGAGTTCCTGACCGGCCCCCGAGGGGTGCTGGTGCGGGAGGCCCGGCGGCTGGGGAACCGTGTGCTGAATGCCGCGAAGCGGCGCTGCCCGGTGGACGAGGGTCAGCTGCGGGCGTCGCTGGCCATGGCGATCGACGTGCAGGGCCCGGACCGCGTGGTGGTGATCATCGGCTCTCCCCTCGAGTACGCCCGCTACGTGCACGAGGGCACGGGCATCTACGGTCCCCGTGGGCGCCCGATCCGGCCGGTGCGTGCGCAGGTGCTCCGCTTCGAGGTCCGCAATCCCCGCCGCACACCGCGGGGCCGGGGGAACGTGGTGTACGCGACGGAGGTCAAGGGGCAGCGGCCTCAGCCGTTCCTGTGGGAGGCGCTGGTGGAGGTCATCCCCGACGCGGTGCGTAACGGGACGTAAACTCGCGGTCATGGCTACGGATTTCGTGCTGGACGCTGACGAAGAGGACGAGGACACCACCCCGCAGGAGGGCCGCCCCAGCGTCCCCATCCGCATCGGCGGGAAGGTCTACCAGGCGATGTGCCCCAAGGACGTGCTCTGGGCGCAGTTCGCGGCCTCGCAGAACACCCGCGATCCGCTGGAGATGGTCCGCCGCGCGTTCCAGTTCCTCGACGGCGCCTTCTCCAGCGAGGTGTCCTCCGAGCTGGAGCGCCGCTACACCGACCCCAAGGACCCGGTCTCCCTCAAGAACGTCGTCCGGGCCGCTCGCCAGGTCGAAGAGCACTACGGTCCGCAGATGCGTGAGGAGATGAAGGCCCTCGGCCTGGACATCGAGCAGGACTCCGCAGCGAACCGTGAGGAGCGCCGCTCAGAGGAGAAGGCCACCGGCCAGCGCAAGACGACGAAGAAGACCACCTCGGCCAAGCCGCGCCGCCGTACGGCCGCGAAGGCGGCCCAGGCGGAGTGACCTTCGGCCCCTCCGGGCTCCCCCTCGCCTTCACCATCGACGGCCGGGCCTACGAACTCCCGGACGTCGGCACCCGCTACCTGATGGACTGCCTCGCGGCCGGCGACTGGATCGGCCTGGTCCCCGAAGCCGTGGCCCAGCCCGGACGTGACGAACTCTGGTACAGGCTGATCGATGGGCGCGACCCGGCCGACTTCGTTGCGATGCAGCGCATCGTGTGCGCGCTCGCGGAAGAGATCCTCGGCGTCACCTGGCACAAGGCTCAGCGCCTGGCGGCGGCCGCCGCCGAGCACTGGCTGATCTTCGACGGCTGGTGCGTGGAGCACGGCTTCGACCCACTGACCTCCGAACCGCGGCGCGTGCTGGCCGCCATCCAGGCGTGGCTGCGGTCGACGTGCACGGAGGACCGTCAGTGGCGGCAGATCCAGGGCCAGCTGGAGGATCCCGTTCCGCCGGTGCTTCGGCCGTGGGAGACCCCGGACGACGTCGAGGCGCCCGGTTGGTCCGCCGAGGAGGAGGCAGACATGTGGTTCTCGGCCGCCGAGACCATGGCCAGCGGACCATAACCCCACCCTCTTTGAGATAAGAAAAAGATATACTGAGCGCATGAATTTTTCTTCGTTGCC
Organism: Streptomyces callyspongiae; assembly: GCF_047200695.1. Taxonomy (NCBI): domain Bacteria; kingdom Bacillati; phylum Actinomycetota; class Actinomycetes; order Kitasatosporales; family Streptomycetaceae; genus Streptomyces; species Streptomyces callyspongiae. Next base: position 102,577 of record NZ_JBJZOM010000014.1, read on the forward strand.
CCGCCGCTCCTACCCCTGCCACGAGTGCCCGTTCCGCCGGGACGTGCCCGCCAAGTTCACTGTCCAGCGCTTCGCCGCTCTCCGCTCAACGAGCGAACAGCCGGACCCTCCTCTCCCACGGGACTTCCTGCAGCAGCCGATGTTCGCCTGCCACCTCGGATCGCCGGGGAGTGGAGAAGACCTTGCCTGCGCGGGATGGCTCGCCACCTCCGCCGAGAACAACCTTGCCGTTCGTCACTCCCTCAGCACGGGCCGCCTTCCCTTCGAATCACTTCGCCCCGGATCCGGCTGGCCGCCCCTCTTCGGCTCCTACGAGGAGATGGCCCTCCTCCACTCCGCCGGGCCGGACGGCGCACCCCTGCTCAACACCGACCCCGGCGCCTTCCGGTCCCTGTTCGAGAACTTCACCTCCAGCGCCTTCCGCCTGGAGACCCGTACCGCGTACGGCGTCCCCGAGGAGGACGAGCCGTTCCATACCTGGCTGTCCGGCGAGGACCCCGGCACAGCGTGGCTGCAGGACTGGCTCGACCTCATGACGGCGCAGACCGGCAACGGCCGAACCGTGCGCCGAGTCCGCGTCGTGGACCACCCTCCGAGCGACTACCTTCGCTTCGAGATCTCCGTCACGCCGCACAACCTCGCGGCTGGCGAGGTCATCCGCTACCTGCCACGCCAACGATCCGACGAACTCCAGCTCCCCGGAAGCGAATTCTGGATCTTCGACCGGCGACTGCTGGTGTTCCTCGCCTTCGGGACCGATGACCAGTTCCTCGGCTTCGCCTCCACCGACGACCCCGCCGCCGTTTCTCGGCACGAACGGATACAGCAGCACGCCTGGTCCGAAGCCCTGCCGTACGAGCAGTATGTGTCCGAGCAACTGACAGATTTGACGCCGTACGACACTGCAGCCGGAGGTTGAGGCTGATGGGAACTGTTCTGGACCCGACGGTGGACATGTCCCCCTGGTGGAGGAGAGATGGAAGTCTGCACAGCTTCTACCTCGTCACTCTCCCGTACGCCGGGGCAGTCGTCCGCGAACTCGCGGGCGAAGGCGCCGTGACCGCCTCCGAGCGGGCCGGGGCGTGGCATTCCGCTCCGGACGGGACGCTCACCGCACCGGGTGGCACCGAGGGCCTTCTGTCCGCGCTCGACCAGGTGGCCCGGCACCCCGCATACACGACGTGGGCAGCCGAAGGCCCCGGGAACGGGAAGTCCGACGCCACCGTCACGGCCGACGGGCACCTGGCGCTGCGGGTACCGTGCCAGGTCTACGGTGTGGACTCCGGCGGCGGCCGCTCCGGAGCGGTGGAGATCAACTACCGGCACCTGGCGGCGCTGCGTGACGCAGTGGCCGCCCTCGTCCCCGCCGCCTGACACACGACACCGGGGCCCAGCGGAACTGAATCCGCCTGGCCCCGGGTCGTTGTCGAGAAGCGCGTGTCCTCGAGGCCGCCCGCTCCCGAGGCGGGTGTCAGCTTGTGCGGTGGTTGGCGAGGTCGCTGATCATGGCGCGCGCCGTTCCCGCGTCCAGGTCCATCGTTCCACGCAGGAACCGCAGGTACGCGGAGTCGAGATCGACCGCCCACACGGTCTCCATGACCTGCGTGGCGTGCTCGCGGGCCTGCTGCACGGTCCAGGTACCCAGCGTCCTCGGCTTGTCTCCGTCGTCCAGGTGGACGACGATGCCCGGCCGCATCTCGCGCTTGTTGAGACCCGGCTGCAGCAGCATCGGCGCGATGGCCGTGCTGTCGAGGTCAGGGCGGTCCTCCCAGACGTCCCGGAGGACACCGACGGCGGCGTCCACGTCGATGTCCGGGAGCGTCGTGAGCTGACGGACGACGGCGGCGTCGTACTCGGCTCGCTGGGCGGCGTCGAAGATGGTGGAGGCGTACGCGAGGGCCGCGTCCTTGTCGAGGATCCGGGAGTGGTCCCTGCCCCAGGCGATCGTGGCCCGGTAGTCGCCGGTTACCGGGTCGGGGTCGGAGGTCACCCACACGTCGCCCTCGTCGGGATCCTCCCTCGTCCCGGCAGGCGGAGTCGACGCGTCTCCTCCGCTGCTGCCTGGGCGCGGCCGGTTCGGCTTCTGGCGGCCCATCAGGCAGTGGCCCCTTCTGCTATCTCGCGGCGAGTTGCGGCGATGTCGGCGGTGAACGCCTCGGCGCTGCCGTCGGGAAGCTCCAGCCGATCGCAGGTGCGGCGCACCGCGGCCTCCGTGACGGCCGCCTCGGCAACGTCGAGCCAGTGGCGGGCGATCTGCTTCACCTCCTCCGGTGTGAGCTGCCCGATCTTCTCTGCCCAGCTCAGCAGGCAGACGGGGGCGCCGGTTTCGGTGTCGACAGCAGGCCGCAAACGCAGATGCGCGGGGGTCTGGGATGTCTCGGTCATGGCGCGAGCCTAACGGCGGCCGGTGACGGGCTGCCCGTACGCTGGTGGGAAGCGCTGTCTGGACAGGTCGGCCGGGCGTGATCCCCCGACCTGCCCTGGGACGCGCTCTTGGCTCTGGCCGATGCCTCGGTTCTGCTGACGCTCTCCGCCTCCGATGTCCGTGAGGAGATGGAGCGTGAGCTGCGGGCTGCCGCGCGCAGCGCTGGGCGTGCGCTGGACGAGGGTCTTCGCCGGTCGATCGCCGGCACCGGGCTGGCCATGGGCCGCCGTATCGCCAGCGATCTTCGTTCCGCCCTGCGGGGTGTGGCGGCAGAGATCGCTCTGGCGGCCGACGTGGCCAGGTTCCGTGCTCGGTTGGTGACGCAGCTTCGTGCTCTCACTGTCGAGGTCCTGCTCGATGTCGACCGCTCTCCGTTGCGGAATCTGCGTGACCTCCAGGTGACGGCGGACGTCGAGGTGGACCGAGACGGGTTCCGCCGGGCTCTGCGGGGGCTGGGGAGCCTGGCCCGGTCCGCGGCCGGGGCCATCGGCAAGACGCTCGGCTTCTCGCTGATTGCTGCTCAGGCCGCGGCGGCGACGGCTGGCCTGGTGCAGTTCACCGCGGCTCTCGCCCCTGCCGCTGGGGCTCTCGCGGCGTTGCCTGCTGCTGCGGCGCTCGGCGCTGCCGCGGTCGGCACGCTTGCCGTCGCGCTGCGGGGTGTTGGTGACGCGTTCGGTGCTGCGCTGACCGGCGACGCGCAGGAGTTCTCCGAGTCTTTGGAGGGGTTGGCTCCGGCCGCTCAGTCCGTCGCCCGGGAGCTGCGCGGGCTGAAACCGGAGCTGGCTGGGATCCAGCGTGCCGCGCAGCAGGCCCTGTTCGCTCCGCTCCAGGGCCAGTTGACCACGATTGCGAAGAACCTTTCCGGGCCGGTGAAGTCTGGTGTGCGGGGTGTCGCGGCCGAGTTTGGCAACGCGGGCGCGGCGGTCGCGGAGTTCGCCGCCGAGTCCGAGACGGCTGACGCCGTCACTGCTGTGTTCTCCACGCTGCGCGGGCAGCTCCAGAATCTGGTCCCGGCGATCCAGCCCGTGCTGGCCGGGTTCCGCTCCATCACCGTCGGCGTGCTGCCGGCGTTCGACCGACTCTCTGCGAAGGTCGCGGAACTGGCGACGTCGTTCGGGCAGTGGATGCAGCAGGCCGGTGACTCCGGCCAGGCCCTCAGGTGGGTTGAGGACGCGTTCGCGGTGTTCTCCCAGCTCGGGACGATCCTGTCCGAGCTCGGCGGGATCTTCGGCTCGGTGTTCTCCGCCGCGCAGGCGTCCGGCGGGAACCTGCTCAGCACTCTCGGGCAGCTCCTGGCGGGGGTGAACGACTTCCTGTCCTCTGCTGAGGGGCAGGACGCGCTGCTGTCGATCTTCAGCGCGCTCAGCCGAGTCGGGGCGCAGCTCGGTCCCATCATCAGCGCGCTCGGCAGCGCTCTGGCGGCTGTGGCACCGCAGATCGCGGACATCGCGGTCGCGCTCGGTCCCGGGCTCGCCACTGCGATCGACGCTCTTGGTCCCGCGTTGGCCGCGCTCGGTCCCGGGCTGACGGCCATCGCGTCTGGGCTGTCTACCGCTTTCGCCTCGCTCGGCCCGGCTCTCCAGCCGCTCGGTTCCGCTCTGTCCGGCATCCTGTCCTCCTTGTCCCCGCTGTTGCCGGTGATTGGGGAACTGGCGGCTGTTGTCGCGTCAGCCCTTACCGGTGCCCTGCGGGTCCTCATCCCCATCTTGCAGCCCGTCGTGGATGCCCTGGCCTCCGCGCTGCTGCCGATCCTGCCGAAACTTGCCTCCGCTGCCCTGCAGGTGGCATCAGCCCTGACACCGCTGGCGGCTGCCCTCGGAGACGGGCTGGGCCAGGTTCTCTCGCAGGTCCTTCCGCCGATCCTGGAGCTTGTTCCCGCCCTGCTCCAGGGCCTGATGCCGGCCTTCCGGCAACTCATCGGCGCCTTGACCCCGTTGATCCCGCCGCTGACGCAGATCATCGTCCAGGGCTTTCAGCCGCTTATCTCGATCTTGCCCGAGCTGATCCCGCTCGTAGTGCAGATCGTCTCTTCCGTCGCTGAGCTGGTGGCTGCTGCCTCGCCGCTCATCTCGATCCTGCTGCAGGTCGTCGCCGCGTTCCAGAAGTGGGGCATCGCGAACGTGGTCCTCCCGATCCTCAAGGGGATCGTCGCAGGGCTCGGCCTTCTGGTATCGGCCCTGACCACGGTGGTCGGCTGGGTGACCAGGGCGGTGAACCTGATCGTGGCGCCGTTCCAGTGGCTCTACGACACGCTGGTGGGCCACTCGATCATCCCGGATCTGGTCAACGGGATCATCGACTGGTTCGCGGGGCTGCCGGGCCGTCTTCTGGGCGTCCTCGGGTCACTGGCGAGCCAGCTCGCCGGACTCTTCGGCCAGGCGATGTCCTCCGTCGGCCGCGCGGTCCTGGCCGGTATCACCGCGGTGGTCGGGTTCTTCCTCCGCCTTCCGGGCCGGGCGGTATCCGCGGCTTCCTCGATCGGCGGCCGGCTGGTGGGCATGTTCACCAGCGCGTTGTCGCGGGCTCGAGGCGCCGTCTCTTCCGGTATCACCGCGGTGGTCGGGTTCTTCCTCCGTCTCCCGGGCCGGGCCGCGAGCGCCGTCGGTGGACTCGCGGGGCGGGTTTCCGGCGTCATCCGCGGCGCGATCGGCGCAGCGAAACGCGCGGCCAGCGCCCTGATCAGCGGCGTAGTCGACCTCTTCCGTGGACTGCCCGGCAAGATCGCTTCCGCGATCGGCAACATCGGTTCCCAGGTACGGTCTTCGATCAGCGGCGGACTGGGAAAGCTCGGCAGCCTCATCGGCCTGCGGAAGGGTGCCGTCGTCACCGGCCCCACTCCGGCGCTGATCGGTGAGGCCGGCCCTGAGGTAGTGATCCCGCTTCGGGACAAGCGCCGCGCGATGCAACTTGCCCGCGAATCCGGGCTGATGGCGATGATTTCCCAGCAGACCGGGTCCGCAGTGGCCGCCGCCCAGCAGTCTTATGCAGTGCGGTCCGGGCCGACGGAGACGATCGGCGGCGTCCACGTGAACGCTCCGATCACCGTCACCACGTACGCCGCGGACCCGGAGACGGTCGCGTACAAGGTCCAAACCCGCCTCGCCCGATTGGCGGTGAGCTGACCCTTGCTACCCGATTTTGCGAGCCTTGCCGGAGTCGAATTGGTCTCGACAACTCGGGCCTACGCCTACAGCCGTAGGCTGGGAATGAACCTGCGCTGCAACCCGTGCCCCGAGCTGCCTCAGGCCCTCGAGGACGACCCCTACGTTGCACCGGCCATGGACCCGGCTCCGTGGTTCGACGCCCTGGTTCCGGCATCCGCGTCGCTCGTGGGGTTCGTCGGCCTCGGCGTGGACGGCCTGGACCGTGCGCCAGTCTCCCGTTCTCCGGTACCCCTGCTGACCGATGGCAGCCTCCTCGGCCCACTGCGCCGCCCGCACCGGGAGATCACGTTCACGGTGCTGATACTCGGCCTGGACGAGGCCGCCATGTCGTACGGAATCTCATGGCTTGCCTCTGCCCTGCGTGGCAGCCTGTGCGTCGGCCAGTCCTGCGGCGGCGACACCCTGTGCATGTTCTCCTCGTGCCCGCTGGTCACTCCGGGGAAGGGCAACCTCGGAGACTCCGAGCTACGGATGCTCTACGACGTCGGGCTGCTGGAAGGCCCGTCGGTGCTGGAGAAGACGAAGCTCAACCGCGGGCTGATGGCCACCGTGCAGTTCACGCTCGTCGCGGGCACTCCGTACATCTACCAGTTGCCGCTCGCCGTCACGCCGGACACTCCAGAGTCGTGGCTGCCGATCGGCCGGGACGGCACGGCGATCGTGGACCCGAAGGGCCCAGACCCGGAGTTGTGCCAGCCGGCGGCGGACTGCCTGGACGACCCGGAGTGCCCGAAGGCTCCGCTGCCTCCGCTTCCTCCGGCGCCGACCGACCCGTGCTTCCCCACCGACCCGTACGAGGCTCGGCGGACAGTGGTGACGATCCCACCCTCGCAGATGCCGGACTGGCAGGAAGTCGTCCCGGTCATCACTGTGCGCACCGGCGCGAAGGTCGCGCGGCGGCTGACGGTGCGGTTCCACGTCAATCCTGCCGGGCTGGACTGCACGGGCCCGATCGACCCGTGTGCGTCGTGCGCGGACATCTCCGCTGCCTACCTTCCCTCCGGGTCGGAGCTCGTGGTCGATGGCCGGGTGCAGCGCGCGTACGTGGACTGCGGCGGCGGCGGGACAGCGGAACCGGTCCTGTACGGGCCGGGCGGCGAGCTGTTCGAGTGGCCGGTCTTCGAGTGCTCCACCGGCCTGTGCATCGAGATCATGGCCGACTCCGGGCAGATCGCTGACGACGCCACTGCTCAGGTTCTCCTCGTGGCCCGGGAGGACGCTGCCTGATGCTGGGATGCGCGCAGAACTACCAGGTTCAGCTCCACTGGCGGCGTGGTGAGCAGGTCTACGCCTCCACCTTCGACGGCACGAGGAAGGTTGAGTGGGGGCGGCGACTGTGCGAGACGTCCGAGTCGATCGTCACCGTCGGGAAGCGGCTGGCCGGCGCTGAATGCTGCCGTCTGCTCGGCCGGGCGCAGCCGTGGGCACACGAGATGAGCGTGTACCGGGACGGTGACCTGGTGTGGCAGGGGCCGCTGACGAACGTACGGGAGCGGCGCGGGGACTTCATCCTGCAGGCCCACGACATCACCGCGTGGGCTGCTCGTCGGTGGGTGAATCGGACCGTGTCCGAGGAAACCAAGGACATCGCCCGGCACGTGGAGTGGCTGTTCGCCAGCGTCATCGGGGATGACGGCGAGAACATCCTTCCGTACGTGCAGGTGCGTGATGCCGGTATTCGTGAGCCGTGGGCGTTCAAGAAGTTCTCGCGGTACGCGCTGGATGAGCTCATCCGCATCGCTGATCTCGGCGTGGACTGGACGACCGTCGGCCGGCACATGCTCATCGGCCCCGAGGCCGACAAGAACACCCCGGCGCAGGGCCAGTTGTCCACGAACGACTTCCTGTCCGACCTCGAGATCGAGGTCAACGGCATGGCGGCCGCCACCGACGTCGCAGCGGTCGGTGACGAGGGCAAGGTCGGCCGGGTCGGTGGCTGGACGGCGACGTGGGACCGCCTGCAGACCCTCATCTCCGTGCCGGGAGAGAAGAGTGAGGCCCGGTTGCGGAACATCGCCTCCACCCATGTGCGGCAGGCCCGGCCTCCGCTGACGGTGCTGCGCATCCCCGCCGACGCGGCCCTGAGCCCCACTTCGCAGGTGGAGATGCGGCAGCTCGTGGCAGGAGAGAAGTTCGTGATCACCGCGGCCGACTTCTGCCGCCCCGTGCGGGTGGGGATGCGGCTGGCTCAGCTCCAGTGCACCTGGGAGGCCGGGCAGGGGGCGAGCAGCGGCGGCGAGAAGGTCGGTGTGTCCTTCACTCCGCTGCGCGGCGAGGAAGTCGAAGACGAAGGTGAAGGAGGCGTTTGACGGTGGCTCTGGTGAACCGCAGGCTCGCCAGCCTCGACCAGACCGCGATGCGGGACCTGATGCGGGACTGGACCGCAGCTGCTCGGGAGAAGGTGCGGCTGCCCGGCGACATCGTCCCGGTCGAGACGGCTGGCGGCTACGCGGCAGCGGTGTCCGGCCCGGTGCGGGTTGGTGAGCACTGGGAGCTGACCGAGGACGCCGACGGTCGCCTCGTGGCCGTGCACGAGACGGGGCGCAGGGTCGTGCTCGCCTCCGTGGCGAGCAGCAGCACACAGGACGAGGAGGCGTAGGCGATGTCACGTATCGAGTCCGTCCCGCTGCCGCTTCTTCTTCCGCTGCCTCTCCGCCTCCCTTTCCCTGTGGCAGGTACGGCACCTCCGTGCCCCGGTAGAGGGACGGACATAGAGGTTCTCTCCTGTGTACGGGTGCCCTGCCGGGCAGTGGGTCTTCGCTCTGTGCATGGCCGGGGCGCCTTCTGTTCCACGCCTCCAGTTGTCGACTGCTTCGCTCGGTGCGAGGTGGCTGAGCTCGATGCACGCCCGGTGCCTGCACGAGTGCCCTCCTGCGCACGTCCCCAAAGCCACAGCTCGGTTGTGGCAGGTGTGATCCACCGTCACGCTCTCGGGTATCGGCCCGTGCTCCTCCGCAACAACGATGCGGTGGGCAAGATGCATGCTTCCGTCACCGAGCCGGACCCTCACGTATCCACGAAGTCGGGTGCCATAGGCGGGGATGAGACACCCCTCCTCCGTGCGCTGCGCCGATTCCGTCAGCTTGGCGGCCACCTCCGTGGGTCCTTGCCTCACCTCTGCGTGGTAGCAGCCCGGGCACCTCTTCGCCCGAGGGTGCTTCGGCGCCCCGCACGCGCAGGGAGGCGCCTCCCTCCTTCGACGTGCATGCGTGCAGGGGTTACAGCGCGTCGAGCGGTTGGTGGTCACGAATTCACTGCCGCAGTCCCGGCAGGTTCGCCCCCGAGGTTCATGTGTCGATGCCATGACCTCATTTTCGCAGGTGGTGAGGACAATAGCTAGGTGTGGATGCGCTAGTACCTGTTCCTGTGCGGTGACCGGTGGGTCCGGTATCCGCGTTACCGGCAACGGCTCTGCGAACACGAACACCCCGTACGTGGTCAGCTTCGTCGGTACTGACCCGGCGGCGTGCCAGGCGGTGATGACGTGCGTGGGGAAGAACGTCGGGCAGGGCCTGGCCTACAGCCCCGCCACGCACCAGCTCTCAGCGCGGTTGTCCAGCGACTCCGGGAACGCGCTGACCTTCGGGTCGGACGGTGGTCTGTTCGGCAGCGGAGGCGGCGGCCCGGCGCCGGTGGCGTGCCGGAAGAGTGTCGCGGGCCTGCCGGCTACGGGCGTCGTCGGGGCGGAGTCGTTGGCCGGGTTCTTGCACCCCTTCAACAGCCCGTACGGACTGGACTACTGCTTGCAGCACGACATCGACATGGTGCATGTGCAGGTCGCGGCGACGGTCGACGGGGCGGCGTGGCTGGCCGAGGGGTCGGACGGTGAGGTGTCGGAGGGGCGGTCCTCGCTCTACAAGACGGAGCCCGCCAGGCGGCTGCAGTCGGACACGATCACCTCGACCCTGAATTTCGCTGGTGACGTGGACGACCCGAAGTGGCTGCTCTCTCCTCCGGACCGGAACACGCGCGGAGGCGGCTGGTATGGGTGGCTGGCTCCCCGCTACCAGAACTGGCTGCTGCCCGAGTTCCTGCAGCGTCTCGACGGGAAGGCCGTCGCTTTCGTTTCCTGCACGGCGTCAGGGGCTCCGGCCACGGAGACGTCGAATCTCACGGCTGCGCTGCGGGCCGTACGGCAGAAGTGCGCCCAGCCCTGGACCATGCTCGCGATCCAGGACCTCGCCAACGCGACGACTGTGCTGAACGCCGGGGTGGCCGCGTGCCTGACGCCAGGACGGCCGACGTGGGGCACGACAGACCTGCCGTACCCGGTGGCAGATGTGCAGACAGCTGGGGTGAAGTGGATCGCGCTGTCGATGTACTACGCCGACTCGGTGTTCGCCACGTACCGGGACGCAGGGATCAATGTTCTGGCTACTGGTGTGTCTCGGCATTTCCACCGGCAGCGGTTCGAGGCGCTGAACATCCGCGGGGCTCTGTCGGGTGACCCGGTGTACTACCGCGGCCCGTCCACCTACGACTACCGGTCCAACATCGCTGATCCGTGGGCGCAGCGGCGGCCGGCGCTGGGGCAGCTGACACTCCTGACGGATCAGAACATGGTGCTCGGTGACCGCAAGCGGGGGTTCCCGAAGAAGTCTCAGGAGGGCATTTTCATCGAGAACGACTGGGGAGGCGGGCTCGGTCTTCCCTCCGTTCTGTGCGGCTGGCGCTGTCCTCTTCCGAAGTCGGACACGTACTCGATCGAAGTGGACATCATGTTCGACACGCTGCCGGAGAGCGGCGGTGGCGGGAAGATGGCGCTGCTCTTCGGCGCCGCGACGGACCAGGACACCTTCCAGTGGACGCCGGAGTATCAACTTCCCCCGGGAAACATGTCGATGTACCGGGCGTGGCAGCGGCATACGGGCCAGATCGGTATCGGGAAGTGGCACGAGACGACCGGCGAGTGGAACGTTCTGGCCGAGCTGGACACGCCCGCAGTTGCGGTGGGGGTGTGGAACACGTACCAGCTGGACGTGACGCCGGCTCGGGTGACGTGGACGCGGAAGACGATCGATTCGGGTCCGTACACGATCTTCACCGAGGACACTACGTACCGGGGGCCGTACTTCTTCTGTGAGAAGGAGGAGTTGACCGCGCAGTTCCAGGGCGGGTTCCGGCGGGTGCGGTACTACCCGGGCGGTATCGCTTAGCTCCTCTCGTTCTCGGCCTCCGGCGCCCTTCTCCTTTCTGGGTGTCGGGGCACCCCAACCCCTAAAATACCCCCCTCAAATATTGCATTTTCTGTCACCTTAAACTAGAATTAAGACACAAGGAAAGGGCAAAACGACCACTGGAGAACCCATGTCCGAACGCGATATCACCACCGGTCAGCACGTCACCACAATCCTCGGCCGCGGCTCCATACGGATGCACAAGGGCGTAGTGGCCGAGACGTTCACCTCCCAGGGCGGCGACGGCGGCTCCCCTCAGGAGCTGGCGGCCGTCGACTGCCTCTGCGGTCTGCGCCACTCCCTCCCGGCCGGCGACTTCACGGCCGTCAAGCCGACCCCACTGCCCGAGCGGCTCGGCGGACCCGTGATCGTCTACGGCGACCCGTTGTTCGGTCTGTGCGCGCAGAAGTGGTGCCAGCAGTGCACCTACCAGCGCGCGGAGTTCTCGATCGAGCACCCGGCCTCCAGTGAGCAGTGGTGGTTCTGCCACCGGCACAGCATCGGAGAGCGCGTGGAGGCGATGACGCGCTGGCTGGACCGCCTGCTGAGCGAGTACGGCACGTGGGAGGCGTGGCGCCGGGCGGTCAACTACTCCTGAGCTCCCGGTGAGGGCGCCGGCATCCCTGCCGGATTTCGGCGCCCTCTCGTGGACTTCCCCTCCACGTAAATACCCCCATTGAATATTGCATTTGAAGTGCTGTTCATTTAGGATGAAGGCACAAGGAAAGGCCAGAAACCACCCTGCAGGAGGGCCGCTTGATGATCCCCCAGCCCGACACTCGCCCGACCGAAGCCGGTGACCGAGTCCGTGTCACCGTCACCCGCCCCGACCAGCACCGCGAGCAGCGTGACGGCACTGTGGAGGAAGTCCTCTCCCACACCCACGACGGCGTCCGCGTCCGGACCGCCTACATCGCGCTGGACGACGGCGGCATGTCGATCCTGGAGGCGGGCTCTGTGGTCCGCATCCTCACCGACGACATCGACGGCTTCACGATCACCACTGCCCCCGCATGGGCGGCCGACCTGCTGGACGAGCGTCCCCGACCGACGCCGTGGTGCTGGCAGTGCGACCACGGCACGGCGTCCCTGATCCTCCAGCACTCCGAGTCCGGCGAGTACGTGCACGCCTGCTCTGGTCACGCCGACGCCCACGGCCGCGCGGAGTTCGCCCTGTACCTCGGCCGCCTGCTGGCGCACGTCGGCTCCTGGGAGGTCTGGCAGGCCGCCCACGCCGGGTAGCCCGCACACTCCCCTCTCCGCACCGGCCGCTGGGCCCTCGCCCGGCGGCCGGTGTCTGCTTGCGCGGGCCCGAGGGCCGCGCCCGTCTGCGCTCCCGGCCCGGGAGCCCAACTGGAAGGACGACCATGACCACCCCTGCCCACGACCACGGCCCGGACCCCGAGGCCGACGAGGCGCGCACGATCGCCGAGACCCTGCCCAGCCTCTTCTACGCGGAGGTCCGCGCACTCCTGTGGGAAGTCCACTCCGTGACCGAATGCCCGCGCTGGTCACCGATCGAGATCGGCCCCGTTCACCGCTGGGGTGAGCCCGGCGAGACAGCTACCGCGCAGGACCTGTCCTCGCTGCTGACGGATGTGCTGCTGGACGACATCGCCACCGAGGACTTCTCTCAGGTCCGGCTGTGCCGCTGCTGCTCTGAGCTGTCCTGATGGGGGGCGTGGTGCTGGAGTGCGGCCTCAACGTCGGCGGCGAGGGCCGCTGCTGGCGGTCCTTCTGCCGCGGCCCGGTGGAGGCCGCCGTCGAGCACGCTCCCAGGGAGCCCGGCAGGCGCGTTATCGAGCCGGTCGGCGTGTGCCGTCCGTGCGCGGCCGCGTGGGTCCTGACGCCTCGCGCGTACGACAAGCTGCGGGAGACTTACCGCGGCTCCGGCGCGATGCCCTCGGTACTGAGCGAGCGGACGCACCGCGTGCGGGAGCTCACCGCCCTGGAGCGCGAACAGGTGCGGGAGAAGGCGTCCACGCCCCGGCGGGGCGGACCGGAGGGCGTCATCGGTGAGTTCCGTTGGGCGGTGGAGAACTCCTCCTTCGTGGTCATCGACGGCATCGAGGTCGACCTGTTCACTGCCTCGCTGGTCGTGGCCGTCCACGACGGGCTGCAGAAGCCGGAGAACCGGAAGCGATTCACGTCCCATCCGGTGAGCGTCATGATCGGTATGGCGCTGAGGCTGGCGCACCGGACCTGCTCGTGAGCCCTGCGCCCGGAGCCTCCCGCTGGCTCCGGGCGCCCGCCCGTCCCCGCTTGTACTTCTCTTGCTGGAGGATGAGTTCGTTCATGAGTGAGTCGTTCATGCCCGACGCCCCGGCCGGGGTGCGGATGCTGAGCTGGGCACTTGCCCGAGCCGGTGACCACATGGATCCCGGCGAGCTGGCCTACCTCGCCTTGACGTCCAAGCCGGAGCTGGCGATACGGGACCGGCTGGCCTGGCAGTTGCACAAGCTGGTGCCCCGTGCCGTGGTGGCGCGGGAGTGGCGGGCGCCGGGCGCTCCCGGCCGGGACCGGACTGACCTGGCGGTCCTGGATCCCGCCGGGCGGCGGCCTCTGCTGCTGCTGGAGTTGAAGGCGGCGTACACCTTCGACTTCGCCTCCGACCACCTGAGCAGCGCCGGGGCGTACCGGGAGCGTGTGGCCGGCGATCTGGACAAGGCGTACCAGGCCGCGGGCGGGCAGGAGTCTGTGGCGCTGTACGGGCTGCTGCTCCTCATCCACCCGCACGGGGTTCCGGCGGATGTGCCGGGCACGGTGAAGTACGGCCCCGACATCTCGCGGTCGCTGCGCGGTCGCGACCCTGGTGAGCTGCGGGAGGCGGCGGTGAAGCGGGCCGGTGAGGGGCTGCGTGAGCTGGGGCCGGTGTGGTCCGGGTCGCTGCGGGGCGGGTCGGCGTTCGGCGTGCGGGTGAGCGTGGAGTGGCTGCTGGTGAAGGCGTAAAGGTGCGCTGACCTGGCGTTTTATGTGGTGCACCTCACAGTAAATACCCCCTTCATATATTGCATATAAGCGGTGCATTTACTAGGTTTAAGTCATCACCAAATAGCTCACGCACCACCAACCCGGGAGGAACCATGGGAATCCAGTTCACGGCCACACTGGAGGAGTCCGCCGGCTTCGTCGTCTCCTGCTTCTGCCCGGAGGTGGAGGTCCGCGCCCCGCGGTTCGACTCCTACGAGGAGGCCGCCGCCGTGACGCGGATTGCCAACGCACAGCCGGAGCGCCCGGGGCTCCCCGGCTGCGAGGACCCCGAGCTGTGCGGGATGTACCCGCTGTACCCGGTGCCCGTCGATTCGGCCGGACCCTCCCCCGTGACCGACCTGCACTCCCAGAACGCCGCGCGCATCCTTGACCTCCTAGGCATGCCCGGCGACGCGTGCGGCGAGATCCCGGCGGACGACCTACTCGGCCGCGTTCTGGTAGCGCTCGCCCTCACCCCCGAGGACGCCGGAACCCCTACGCTGACGGACCGCAACTTCACCTACGTCGGGCGCAGCGCCGGGCGCCTGCAGCTCCACCTGGAGAGCCTGCACGAGCTTGCGATGTGGTGCCGCAGGCGCGGGCGGACCGTGGTCTGGGGGTAGTCCTCGCACCGGGTGCTCCAGTCGTTCCCCTCCACAGCACCCCTGGGCGGGCCCGGGGCACGATGCCGGATGCGGGACCGCCGTCCGCGCACCCGGCCGCTGGTAGGCACCTCGGCGCCACGCCTTCTACCCCTCCGACGCGGCCTTCACCCTCTCCGCCCTCACACCTCCTCTGATCTGCTCTTTTGTATGGTGCACCTCACATTAAATACCCCCCTTGTATATTGCATAAGGATACTCCTTCATATAGGCTTAAGTCATCAAGGAACACACCAACCCAACTCAGAAGGGATACAGCTACATGACCGACAACCGCGAAGCCCTGATCGAGTCCGCCACGGAAGCCCTCGAGTTCGCGCTCCGGCGCGAGGTCCGCGCCCGCCAGCGCGCGGCCGAGGCTCTGACCGGCGACAACCCCTTCTCCGAGCAGGACGTCGAGCGCCTGCTGTCCGTCCAGGCCCAGGCTCAGCCCTGGCACGAGGTCGAGAAGATCGCCGGCACCGGCGGCAAGGACCTCGTGGACGCCGTCATCACTGTCCGCCGCGAGATCACCAGGAACCTGATCCAGCGGCACGAGCGCACCTCGACCAGCCAGCTCGTCATCGAGATGGACCGGCTGAGGCGACAGGCCGAGCGCGAGTTCCTGACTGAAACCGTCCAGTACGAGAACTGACGGCACCCACCCCCAGAGAGGGGGCCGGAAGCAACGCGCTTCCGGCCCCCTCCTCTCTTTGCACCGGCGTCACAGCACCAGCTGCGCCACTCACACCGAGCAGGTGCGGAACCTCCGCGCCAGAAGGGAACTCGACATGAAGCGCTTCCACGACCTTGAGGCTCATCCGCCGCGTGGCGGGCTTGTCATCCACTACACCGACGACTCCGGACGTGAGCCGCACCTTGAGGCGCTTGACGGCCCCGCGCAGATATGGCGGGCCATCAACGTCGCACGCGCCTTGTGGCGCGACCGGGAGGCGGCACGGGTGCGCTCCTTGTACCTGTCTCGCACGGAGCCGGCGATCCGCCAACTCTTCGATCCGGTACGCAAAGGCACCGACACCCTTCCGTACTGCCCTTCCTGCGGCGACGGCAACCCGTGCTCCAGGCCCGACTCCCACGCCTCCCAGGTGATGGAGCAGGTCCTGGATGTGCTCGCGGCCCCGTGAGTCCCCTCGGGGGAGGGCGGTGGGGCGTCTTCCGGGGCGCCCCACCCACTAAATACCCCCCCCGTATATTGCTATTGAATCTTGGAAATGCTAGGATGAGTACACAAGGAAAGGACGTTGTCTCCCACCCTGGAGGATCATCATGACCACCTTCACGCCTCAACTCGCGGGCGCCGTACGCGACATCCTCGCCCGCAAGGTGAAGTCGAAGTCCGGCGAAGCCGACACCACATGCTCCTGCTGCGGCTACGCATTGGTGGAACTTCCCATGCCCGTATCGCTCCTCCGGCCACGCCCGATGGGCGTACTTACCCGGCTGACGATGACGCACGCTCACCTTGCCGGCGACGAAGGCGGCGACGGCACCTGCATCTACCCCGAGCCCGTGATCTGCCGCCACGGCGCAGCGCTCCGGATGACCGAGGACGGCGTGCCGGAGTGCCACGAGCCAGTTGCACCGGAGAGCGAGTTCTGCTCCGCCCACCAGGACGAGGAATGAAGACCGCGACCATGACCAGCACACACCCAGCTCGCATGACTCTCGGCTCCGCGGAGGTGGCAGCATGAAGGTGTTCCTGCGGCCTGCTGACGTTCCCGATGCGCTCTCCGCGCACGAAGTGCTGTGGCCCGACGGCAAGGTGATCGGTGTGGTCGAGCAGTTCCTCCGCGTCGACTCGTCCTCCGAGCCTCGGTGGGGTAGGAGGACTTCCGACTCCCGATGCCTCACGGGAACCTACTCCAGCAAGGAGAGTGCGGCAGCGGAACTCGTGCGCCTCCTCACACACGAACGAGCGGTACATCCCACGGCCACCGCCGTGCATCTCCGTAGATGACCTCTCCCGAAGAACTCGTGGAGGTGGGCATCCGGCCCGAACGGGTGCCCACCTCCGTAGCACGGAACCGAAGAACACGGGAAGGGGGTGATAGTGCGTGAAACAGACCCGCTCGCTCGTAGGTAACCGAGGCGGATTGTATAGCGTGGGATTCGATTTTCTGTTTGAGAGGAGGATGCAGTGGAGACTACGGCGGATTCCCGGCACTACTGGTCCCAGAAGGAGTTCTCGGAACGTGTCGGCATGGCGAACCCCAAGTCCCTCGCGGACCTGCGGAAGAAGGGCAAGGTCATTGACCCTGATGTACTCGTGGGCAACACGGCCGGGTGGGCCCCGGAGCGCGGCACGCGGTGGGGTGTTGAGACCGGCCGTCTGTCCACGGACGGCGTGACCGTGCTCGGCCCTGCCCCGGTGGGCCGGCCGAAGAAGGGCGAAACGCCGAAGACGCCTCGGTGGTGGAAGAAGGTGCCCAAGCGGTTCCTGTCGCAGACCGAGGCCGCCGCGATCATGAAGATCAAGATGATGAGCCTGTACCACCTGCGGCGAAACGGTGGGTTCATCGACCACGACGTCGAAGTCGGCACTGTCTACGGGTGGGCGCCCTTGCGGGTCATCACGTTCTCGCTCCAGAGCAGGCGCATCACCGAGGAGGAGGCTGAAGCACAAACCCTGGTCTGGCACCAGTAAGAGAAGCCGAGGCCCGGCACCCGATGCCCAGACCCCTCCGGACGTCATCAGCGCCGAGGCCACGGCCCCACCACGCCAGCCCCCTGCACATGAGGACTGGCTGCACGAAAGAGAGTATCGAGCAAATGCGCCAGAAGGCCACCACTCGCAGTGTCATGCCCTCGTCATTTCAGTCGGAGAGGGGCGCCCCGCGCGTCCTGGCACGCCGTATACGAGCGACTTCCCGAGTGCCCGCCGGGCACCCATCACGCCGCCCCCGTCCATCCGCCGAGACGCCCCTCCCCCTCTCTGGTCAGGAGCCGGTATCGCTTGGCCGGTACGACGGCCCGGGTGAACTCGGCGCGATGATCCAGCTGTCCACGCACCTGGCCAGTTCGGGTCTGATCCCCTCTCACCTGTGGAATCAGCCTGAGAACATCACCGCCGTACTCCTGCAGGCTTCCGCGCTCGACGTGCCCGTGTGGACAGCAGTGCAGAACCTCTACCCGGCCGGAGAAGAGGGCCAGGTAGGTCTGCGCACCCGGCTTCTGCGGTCGCTGATGTGGCGCGCCGGGCACGACTTCCGGTGGGTGGACTCCGAATGCGACTCCACTCACGCCGTGGCGGAGATCACACTGCGGGGCGAGACCGCTCCACGGCGCGTGTCGTACGAGATGGCCGAGGCGCAGCAACTCGGACTCACCGCCCCCGAACGGGACAAGGACGGTCACTGGACCCGCCAGCCGCACGTCATGCTCCGGCACCGCGTGGCGTCCCGCACCTGCGACTGGCACTGCCCGCAGGTGGCTGCCGGACTCGACCTGTACGCGCAGGCCCCTCCGCAGGGCCGCATCCCCGCACTGGTCATGGACGGCATCGGCCCGGAGATGCAGCGGGCGGTCACGTCCGCCGATGAGGCGAAGGCCGAACCCGACCGGCTGCGGCAGGTGTGGCGCCGCCACGCCGGTCTCCTCGACCAGCCCGCCCGCCCCGACGGCACCACGCTGCGGCAGTGGCTCACCTACATGATCGAGGAAGCGGTGATCCTGGAACAGCGCGCACGGGAGGACCTGGGCGGCCCACAGCCGTCCTCCGAGCAGCAGCACGTGCCGACCCTGATGGTGTGCGGCTGCCCGAAGTTCGAAGTCATCGCCTCCGGCGCGCACCGCATGAATTGCGAGGAGTACGTCGCATGAGCCAGGACCGCACCACACCGCCCGGAGGCGGCCGCCGCGGGCTGGAGACCGCCGAGGAGGTGGCAGGCGCCGTTCACGGCCTCGTGCGTGACGCGTTCACCGCCTACACCCGGTACCACCAGAAAAAGCAGGAGCAGGAAGGCAAGCTGTTCGGGCTCAGGATGTCCAGCCTCGGAGGCTGCGTACGCGAGTGCGCCTACCGCCTGTCCGGCACCGAGCCCTCCGACTCCGAGCTGGCGCTGGACGGCGAGAACCGTGCAGCGAACGTCGGCACGTGGATCCACGAGGGCCTGCTTCCCTGGATGGCCGCCGTCGCCGGCAACGCCGGGTACGAGGTGAAGGTGTCCCTGCGCGCGGGCAAGGACACGGTCCCCGGCAGCCTCGACCTGTTCGTCTACATCGACGGGGTACTGATCGACCTCAAAACCGGCATGGAGTACGACGCGCACCGCATGCAGGTCGGCGGGTACGCACTGGCCTGCCAGCAGGACCCCGACCGGGAGACTCCCCGGTGGGTGGTGTGGCTGCAGCTGGACCGCACCGACCGGCAGGTGCGGGAGAAGGTCGTGGTCGAGGAGTGGACGGAGGACTACGCGCTGGAGGTGCTGGAGCACGTCTGGGACATCCAGCGGCACGCGAAGGCCCCGGATGAAGCCCCACGGTGGGACGCCTTCGAGCGCCCCATGCGCGGCCCCGGCCTGTCCTACGTCTGCGACGGCTGCCCGTGGCTGCGCCGGTGCTGGGGAGAGAAGGCCGAGCCCGGCCAGCCCGGCGCCCAGGCGGTGCTCGCCAAGGACGACCCGGCGGTCGCCGGCATGCTGCACCGCTTCTCCGTGCACCGCTCTGGTGAGTCGGAGGACCGCGGGCTCAAGGAGTTCTTCCGGCACGCCGCCACGGGTGGGGGCCGGAAACCCGGGACCTACACCGGCCCGGATGGCACCTACGAGTTCTGGTTCGGCAAGCAGGGCTCTACCCCGGACCTGGACCAGATCCGGTCCCACTACCGGCGCTGGGGCATCCCGGTTCCGATGAAGCCGACTGCCGGAAAGCTGCATGTGAAGGCGATTCCCGACGGCACCGCCGGGAAGAAGCCGAAGCCGCGTAAGCGAGAGGGGAACACCGATGGATGAGAAGATCCCTGCCGAGCCTCTGCTGCAGCGTCAGGAGGCCGCGTGGGAGTGGGGCGATGTGGTTCTCGATTCCGAGGGCAGCGTCTGGCAGCGGGCCAGTCCCGACGACCAGGAGCAGGGCTGGCCCTGGCGTCACGGCGCCGACATCACCTACGACTTCGTCCACGTCCTCCCGGTCGTGAGCGAGGGATCACACCGCGAGGACGATCCCGCGCGCCCTCTGACGCTTCTGGTGCGCCAGGGGCGGCCGGTGGGGATGGTGGTGGTGGGCGATGACCACTGAACCGCACCCCGCCGTTTCCGAAGACGTCGCATTCCTGCGCGAGATGTGGGCGCGTGTGCCCGACGACGCCCGCCTCGCTCCGCTCGCACGCACCGCCGCGGATCAAGAGTCCGCTGGCGATCACCCGTACTGGGAGATCCTGCGGTGGATGCCCGCCGAGGACTACCTCGGCCGCCCCGGAGCCAAGCCGGCGTTCCTCGTCGGCCCGTCGGAGCTGCTGCAGGAGACCGTTCTGCGGGGCCTGGAGATGGGCACACTGCGGACGCGGTTCGCGTGGGGCATCCCGACTCCGCAGGACCTGACCTGGATGCTGCGCCTGCTGGACGGCCGGGGCGTGGTGGAGGTCGGCGCCGGCACCGGCTACTGGGCGTGGCAGCTTCGGCAGGCCGGTGCCGAGGTGGAGTGCTTTGACCTGCACGCGCCGGGTGAGGACAACGTGTACTGCACGGGCGGCCCGTACACGGTCGTGGATCCGGGCGGGCCGGAGGTGGCCGGTCTGTTCCCGAGGCGGGCGCTGCTGCTGGTGTGGCCTCCGCGCGGTGTGGACGTGGCCGCGCGGTCGCTGCATGCCTACCAGGGCGATCTGCTGTTCCTGTGCGCCCCCGCCGACCAGGACCTGTCCGGGGACGAGGACTTCTACCGCGCGCTCTCCGCTCGGTGGGAGCTGCTGGAGGAGGCCCCCAGTCACCTGGCCTGGTGGGGGCTGCCGTGCCGGTTGAGGGCGTTCCGCCGACGGGCGTGATGGGTGTGTGGCAGGGCTTCGTGAGGCCGTTTCAAGGTCTGGCGGAGCCCTGCCGCGTTGACGGTGTGCCGTCCAGGCCGCGGGCGGGTACGTGTGCGGGCCACGCAGAAAGCGGGTAGCTGGTTCTGGTTTTTATCCTGCCCAAAGAACGCAGACAGCCGGGCGGTTGGATAAGATCGGGCACGTCAGACGCAGTGAAGCCCCGCTACTGGGCCGCAATCCCAGTGTGCGGGGCTCCTGGAGCTCATCCCTGCAGACGCTGTAGCTGACGTAGAGCCAACCGATAGCCCTGTGATTGATCGTCCTGGAGGGAGAGCGAGAACGAAGCGTTTTACGTGATGCCTTCTCCTTCTGGCCGCCTCGCGGATCATCCCTGAATCCGGTGGCTGGCCGGTCGTACGCGCTTTTTGTGGTGAACTCGTGGGCCATGCTAGCCCATGGGGTCATCGCATTGAAGGGCAATGCCCCGGCTTCACGGTGTGAGACGCACCATTCTCGCCACTCGCCCGTCCCGGGGCGGTGGAAAGAGGACGGACATGCCGTTCCCCGACACACCACCGCAAGGTGTGTATGTGCTGTGCGTGCCCGGCACGCGCGATCCCTTGACCACCATGCTGCGCACCTCCCGGCTCGGCCCTGAGGAGACCGGCGTGATGGTGCGTCTGCTGCGTGAGCTCGACGGCTTCTGCGGCTCCTGGGGAGAGCTGTCCCGTCGCCTGTACGTCTCCGGCCCCGGGATGCGCCGCGTCCTTGCCTCGCTGGAACGCATCGGGCTGACGCGCAGGCAGCCCTTCGACGGCCGCTACGTGCTGGCCGTGGGCGACGCCCCGGGCCAGCTTCCCGACGAGGCCGTGGTCCGCACGATGGCCCTCTACGACGAGGACACCCCCAGTGTCTCGGACGCGGACCTGCGCCGCTTCCTCGAGGTCGAGGAGGGCCGCCGATGACCTCCGCGCCCGGCACCGTCCTGCTGGTCCTCACCCGCACCGCCGATCCCCTTGCTGCCATCGCCGCCAGCGCGCTCCCCGTCGACCTCGCTGGCGTCGCAGCACGGCTGATCACCCGCCGCGGATGGCGCGGCCAGAGCGAAGACCTCGCCGCCGAGCTGGGAGTGTCCGACCGTCAGCGGCAGCGACTCATGGCCCGGCTCGACGCCTCCGGCCACACCGTGCGGCACCGCCGATCCGTCGGCCGCCGCCAGTGGCAACACGTCATCGCCGTCACCGACACTCCGGGGACGCTTCCCTCCCGCAGCGAGCTGTGGGCCCTGGCCGACGCTGTGGACGAAGCCCCGGCCAACATGCGCCCGGATACGGCAAGTGTTGGCCACTGCCCGCCAGATACGGCAGGTGTTGATCCCGTCCCCGCTCCTCGTTCGGCGCCCGGCCACTGCGCGGTGGCAGATGTTGCTGCCAGCGACGACGGTTCCTGCTCTCCTGACTCGCCTTCCGGTCGGGAGAGTCCTCCAACACCTTCCGCTTCAACATCTGCCGCCAGGCGGCACGTAAAACCGGTTTCCGGTTCCCTCCCTGCGCAAGCCGGGGAGGGCCCTGGGCACGCAGTGCTCAGGGAGGGAACCGAACCGGTTTCGTCTCCACAGCCCAGGCCGCGCCGCCGCAGAACCCGCCACTACCCGGCGACGCCACCCCCGTCCGTGGTGTCCTCCGTCGCTCAGCTGCGCGGTCTGACCCTGCTGGAGAAGTTGCCCCGGCCGGACAAATCCGCGCACTGGGTCTCCCCGGAGGACGTACTCGGGCACGTGCGGCTGTTCAACCCCGACACCGCCGAATCGGTACTCGCGCTTCTCGGGAGCCTGCGGCTCCCCTTCTGGCTGACCTCTCCCGCTCTGACTCTGACCGGCCACGGCTGGACGGTCGAGGAGATCGGTCTCCTCCTCGACGATGTGCACCAGGTCGGCACACGTCCGGCGAGCCTGGCCGAGAACCGCCTCCGCCGAGCCGGTGAAGGCCGCCTGAAACGCCCGGCCCCACGCGACGACGGCCACACCTGCTCCCCCGTACCGCAGCCCGCCATCGATCCGGGGGAGGCCCCGAAAAATGCCCCAGGAACCGCTCCCTGGGACCGCGACCCCGCATACCTGTGGGATGGAACTCCCGTTCCCTCCTCTGCAGGCGAAGGCACATCCTGGTCTCCACCCGCCCCCGCAGGCTCCGGCCCCCACCGCTGGTGCGATCCATCCGTCGACTGCGGGCACTGACGGCTGGAAATCCCCCCCTACCTCTTGCCTAATATCGGTACAATAGGTAAGGCCCTGCTGTGTGGGCAGGGCCTTCCGCCCCGAATCCGCCCCCTGCGGCCCTACAAGGAGGACTCCCCGGATGCCACTCGTACGCAAGCGCCATCTCGGCCGAGGAGCACAGCGCAATCGCCTGCGCATGCTCCGCACCCTCGAAGACCTTGGCATCCTCACGTTCCACAGTCAGGACGCCGGCGCAGCCGGCGAATACCACCTCGAGGTCGGCGGCCAGGTCCGGCACGTGGAGTCCCGGCTGGTCGACGCCTACATCGTCGGGCTTCTGGACGGCGCGCGGATCTCCAAGCGCACCATGCCGGCTCAGGCCGAGGAGATCCTGGCGTCCCTGACCGCCGAGGACGGCTCCGGTCAGAACGACGCCGGGCCCATGCAGATCGCCAGCTGACCCCGCCGCAACCACAAGTAAATACACCCTCTCACTCTTGCAATTTCTCCTGTTATTAAGTAGGATGAAAGAGCAAGGAAAGGACAGGAGCCGCCCCCATGCGAGGGGCGGCTTCGCTATGCGAGAGGGCATCTGCATGCCAGCGAACATCTCAAGCATGTTTAGCTACCGGGAAACTCCGTGGCATGGTGAAGGGCAGGTCATCGACCACATGCCGGAGAGCTGGGCGGAGATCCGGCGCCTCGGCGGCTTCGAGTGGGACATCGAGTCCGAGCCCGTCTTCGCGCTCCACGGCGTGAACGACGACGGCTCCGCCCGCTACAAGGCGATCCCCGGCTACAAGCGGATCTACCGCGATGACACGGCCGAGACCCTGGCCGTGCACAACGCCTCCTGGGAGGGAATCTCCCACGCAGCGATGGGCGAGGTCGCGGAGGCCATCCTCGGCCAGGACGGCATCCTCGGTGAGACCGGCGGTGTTCTGGCCGGGGGCGCGAAAGTGTGGGCCCTGTTCCGGCTCGGGGACCCCTGGATGACCAAGGGCGACATCAGCGAGACCTATCCGTATCTCGCCCTGCTCAACGCGCACGACGGCAGCTCCGCCTTCCAGGCCATCCCCACCGCCGTGCGCGTCGTCTGCCACGCCGAAGGCACGCCCATCCAGGACCAGCACTGGCGCGGGCCGGTCGAGCAGCATCCGTCAGCGACCGAGCCGCGGGTGGGCCCCGGGCTGTCGGTCTCCGTCCAAGGGCTCCCGTTCCCCGAGAAGGTCACCACCGAGCACCGCTACTGGGCACGACAGCGCCGCCGCCGTACGTCCGCCCTCGGTAGCAAGCGGCCGATCGTCGGCCGCAACGTCGAACCGGGCTGGGTGGAAGCGAAGGACCTCGTTCCCGGAGCCCACGAACTCGGCATGCCCATCGACACCACGGAGGTGCAGGCTCCTCCCATCGAGACCGTCTCCTACTCCGGCAGCGGCCCCGGATTCCGCAAGCTCTGGGCCGTCCAGCGCGACCCCCGGCTCGATGCCCCGGAGTGGTGGTGGCTCATCGGCTACTGGCTGGGTGACGGAAACATCCACCTCAATCACCGATCGGGCGAGCCGGCCGGCGTCACCGTGGCCGTGGCCGACGGCGACACCGCCACGCTGGAGCGCGTCATCAGCCTCTACCGGAGCGCCGGGTGGACCGGATCTCCCACCAAGCGTCAGGGCTGCGTACAGGCGACGCTCTACGACGAGACGCTGGCGAACCTCCTCGACGGATGGGTTCACCACTCCACCGACGAGCGCGTGAAGGGCCGGGGCAAGAAGGTCCCTCCGCAGTGGGTGGAGTACCTGCCGCTTCCGTGCCAGCGTGAGCTGATCAAGGGCCTCAACGACGCCGACGGCAACACCGACACCACCGAGGGCGCGATCATCGCGAACACCAGCCTCGACCTGCTGCTGAGCGCCCGCCGCATCCTCATGCGGCTCGGCATCCCCTCCTCCCTCCAGAACTCCAGCGTGGAGCGCACAGCGAGCCTGCAGGGCAGGGAGGTGCACTGCCAGGCGTCCTACACTCTTCGCTTCTGGCATAACACCGAACATCTCGGCATCAAGCACCGCTTCACCGGCCGCTTCGTCCATCCCTACATCGAGGACGGCTGGATGTGGTGCCGCGTCTCCGACGTCGACCAGGTCGAGGAAGGCCGGTTCTGGCCGATCACGACCGCCTCGTCCGACTACGTCAGCGCCTTCGGCCGCTCCCACAACTGCCAGAACACCTGGCACCTGTCGGAGATGAACGCCAAGACTCAGGGCGTCGGATTCTCCATCCGCCATACCCGGAACTGGCGCGACCAGATGGAAGCCGCCCGCGAAGCGGTGCTCGGCGCCCGCGAGCAGACCCAAGAGGTGCGGCAGCTCCACGAGCAGCTGTCCGGCCTCCAGATCACCCACGAGCAGGAGGAGGAGTTCGTCCAGCGCTTCATCCCGATCGACCCCGCCCAGGTGCACGGGAAGATCGCCCACCGCAACGCCCTGCGCGCCCGCGACAACCTGCGGCTGATCATCGCCGGGCCCACCTGCCAGGGCATCCAGGGCACCGCCGAGGGCCTGGTGCAGGCCGCCGGCGAGTACCTGGACCACGTCCGCGGATACCAGACCCGCGACACCTACGTCCGCCGCACCCTGCTCACCTCCGAATCCCTCAAGGCCGGAGCCGTCGAGCTCGCGCGGAAGATCGCCCTGGCCGCCTGACACTCGTCCACCCCTGAACCCGCGAGGGGGCGCCGTCCGGCGCCCCCTCGTCCGGAGGCATTTCTTGAACAGCATTCGAAGCAGCGCCAGCGACCCCGAGCACAACATGTTCACCTCGGGCCGGACACTGGCCGACCTCTCCCCGGACCTGGCGGAGGCGATCAGCCATGCCGTCGAGTGCTACGCGGCGGGCGACATCGACTCCGCCGACGCGGTCGGCGGCGTTATCGGTGGGCGCCTGTCCGCCCCGCCCGCACCCGAGGAAGGCGACCGGCCGGTGACCACCAGCGAGTGGTTCCGGGCCGTGGCACGCCACATGATCGAGTCCGCGGCGGTGATCTGATGACCGATCAGGCCGCACCGCTCTCCGACCCCTACTGCACTCCCTCCGGCCGCGCCGCCCGCGTGCGGCCGTACTGGGACTCCTACGTCGCGCAGTACGGTCCTCCGGAGGAGACCCGCCTGGAGGATCTGCTGTCCGACCTGCTTCACCTGGGCCGCGAGCAGTGCGCCATCGGCGCCGACCCGAGGGTGGACGGCACCGCTGACGACTTCCTGCAGGATGTGCTGGAGACCTTTCTCAGCGAGACCCCGACATCCGAACGGCCCGGACCGCTGGATCCCGAGTTCCCGGAGCCGCCAGAGCCCCGACCTCGCTCCTCCGCTCGCTCCGGGGGAGACAGAGCTGCTGCTGGAGTACAGGCAGCGCTTCGGCCACGAGCACCGGCGGCCGCCGCTGTGGCGCCGGTCCGCGCTGCGGCTGGCACGCGCCCTGGCCCACTGGGGTCCGGCGCCCTGCTCCTGCGAGGAGGTCTCGGCGGAGATCCGCTCCGGTGTCCACCTGCACGACGATCCCGGCGTCCGGGCCGCCTGTGGGGTGGAGCTGACGCGGAGCACGAACGACCCGCGTCAGGTGACCTGCCTCGGCTGCCGAGTCGTCAGCACCATGTAGACCGCCCCGGACTCGGAGGGCTGACCCGCACCGTGCCCCGGCCGCCCTCTCGGTGGTGGCCGGGGCACACACGTGTCCCGGCCACCACCAAAAATAGACCATGTAGATATTGCATAAACGTGCGTCAAAAAGTAGAATGGGTGGCACAAGGGAAGGGCTCACCCCAGAAGGGACACACGACCATGCGGAACCCCGACCACATGATGCGGAACTACACCACCCAGGGCCCCCTCCGGCTCGACCCCTCAGCCGACGCACTCAACGAGTGGGACACCGACGCCAGCAACCTGATCAAGGAATCCGCCGTCAAGCACCGCGACGCCTTCCAGGCCAGCGACCCGGCACTCACGGCATCCCTCCGCTCCGAAGCCGACCAACTGGTCTACGACGCCCTCGCGGAACTCTTCGACTCGGCCGGCAACTCTGTGCACGTCGGCTTCCTGAAAGCCCTCGTCACCCGGCTCGTGGAACTGGAGACCAAGCTGCTCATGCATTGACCGGAACCATTCCGAGGGGGGCCGCCCGGCACGGGAGGCCCCCTTCTCCGTCGCCAGGTTTCCTCAGCCGTGCCGCTCCGCGAACGCGTACGCCATCCGCACGGCCTCCCGCGCCGCGCCGGTCGCCGCCGCCCGTCCTCCTCCTTGCTCCTCCAGCGCCCGCACGAACGAGCCCAGAAACCTCACCAGGTTCGCCCTCTCCCGCGCCGAGGTGCGCTGATCCAGCGTCCCTGCGAGCTCGCCCATCCAGTACGCCGCCATGGACTCCGGCTCCAGCTCCAAGGCTCCGCGCTGCTCCACCAGGCGCCGGCACACACTCCGGGCCGCGTCGAACCGTGCCGCGTCCGCCGCGATCCTGCGTTCCTCGTCCCGCTGTTCTGCCTCGTCCCGCTCCTGGTGCTCCCGAGCCGTACGCGGGCTGCGCAGCTCATGCGGATCCCGAACCTGCCCGGCCCTGATCCTCCGCGCCTTCTGCTGCGCACCATTCCGGCTCGTCACGCACATCGGCACGGTGAAGTCCTCCCAGCGGGTGCCGCCGCTGCGCTGACCGAACTCGGTCGCCGCCAGCAGCCCGTCCTCCGCCCGCTCGATGAGGTGCTGCCAAAGCGTCGCTCGGATGACCGCGATACGGCCGAGCACATCCCGCTCCGTCGCCCCTGCCGGAACGCTCAGGTGCTTCTCTACCTTCCGGCAGTGCTCCAGCACCGAGGTCAGCTCCTCCGGCGCCGGGAAGCGCTCCAGCATCGGGTCCTCCGCCCGGCGGTGAAGGGCCCTCAGCTCCTCGACCAGAGCATGGACGTTCACGGGCCCCAGTCGCAGCGCGGGCCGCTGGCGCCTCCGAGGACGCTCCTCATCCGTCATCCCGCGGACTGTAGCGCCGTTCCCGTTTTGGGAACAGGCCGTATCCGGACGGGCGCGCCGGTCCCCGAGGAGGCGCCGGCATGCCCTGCACCACCCGGCACCCGGGATCGGGAGCCGGGACGACGATAGCACCTCCGGCCTGCTGCAACGCTCACTAAATACCCCCTTTTAATATTGCAAAAAAGGCGATCAATTGATAGGATTAAGGCACAAGGAAAGGACAGGTGCCCATGCCTTACAGCACTCAACTGCCGCCCATGGTCGGCAGCCCCGTCTACGTCCCCATCGACCTCGACGACACCCACCAGGCCACCGTCGCCACAGTCACCCGCATCCGCCCCGCCCACATCACCGGCAGCATCCAGACGACCGTTGACCTCATCGACTCCACCGACCACCCGCTCACCCGGTTCCTGACCGACTGCACCCCGCTGCCCGCCGGCTCCTGGCACGTCACCGCGGCCCGCCTCAGCGACCCCGCCCACGTGCGGCCGCTCGCCCACGGCTCCTCCATGGCCCTCGCACTGGCCCGCGCCGCCCGCGAGCACCGCCAGCGCCAGTACGCCCGCTTCAACTGGCCGCACGGACCCCTCGGACACCCCGAGCAGGTCATCGTCCGCCGCACCAACACCAAGGGCATCACCCGCGACGTCTTCGCCCTCGACATCCACGGCCGCCCCCACAAGATCCACGGCGCCCACCCGGACCACGCCACCGACTGACCACACCGCACCGCGCCGTGGCGGGCAGGACAGCGCCACCCCCACCCCCACCCCTCGGGGGAAGACACCCCGCCCGCCACGGCGCCCCTTCGGGAGGACCGACCGTGACGACGCACGACGACACCGCCGACGCCTACCTCGGCCTCGCCGCCGACTGGCACGGCGGACAAGCCTCCGCGCTGTACTCCTACGCCTCCACCGGCCGCATCGCCTGCCGCACGTGGCTGGCCCACGAAATCCGCGCGGACATCGAGGAAGCCCGTACCAACGCCACCGCCCTCCCCGCCGACGCAGAGCGGTGGACCCACGAGGCGGACCGGCTCAGCAGCTTCCTCGATTGGCTCGGCCAGCACACCGAGCCCTGCCACCCCCAGCACTGCCGCTGCGGGGAAGACAACGACGAGAAGGACGACACACCGTGACCGTGACCCAGACCCCCGACACCGGAGCCCTCCTCACCCGCCTCCGCGCCGAGGTCGCCTCCTACGACATCGCCTCGCTGGGCAGCGACGTCGTGCCCAGCGAACTGCCACGCCTTGCCGACCGCGTCACCGGCACGCTCAAGCAGCTCGACCAGGCACTGTCCGCCGGCGCCTCCGTCCCCGACGCCTGGCGCCCCGGCCGCCCCCTCCTCGGGGCAGCCGTGCGGATGCCCGACACCGTGGCCGAGCGCATGAGCCGCGGCCGTTGCCCGAGCTGCTCCGCTCCCGGCTCCGACTCGGCGCCCGACGGCACCGGCGGCCACACCTGGACCTGCAGCGGATGCGACCGGACGTGGCGGTCCAACCTGTCCGCCGACGACCTGCACAGCGAGCACTACGCCCTGCTGCTGTTCGAGGGCGAGCACCCGCTGTTCAGCATCGTCGGCACCGACCCGCACCACCTCACCAAGCGGGCGGCCGAGCTCATGGCCAGCGGCTACCGCATCGTGGTGCAGACCCGCAACGGCCAGCACGTCGTAGACGAGCACGAGGCGGGTGAACGGTGATGCTCCGCCACACGACCCTGTCCTACCGCCGGGTGGACGAGACCTTCCCTCCGCCCGCCCTCGACACCGAGGTCCTGCGGGACACCCCGTCCAACCGGACACGTGCCGCCGAGGCGTACGACCACCTGCGCCAGCAGGGGCTGGTGGCCGCTGGCCCCGTACCCGGGCAGCGACACCCACAGGTAGGTCGTCTGCCGCCTGTGCGGCACTGAGAAGCCGATGTTCAACTCCCATCTGCGCCGCAACCGCAGGCACACCGGCTGCCTCAAGGGCGACGAACTCACCGCCGCCCTCGTCCACCTGTCGGAACACGGCGTCACCCCCCCCACGAACGCGACCTGAGCGCCCCAGGCCGCACCTGACACAGCCGCGCCCCCAGACCGGGGGCGCGGCACCCGAACCGGACCCGACCACAACGGGCCGGGCCCCGGCAGGGGCCCGGCCCTGCCTCCGGAAAGGACCAGAACCCCATGACCCAGCACGCCCGCGTGCCCGTTCCCGAACGCTGCTCCCGACGCCCCCGCTCTGCCGGACTCGTCGTGCCCTACATCTCCTACACCCACAACGGGCATGCCCTCTTCGGCAGCGCCGACCCCCGCCGGATGCGGGAAGCCTTCCTCGGCCACCTCTGCCAGATCTGCGGCCAGCCCTTGGGCCGCCGCCTGTGGCTTATCGCCCGCCCAGCCGACATCGCCCGCGGCTCCTCACCCGAGCCCGGCCTTCACCCCGAGTGCCGGCACTACGCACAGCACGCCTGCCCCGTCCTCAACGGCCGCTCACGCCGCTACCGCGACCACACCGCACTCACCTCGCACCCCGCGATGCGCCCCTGCAACGACCCGGGATGCACCTGCCGCGCCGTCTGCCCGTCCGCCGACGCCCCGCACCGCTCCAGCCGCCTGGTGGAACGCTACGACGCCGTCCGCATCGCCCTGTCGGACTACCGGCTGACCCTGGACGAGACCGGGCAGCCGGACGGCATCTCCCTGCAGGTCCCCATCCTGCGCACCCTGCGCATGCGCGAAGCCGCCCTGGCCGAACGCGATCAGTCCGCACTCGACCTGCTGCAGGAGCTGTTGTCCCTGTGACGGCCCCCGGACACGACCATCCCCACCCCGCCACCGCACAGCAGAAAGGAACACCCCACGTGCCCGACCCGCAGACCCTCGCACTGGCCCGGACACAGATCAGCAGCGACCACTCCGACGACGTACGGCACGCCTTCGCACTCCTGATGCGCATCGACCCCGACACGACCGTCTCCGACGTGACGCGGAAGCTCCTCCACCTCGCCGTGACCGACGGCCACCCCGACGGCGACCGCCCGGACCTTCTGCTGGCCGACGCCTGGACGCAGTTCACCACCGCCGGCATGGACTCCTTCGGCTGGGGCCTGCCCGGCTCACCCGCCTCCGGTCCCGAAGCCGGAGCCGCCGCCGACGCGCTGCACGACTTCACCGTCGCCACCGGCCGCAGCCACCTCGGCCAGCGCGACGCCACCGTCACGCTCGTCGCCGCGCTGCTGAACAACTCCCTCAACGACGGCGAAGCCCACGCGGAGAACGACGCCTCCGCCCTCCTCGCGGACGTCCTCCACGCCTTCGGACAGGTCATCGAGACCTGACACACCACCCCCGGGGGGGGGGGGCCCCCCGGCGGCCCCCCCCCCCCCCCCCCCCCCCCCCCCCCCCCCCCCCACCCCCCCCCCGCC
>NZ_JBJZOM010000015.1:0-125180 GCF_047200695.1 Streptomyces callyspongiae
ACCATGGGCACATGACGTACGGAATCCGGGAGGCGAAGGCGGAGGACTGGCGGGAACTGCGGGACCTGCGGCTTGCCGCACTCGCGGATCCAGTGGCGCCCGTCGCCTTCACCGAGACGTACGACCGTGCCGCCGCACGGGCCCCGCTGTTCTGGCGCAAGCGCGCCGGCGAGGCCCGGAACGGACGCCCCATCACCACGCTCGTCGGCGAACTCGCGGACGGTTCCTGGGCGGGCATGCTGACCGTGTTCGTGGAGGACGGGGAAGCGAATGTGGTGGCGGTGTACGTGCGCCCCGAACACCGCGGCAGCGGTCTCGCGCAGCAGCTGTTCGACGCCGCGCAGAAGTGGTCGTGGGCCCGCTCCGACGTGGCGCGGATGCGTCTCGACGTGCACGAGGGCAATCCGCGGGCGGAGGCCTTCTACCGGCGGTACGGCTTCGTCCGCACCGGCTCCTCCAGGGCCGATCCCGTGCACCCGGGCGCTCTCGAATGGGAGATGACGTTCGAGCGTCCCGGCGGGGGCGGACCGTCGGCCGACCGCTGAGTTCCGCTCCGGTCAGTGCATCCGGTCGGCCAGGCCCGGCCACCAGGTGCGGAGTTGTTCCTCGGAGCGCACCACGGCGTGTGTCACCAGGCCGGCCTCCTCACCCTCGGCGAGCAGCGACGGAAGTTCCGGGAGCGGCGCGACGGTGGCCGGCTGGTCCAGCACGAGAGTGATTGGTGGGTCGAGCCGGCCGGAGGATGACCGTGCGGCCATGCGGCGGCCGTGCCCGACCACGGCTGAGGTGAGCGCCGTCAGCAGAGGCGTCACGCCCGGGTCCCCGCGGTACGGAGCCTCCACGGACGCGCCCACGATGTAGAGACTTCCCCCTTCCGGGGCGAACGATTCCCACGCGAGGCGATCGGTTCGGGACGCAGTGCACGCGTTCCGCACGTGCAGCGTGGAGAGGCAGGTCAGCGCCCTGCGGATGCGTTCCGTGGCGGCTTCCCTCCTCTCCGGGTGTCCCGTGAGGGCGGCCTCGAGTTCGCCCGCCGCACCCGCCGTGGCGCCCGGGTCGGTGCGCAGCACGCGGACGGCGTCCTTGCAGGAGCCGCCGAGCGCCCAGCGGTGCACCTGACGGAACGGTTCGCGGGCGACGGCCGCCGCGTGCAGCCAGCAGCGGAGCAGCGTTCGGGCCGTGTCGTGGACGGCCTCCTCGCTCATCGCCGGACGCCGGACAGGAGCGAGCAGCGCGGCGGCCCGCGTGCGGGCGGTCGCCATGTCGGCGCAGCCGTGATGCGGCGCCCACCGCAGCCGCACCGGGCAGTCCGTGCGCTGTTCGGGGTCGTAGACGTGCACCGGGCCCCGTTCCGCGCGTGCCGCTGCGGTGCGGGACCACAGGCCGGGGTTCGCCGTGACCACGACGAGCGGGCCCGGAGCGGCGTGGGCGGCCTCGGCGACGGCTCCGTCCTCCGGAGCCACGAGCAGCCCGGACGAGGAAGGTGTGGACGGCTGCGGTGGGATGCCGCTCGGCGGGTCCGCGTGTGTGCGGGCGTTGTGCTGCGGGAGCACCACGGGTGGGACGGGCGGCAGCAGGCCGGGCGAGGCGGTCTCCGGCCGCTGGGGAGGCTGCCGGGCTTCGTCGGCTTCGTGGAAGTCCTTCTCCCGGGGGCTCGGTCCTGCGGCAGGCGGGCCCGCACCCGGACCGGCTGCGTCCGGCCCGACGGCGGGAGCACCGGCCGGGGTGCCCGTGCCGGACGGGCCGGAGTCGAGTGTCGCGTTCTGCTTCTCCCGGCGGGAGGCACGTACCGCACGCCCACGTGTCACAGTGCCGATCACGAAGACGGCGAGCACCAGCAGCACCATCAGCTGGCCGATGAACACACCCCAGAAGAGGCCGAGGCCGGACAGCTGCCCCGCCGGGACGTCCGGCCACGCGCCGGCGACGTCCCGCGGATCGGTGGCGAGGTGCCTCAGCGCCAGGGGAGTGCGGGAGAAGCTCAGACCGTCGGGCCAGTGGCCGTGGCCCAGCAGGGCCGACAGCCCGGTCGCCGACCAGACCAGGCCCGCCGCCGCCAGCACCAGGGCAAGGGCTCCCACCAGCATGCCGTCCGGGACGCCCCGGTTGCCCTCCCGGCGCTCGCCGCCGGTGCCCCACCGGTCGCCCCCGGAACCCCGTTCGTACGGTGTCACGGTCAGGCCACCCCGGACGCCGGGCCGGAACCGCCCCGGCCGGGCGCACCGTCCATGGCCGCCGCCCGGGCCTCCGCCTCCGCCTCCAACTCGGCCTCCAGCGCCTCGGATGCGGACTGCGGCGACGAGTGCTCCGTCATCGCCCGGTCCGTGAAGACCAGCGGCCGCTCGGTCTCCGTCACCAGGTGCTTCACCACCTGCACGTTGCCGTTGACGTCCCAGACCGCGATCCCCGGGGACAGCGTCGGAATGATCTCGACGGCCCACCGCGGGAGGCCGAGTACCTGGCCGGTCGCGCGTGCCTCGTCCGCCTTCTGGGCGTAGACGGTGCGTGTCGAGGCCATCTTGAGGATGGCCGCGGCCTCCTTCGCCGCTGCCCCGTCCACGATGTCCGAGAGGTGGTGCACCACGGCCACGAACGACAGCCCCAGCCGTCGCCCGAACTTGAGGAGCCGCTGGAAGAGTTGAGCGACGAACGGGCTGTTGATGATGTGCCAGGCCTCCTCCACCAGGAAGATCCGCTTCCTCCGGTCCGGCCGGATCCAGGTGTGCTCCAGCCACACGCCGACGATCGCCATGAGGATCGGCATGGCGATGGAGTTGCGGTCGATGTGCGACAGGTCGAAGACGATGAGGGGCGCCTCCAGGTCGATGCCGACCGTGGTGGGGCCGTCGAACATGCCGCGGAGATCGCCGTCGACGAGCCGGTCCAGGACGAGCGCGACATCCAGACCCCAGGCACGCACGTCGTCCAGGGCGACGTTCATGGCCCGGGCCGACTCCGGTTCGGGGTGCCGCAGTTGCTCGACGATGTCGGTGAGCACCGGCTGGCGGTCCGCGACGGTGGCGTTCACGTAGGAGTGGGCCACCTTCAGCGCGAACCCCGAGCGTTCGTCGAGACCGTGTCCCAGGGCCACCTCGATGATGGTGCGCAGCAGCGCGAGCTGGCCGGTGGTGGTGATGGCCGGGTCCAGCGGGTTGAGGCGTATGCCCTGGTCGAGCGCCGCCGTGGGATCGAGGCGGATGGGAGTGATGCCCATCTCCTCGGCGATGAGGTTCCATTCGCCGACACCGTCCTCGCCCTGCGCGTCCAGGACCACGACCTGTCGGTCCCGGAACCGGAGCTGACGCAGCACGTACGTCTTCTCCAGCGCCGATTTGCCGTTGCCGGACTCGCCCAGCACCAGCCAGTGGGGGGCGGGCAGTTGCTGTCCGTACAGCTGGAACGGGTCGTAGATGTAGCCCTTGCCGCTGTAGACCTCGCGCCCGATGATGACGCCGGAGTCCCCCAGCCCGGGGGCTGCCGTGGGCAGGTAGACCGCCTGAGCCTGGCCCGTGGAGGTGCGGACCG
Organism: Streptomyces callyspongiae; assembly: GCF_047200695.1. Lineage (NCBI taxonomy): Bacteria > Bacillati > Actinomycetota > Actinomycetes > Kitasatosporales > Streptomycetaceae > Streptomyces > Streptomyces callyspongiae. Next base: position 3,526 of record NZ_JBJZOM010000015.1, read on the forward strand.
GAAGGCGCGTCGTCTCTGTCCTTCCGAACAGGAAGCTGGTGAAGCCCTCGGTGAGGGCGCTCAGCAGATCGCGTGCCACAGGGAATCCCCCAGTCCTCAGCGCCGGATGCCGGTGGCGAACGGCAGCGTGTTGACGAACGCCCGGTGGTGCTCCCGGTCGCACCATTCCAGCTTCAGGTAGGACTTGCCGGCCGAGGCGCGGATCGTGCGCCGGTCCCGCGCCAACGCGTCGGGCGTACGCGACGAGACCGTGATGTACCCGACCAGGTTGACACCGGCGGCGCCGCTGGCGAGGTCGTCGCCGCGCTGGTCCACGCGGCCCTGCGCGGCGACGTCCCGCGGGTCGACCGTGCGGTTCATCTTCGCCGCGCGGCTCGCGTCGGCGGCGTCGTTGGTCTTCTCCGTGAGCATGCGCTCGATGGCCAGTTCCGTCGGTTCCAGGTCCATCACCACCGCGACGGTGCGGATGACGTCCGGGGTGTGGACCAGGAGCGGGGCCAGGAAATTGACCCCGACCGGGGTCATCGGCCATTCCTTCACCCAGGCAGTGGCGTGGCACCAGGGGGCGCGCGTCGGCGCCTCCCGGGTCTTGGCCGTCATGTACGTCGGTTCCCGGGCGTCCAGTTCCGCGGGCCAGGCGTTCCGCTTGGACATGGCCTGGATGTGGTCGACGGGGTGGTCCGGGTCGTACATCGAGTGCACGAGCGAGGCGAGCCGCGCCTGCCCGAGGGGCTGGCGCACCCGGATGTCCGCCTCGGCCAGGCGGGCGCAGATGTCGGTGAGTTCCCGCGCCATGACGACGGCGAGGCCCTCGTCCTTCGTCATGCGGCGCCCGCCGCCGGCGTCCGAGGCGCGCGCGGCCTTCGCAATGGCGGCGCTCTCCGCCGCCAGGTCCCGGCCGTAGTGCATGCAGGCCACCAGGTAGGCCCGGTGCTGCTCGCTGGAGGTGGAGACCATGGACTGGAGTTCCTCGTAGGACTCCTGGAGCCAGGGTGCCGCCCGGGTGTCGCCGCGCACCGCCACGTCCTTCGCGTGCGCGTCCGGGTCGGCGGGAAGCGTACGGGCGAGCATCTGCAGCCGCGTCACGAAACCGTCGCCGTTGGCGACGTGCTTGAGCAGGACGCCGAACCGGTCGACGAGGGCCTCCTGGTCCTCGCTGTCCCGCAGTCCGACGCCGGGGCCCTCGATCTCGATGGCGGCGGTGACGGTCCGCCGGTCGGCGTGCAGCAGCACCGCCAGCTCGTCGGGACCGAACGGGGCCGCGAGCCAAGTGATCCGGCCGACGCCGGGAGGGGGCACCACATCCGTCTCGGTCCCGTCCAGCCGGGTGCCGGCCTCGACCGCCCCGGAACGGTAGGTGGCGCCGCTGCGCAGCAGGCGCCGGTACGAACGGTCGATCTCGAACCACCTGTACATCGTGCGGCCGCGGTAGGGCACGTAGACGGCGGCCAGGGCGAGCAGAGGAAAGCCGACGAGTGCCGGGATCCGCGCCGACAGTGTCGGGACCAGCAGTCCGCTCATCATGCCGAGGAACGCGCCGACGACGATGAGCGCGATCTCGCCGGTCTCCCGGTTCTTCCCGACGACTGCGTTGGGCCGCGCCCGCCCGATCATGTACGTGCGGCGCGGCGCGACGGTCTGGGAGGGGGTCGTCATCGGCCATCACCTCCGGAACGATTCGATCCGCCGGTGGAACCGGCCTTGCCCGCGCCCGCGGCGCGGCTGCTGTGCGGGGTACGGACGGGATCGGCGGCGGACCTGCCGGGCGCGGGTGCGGCGCTGCCGCCGCCGGAGTCGCCGTCGCGCGTGCTGTGCGCGGCGACACCACCGGCGGCCGGATTGGCCGGTCGGCCCCCTCCCGAACCGCTCCGCCCGGCGTCGTCGGCCCCGGCGCCCCCTCCACCGCGGGCACCGTGCGTGGTGATGCCCTGCCGCAGCATGGTGGCGGGCGAGGCGACGACGGCGGCGGCCGAACGGGACGCGGCGTCCTGACTGGCGTTCCGGTGGCTCACGATCTCGTCCCCGAACCCGGGGACGAAGCGGTAGATCATCGCGGAGGCGAAGATGGCGAGCAGAATGATCGCCAGGCCGGAGACGATCGCGGAGAACGCGTTCGGGCCCTGGTCTCCGGCGAGGGCACCGGCAAGACTCAGCACGACCATGATGACCGGCTTCACCAGGATCACCGCGATCATGATTCCGGCCCAGCGGCGTACGTGGCCCCACAGATCCTTGTCCACCAGCCCGGCGTAGACGGCGGTACCGAGGAGCGCGCCGATGTAGAGCAGCGCGGCCCGGACGACCAGTTCCAGATAGAGAACCCCCGCGGCGAGGATCGAGATCAGCGAGACGACGATCAGCATGATGGGCCCGCCGCCGATGTCGTCGCCCTGCTCCAGCGCGTCGGCGAACGTGCCGAAGAACGCGTCGGTCCGGCCGCGGGTGCCGGACGAGATCGCTTCCGTCACGGAGTCCGTCGCCGTGACCACGGTGTACAGGATCAGTGGGGTGAAGGCCGACGCGAGCACCACGAGCCACAGGAATCCGACGGCCTCGGTGAGCGCCTGCATGAGCGGGACACCCCTGACGGCCCGCTTTGCGACGGCCAACAGCCACAGCACCAGCGTGAGGACGGTCGACGCGGCGAACACGACGGCGTACTGGCGCAGGAACGCCGGGTTCGTGAAGTCGACCCTGGTCGTCTCGTTGACGAGCTGCGACAGTTCACGGATCGTCCAGGAGGCCGCCTCGGCGCAGCCCCTCGCGAGGGACGAGAGGGGGTCGAGCACGCCGGCGTCGAGCCCCCGTGCGCCTCCACCTCCTCCCCCACCACTGCCCCCGGCGGCACCGCCGGTGCAGTGTTCCCTTGCGGGCCCGATGAGGAGGTCGCAGGGGTCTTCCGAAGGGCTCGGGGTCGGGGCCGCGGCGACCGGATGAGCTGCAGCCTGTGCTGTTGCGATTCCGGCTATGACGGCCAGCAGCCACCGGGATCTACCGGGCATAGGTAAACCCTCCGAATTCCTCTGCGGCCCGGCTGATTTCGTCGGAGTTGGCTGCCACCGAATCACCTGGAACAGGAGCCGGCCCGTCTTTCTGGTCATCATCGATGATCTTCCAGTCGCCGTTGACCCATTGCAGGTTGAAAGTCCAGGTCTTCCAGGTGGTCCGCACCGGGTCCTGCGATTCGGCCCCTGCCATGCCGATCAACCCCATGTACCAGACCGAGACCGATGCCTTGGAATCCTCGTAGGAGGCAATGTTCGTGCCCACCGGTACCGTGCGTGAGACGAACGTCTTTCCGGCCGGAGCTGCTCCTCGAGGATCAAGGCCCATTCGGTCGAGAAGCTCCTCGGAATAGGCCTTGTCCTGCTTTCCTTTGAGTTCCTCGGCTGAAGCGGGTGCATATACGGCATCCACAATGCTGTGTCGGGTGTCCCGGTTGAACATCCCGTCGCCGCCCAACGCCACGGCGTAGTTCGCCGCGGCGGACTGCGCTCCCTGGCGGGTGTGGGCGAAACCGGACGGTATGCCTGTTGCCGCGTCGGCGCCCTGCACGGGGCGCTCGCCCGTCGGGGCCGTGGGACGGGTGTCCGGGGAAGCGCTGCCGGATCGCTCGTCGTTCGGACCGGAGGCTCCGTTCCGGTTGGCGAAGGCAATCGCCGCGACGAGCAGCACCACGACGCCGACCACCATGAGCAGGCTGCGACCGGGGCGCCCGGAGGACTGTCTGCCGACGCCGTAGACGTCTCCGTCCTCGCCGGGCAGCCGGGTGCGGGTGCCGCGCGCCGGGCCGCGTCGCGTGGACGTGCCTGTGCCGACGGTACGACCCTGCTCGTCGTACTCGTCGTCGCCGATGCTCATGCCGGACGTGCCCCCTCATCCTCAACTGGTCAACCCGCTGTTGTGCATTGTCTCCTCACATGACGTTAGCTGTCGGAACGCTCGCGCGGGTCCTCCGTTTCCACAGTGGCAGGCATCTCTTCCGATGAGCTGCGCCTTGTTCGCACTTCCGCCCCACGGTTCCCACACGTCACGGGTGCACACCGGAACGGTGGGGCGGCTGGGGTGGGTCATGCCTGCACGAGTGAGGTGGCGCGGAGCGCCTGTCCGGTCATGCCCAGCGCCCGATACGTCCCGACGGCCGGTGCGTTGTGGCGGTGCACCATCAGTGCGGCCCGGCCGTGCCGGCTCACCAGGGCGTCCAGCAGGAAGGCGCACACGGCCTGGGACAGCCCCTTCCCGCGCATCTCCGGATGGGTGACGACCCCGGCCATGAACCCGCACGTGCTGCTCGACCAGGCTTCCGCCGCCACGGCCACCGGGCGTTCGGAACCACTGCCGTCCGTGTCGTCGAGAATGCCCGCCCACCGCTTCACGCCTCGTCGCCCCGGTTGCGCGTAGGAGCGCGGAAAGTGGTGGTCGAAGAGCCCCTCGGCAGCCTTCTCCGCGGCAGTGTCCAGCCAGACCACTTCCGGCCGGCTGCCCGTCCTCCGTTCCCGCCCCCGTGGCGTGCGGTGCGCCTCCATCCAGTAGAGCTCGCCCAGCAGGCCGAGCCCCGGGATGCGCTCCACCAAGCCGTCGACCAGTTCCGAGGGGCCGAAGATGCGGTACGACGGGCCGACTTCGTCGAGAACGCCCCGCACCAGGGGAGTGGTGTCGCCCACCTCTCCGGTGACGGCGAGCCGGTCGCGGCCCGAGAGGTCCGGGCTCGCCACGACCACGGCCGAGCCCTGGCGCCACGCCCTGACTCCCGGCCCCAGCTCTCCGTCCGGCCGTTCCTGGGCCGCCCACGCGATCCGGCTGTCGCCGGGTGCCGCCCTCTCGACCTCCGGCCAGCCCCTCAGTTCCTTCATGTCGTGGTGTCTATCCCACGGGTTCGAGCCGCGACCCCGGTTTCTTCGTCGGCGAACTCCGACTCCGCCCGGGTTCGCGACAGGCAGGCACCCGGGGTGCACGCCCGGTCCCTGCGCACTGGATAGTGTCGGCGGCCATGAGCGAGGGTGATCAGTTCGACGGGCTGGCGGAGCATGTCGTCAGCCATGTGGGTCCGGCCGTGAAGCGGTGGACGCCGACAGAGGACGACGCCGGCTACGGCGTCACTCTGCACTACCCGGAGGAGAGGCCGCTGCCGGTCGTCTCCGCCGTGACCAACGGCCTGCGGTACCGGCCCGTCAGATCACCGGAACCCGTGGAGCTGATCTGCACCCTGCAGACCGGCCAGGAGCCCGCCGCTCTGCACCTGGTGCACACCGCCGCCCGGTACCTGCTGCGCGACGCGGAACCGAAGCCGCTCGCCGTCCAGGACCAACTGATCGCGAGCGACGACCTGTTGGTGCCCCGTACGCAGATCCGCGGCCTGCTCTTCGGCGTGCACCCGGTGTTCCGCGGTGTGTCGTCGTTCGCCGGCAAGGGCGGTGCGACCGTGCTGCGCTACCTGACGCTGCTCCCGCTGACGGCCTCGGACATCCGCTTCCTCACCCAGGGGGACGAGGGCCCGGGGCGGCAGGAACGGTTGTGGCAGCGGTGGCGTGCGGACCGCGTGGAGTTCTGGGACGTGGAACGCAGCGGATGACGCCGCGGCGCGCCCGTTCCCGCTTCCGCCGGTTGCTCCTCCCGCTCCTTCCACAGCCTGTGGAAGGTCTCCCCCGGAGTGCGCGAGGCGGACGGCGCGTGCGGCGGGTCCTCCCGGACCGGAAAGGAGGCTCGGGCGTTCCGGTGGGTCAGGCCCAGCGCGTTCGGTCGAGCCAGAAGTGGAGCAGCCCGGCGTCGCCCAGCACCTCGACCGGCCCCGCGTCGGGCGGAAGCCGTCGGTGCAGCACCCGCATCACGTCGGTCAAGGGGCCGCGCACCGTGACGGTGGCGGAGCTGCGGGCGCGGCGCCAGCGAATGCCGGCGGGACCGAGGGAGATCGTCCACGCGGCGTCGTCGCCGGACCCGCCCTCCGGTGTGTCCGTGGCGTGGAGCAGGAGGCTGTGTCCGGCGTGGCGGCGCAGGTCGTGCATCCCGGGGTCGTCCGCGGACGCCAGGGTCAGCAGGTCCAGCCACTCCTCGATGCAGTCCGCGGCGAGGTCCGCCGCCACGCGGTAGGTGGTGGTGTCCGCCGCGGCTCCCGAGGCGTCGGCACGGTGGACCACGGTCTCGTGGGTCATGCGGCGGGCCCAGAACCCCGACGACTGCTGCGGCACCCAGGTCCACACCTCGGCCGCCGCCCCGGCGTCCCGCAGCGCTTCCGCCAGCTGTTCCGCGCCGGACGCGAGCCATGCGTCCAGGTCGTCCGGTGTCCCGCCCCGCGGGCCGTGGAAACCGGGCGCGGTGTCCTCCGCGACCTCCTCGGTGGCGCGGGTGCGGACGATCTCGTGCACCCAGCGGTGCGCCCCGCCGACGTGGACGGCCAGTTCGCGCAGCGACCAGTCCGGGCAGGTCGGTACGCGGGCGGAGAGGTCGGTCCCGCCGAGTGTCCGGCGCAGCAGCCGGGTCTGTTCCACGATCTCGTCGCAGTACCGGTCGTGGTCGAGACGTGGCGCGGGGGCGAAGGTCGGACCGTCGGTCATGCCGGGACCCTGGACGCGGCACCGGCCGTGCGGCATCCGTATTGTGGCCCGTCCGCGTGTCCCCGGCGGTGGATGGCCGTCGGAGGAAGGGGCGTTCGGCAACTCCTGCACGTGGTCCCCGTCCTCGACGGCCGTGAGGTGCCGGCCGGTCACCACCGTGTTTCCTCTCGGCCGGAACCCGGCCCGGAATCCGGTGAGGTCCGGCCGGCGGCGCAGTTGCCACGTGCGGTGATGCCCCCGGCCGTGGTGCCGGTGTCCCGCTCAGCCGATTCCGCCGAGGAGGACCAGTGCGAGCAGCACCGTGGCGACGCAGGCGAGTCCGACGCCCGGTGTGCCCGGAGCCGGCGCGCGCGGGGGCTGCCGGTCCGGTTCGTCCCCGCGGCGGTGCAGCAGTCGCAGCAGGAACCCCGCGGTGAGCACCAGGGCGGTGCCCTGCCCGTCGAGTGCGGAGAGCAGGTCCACGGCCACCCGGGCCAGCAGTTCGGTGAGCAGTTCCATGCGCAGCAGCGCACCCATGGCACCCTCCTTCGGGGGATCCCGCCCCGTGGGGCGGGCAGTCCAGTGGATGGCTTTCTCGTCGGCAGGAACTCGTCGTTGAGCGCCGCCCATTGGTTGCACAACTCCCCACACGTGCGCCTACCCCTGCCGTCCGACGCCATCTCAGGACTACCGGGGCAGCCTGACCGCCGGTCCGCGGCAGGACGGTGGCACATGCCGGGCGACTGTGGGCCGTACGTCGGGACGACCGGTCGTTGCCGCCATCTGTCCGGACCTGTCCGGCAGTTGTAGCCTCGGCAGGTGGATTCCGGGAGCGAGGACGATGTCGGGGGAACACCCCGCTACCGGCAGGTGGCCGCCGACCTGCGGACCAGGATCCTGGACGGCCGGATCGAGCCGGAGGCGAACCTTCCCACGCAGCAGAGTCTGCGCCGTCGGTACGCCGTCGGGCGCGGAACGGTCCAGAGCGCCCTGGCGGTGCTGCGGGAGGAAGGCCTGGTGGAGGACGGTGTGTCCGGCCGGGCGGCCCGCGTCGCCCGGCGTGGCGGCACGCTGCAGCCGCTCGGTCACCACATCGCGCGGGCCTTCGCGGCTCGGCACGTGCGGCTGGACGTGTGGGCGCTCACCGCCGAGCAGCTCAGCAAGGCGGTGCAGAACCAGACCGAGGCGATCCGGGCCGGCGAGTTCCGCCCGGAGTCCGTCGCGGTGCGGGTGCTGCTGCCCGACCTCGAGGCGCGTCACCCGTACCCGTGCCGCGTGGACGACCCCGACGATCCGCGGCCGCTGCAGCGGCTGCGGCACGTCATCCGCACCTATGCCGGGGCGCTGGAGCACTCGTTGACCGCGCTGGCGGAGGAGCGGCTGGTGGACGACGTGCGGGTGGAGATCCGGGGCATGCCGACGATTCCCGGTGAGAAGCGCTACCTCATCAACGGCACGGAGATCCTCACCGGCTTCTACCAGATCCGGCGCAGCCACATGTACCACCACGCGGACGGGGTGTCGCTGGAGGTGCTGGAGCTCTACAGCGACGGCAGCCTGTTCCCCCTGGTGCGGGGGGCGGGTGGTACGGGCCCGTTGGACGACGCGCGGTTCGAGCAGATCAGGCAGTGGTTCGAGACGCGGTGGGAGAACGTCGCGCGGCCGCTGCGGCTGGAGGGCTGAGGGGGCGTCGGCGGCGGCCTCTCAGGCGTCCGGCGGGCCGCCGCCGGGCCGGCGCACCGCGGTCGCGGCGGCGTAGCCGTGCGGGACGGCGTGGTCGGTGATCAGCCAACCGGCGAGCGGTTGGGGGTCGGGGCCGGCGCCGACGTGGGTGGCCGAGAGGTCCTCGGTGAGGCCGGCGCCGGTGGCCTTGAGGTAGGCCTCCTTGCGCGTCCAGCAGCGGGCGAACGCCGCCGGACGCCGGGCGCCGTCCAGTGCGCTGAGGGCACTGTGCTCCGCGGCGTGCAGCATTCCCGCGGTGTCGTCGACCGTGCGGAGTTCGGGGACCTCCTCGACGTCGGCTCCCACCGGGGTCTCCGCGAGGGCGATCATGACGAGGTCCCCGGAGTGGGACAGCGAGAAGTGGACCGGGTCGCCGGGCACGACGGGGCGCCCGTGCGGGCCGCCGCACCCCTGGCAGGGCTGCCGTGTCGTCACCACGTCCTGCGGCGGGACGCCGAGGCGCTCGCCGAGCAGCCGGCGGAGGGCGACGTGGGCGACGAGGTAGCGGTGGCGGTCGGCGGGGCGGGCGAAGGCGGCGGCGCGGTCGCGTTCCTGGGCATCGAGCAGCCGGGTGTGCGCCTCCGCGTCCCGCACGTGTTCCGTGACGCGCAAGAACCGGACGTCGGCGGCGCGGCCGGGACTCAGACCGCCATCCCGTAGACGATGGTGAACAGGGTGCCGAGGGAGCCGATGATGAAGACACCGGTGAGTCCGGCGACGATCAGCCCCTTGCCCTGTTCCGCGCTGAAGGTGTCGCGCAGCGCGGTGGCGCCGATGCGCTGTTTCGCCGCTCCCCAGATGGCGATGCCGAGGCAGAGCAGGATGGCGACCGCCATCACCACTTCCACCATCACGCGGGCCTCCTGGCCCAGGGAGCCGAACGGTCCCCAGTCGGGAGCGATCCCACCGATGATGGTGCTGATGTCACCCTTGTCGGCTGCCAGGAACATGTGGAACTCACCACCCCGATCGCACGGTTGGATCCCCCACGGATCCGCTCCCCCCGACTCTACGCCGACTTGTGGGATGCCGGGGTGACCGGTGATGGTTTGAGGGTGCGGAAACTGTGGGTGGGTGTGGGACTGGGATCGGGCCTGCTGGCCGGGTTCGTCGCGTTACTCGTCGTCGGGACTTTCGTGGCCGCTTCCGGGCTGCGCGGCATGCTCGGAGGGCAGGTGCCCTTGGCGAAGGGAGCTGTTCCGGCGGCCTATCAGGACTTGGTGAGCCGCTGGGGCGGCCTCTGCCCCGAGATCAACCCGGCCCTGCTCGCCGCGCAGCTGTACCAGGAGAGCGGCTGGCGGCCCGATGCGCGGAGCAGTGCGCAGGCGCAGGGCATCGCCCAGTTCATCCCCGGCACCTGGGCGACGCACGGCGTGGACGGCGACGGCGACGGCGACCGGGACGTGTGGGACCCGGCCGACGCGATCCCTTCCGCGGCCTCCTACGACTGCGAGCTGGCGCGCTACGTCAAGGACGTCCCCGGCGATCCGACGAGCAACATGCTGGCCGCGTACAACGCGGGTGCCTACGCGGTGATCGAGCACGGGGGTGTGCCGCCGTACACGGAGACCCGCAACTACGTGCGGCGGATTCGCGAGCTGGAGGAGAGCTTCGCCGCCCCGCAGGGCCGCGTCGACCCGTCCGAACGGGCGGCGGGAGCCATCCACTTCGCCCAGGAGAAGCTGGGGACGCCGTACCTGTGGGGCGGTGACGGTACCGCGGCCGACGGCGGCCGGTTCGACTGCTCCGGCCTGACCAAGGCGGCGTACGCCTCGGTGGGGGTGGAGCTGCCGCGTGTCGCGAACGACCAGTGGAACGCGGGTCCGCATCCCTCGCGCGAGGAGCTGCTGCCCGGGGACCTGGTCTTCTTCGCGTACGATCTGACGGACCCTCGGTCCATTCACCACGTGGGCATCTACGTCGGTGGCGGTTTCATGATCGACGCGCCCTACACCGGGGCGGAGATCAGGTTCGACCCGATCGGCACACCGGACTACTTCGGCGCCACGCGCCCGACGGTCCGATGACCCCCACGGGCGAGCACCGTGAGTGAGGCATTGGCCTTGAGCTGCATGAACGGGTCACCCTTCGATAACGTCGGGGTGATCTTTCGGTGGAGGGCGGAACGCGCAGCGGAAGTCGGCGCGTTGTCCGGTGCGGAATGGGCACTCCTCTATCGCCGGCGCCACCGCACGGGGGTACGGGGTCACGGGGCGGCAACTGCGGATCGACCGACCACATGAAGGGGCCGTACCGATGGCTGGATGGGACAACCCCGACGTCGACCTGCTCTACGACGTCAACGGTCTGGCCCAGGGGGCACCCACCTGGGCGGACCAGGTGATGGAGTACGTCGGCGAGTACGGCACGGTTCTGGCCGTGGTCCTGCTCGGCCTCTGCGCCTGGTGGTCGCTGCGGCGCCGGAGCCCCGACCGTGACACCGCCGCCGGCGCGCTGGCCGGGCTGGTCTGGGCGCCCCTCGCCGCCGCGGTGGCCCTGCTGGTCAACATCCCTATCCGGAACCTGGTGGAGAGACCGAGGCCGTTCGTCGACCACGACGGGCTCGAGGTCCTCGTGGGCGGCAAGAGCGACTTCTCCTTCGTCAGCGACCACGCGGCCCTGACCATGGCCGTCGCCGTCGCCATCTTCATGGTCAGCCGCACCTACGGACTCCTCGGCATCGCCGTCGCGGTCTTCGCCGGCTTCAGCCGTGTCTACATGGGGGTCCACTACCCGACCGACGTCATCGGTGGCCTCGCCCTGGGCACCGCCGTCGCGCTGCTGCTCGCCCCGCTGGCGCTCTGGTTGCTGACCCCGCTGATGCAGGCGGTGGCGCAGTCGCCGAGGGCCGGCCGTCTGGTCTGGGCGGGCGCCGAACCGTCCCCGGGCGCAGCGGGCGGCGGCGCGGCGACGGCCGGTCGGGGACCCACCGCTCGGACCACCGGCCCGTTCGGGCCCCAGCCGGACAGCGACCTGGCGGCCTGATCCACCTGCACCGCGGGGGCGGAGGCGCTTCTCACCCCTCCCGCGCGGTGTGCCCGGACGCGTCCGCACGGGCCCTGTCCCGCGCCCGCCGTGCCGGACCGCGCCAGCCGCATGCGCAGCGCGCGTGGGCGAACGCCCCGAGCTCCACGGTCTCCGTCTCGTGCACACCGTCCTCACCGGAGGGATGCGGGGGCTGTCCGGCTGCTTCCTCGGCGTCCACCGGTTCACCGTATCCGTCGGGCGCCCCGCCCTCCGCCCCGGCGTGACGGTTGTCCCCGGTTCCTCGTTGAGGCAGGAGGAAGCGGACGAGGACAGCCGAAGGGGGACTGGGCACGATGGTGTCGCGGCGGCGTGCACGGAGGAGAGCGGCAGTCGTGAGAGTCACCGCGGGGGTGCTCGGGACCCTCGCGGTCGCCGCGTGCAGCGGCTGTGCCGAACAGGGCGCCGCGGCCGACGACAAGCCCGGCACCACCGGCCCGGCGTACGTACGCCGGGCCGCGGAGCGGCTCACCGCCGCCGGGACGTCGCGAGTGCGCACCACCCTGCGGACCACGTCCGGGGGTACCCGGGTGACCATCACCGGGCGGGGCCGATTCGACTACGCGCGTCAGCGCGGCACCCTCACCGTGACCCCTCCGGACACGGAGCACGGCGGCGCCGGCGACACGGCGCCCATCGTCGAGGTGTTCAGCCCGGGCGTGCTCCACATGCGCAACCGCGGTGCGGGGGTTCCCGCGGACAAGTGGGTCCGCCTGGACGTGACGACGCTGCCGGACGGCAACCTGCTGACGAACGGCGCCACCGACCCGCTGAGCGCGGCCGAGCTGCTGCGCGGCGCGGTCGACGTCCGGTACGAGGGGCGGGAGCGGGTGGACGGCGTGTTGCTGCGGCGCTTCCACGGCACGGGCGATCTCGGCGCGGTGGCGCGCGCCGCGGGCCCTTCGGAGGGGGAGCCGGCGGCCCGGTTCGCGGCCGCGGCAGCGACCTTCGGCCCGAAGTCGTTCCGCTTCGATGCCTGGTTCGACGACGAGGGGCGGCTGCGCCGGGTGCAGCACCGCTTCGCCCCGGTCTCCGCGACGTCCGTGACGGAGATGTACGACTTCGGGGTGCCGGTGGCCGTGTCGATGCCCGCGCCGGAGGACATCTACACCGGCCGGATCGCCACGCCGTAGCGGCGAATGGTTCGTACGTGTCATGCGCCGGACCGTGTCGCTTCCCTAGTCTTGAAGTCGCGAGTCGGTCGTCGCGGGTGTGCTCCGGTCGCGGAGCCGTGGAGGTGGTGTGGTGTGCCTGCGTCCGTTTCCGGTCAGCTGCCGGACAGTGCCTGTGACGCTTCCCGCGCGTTGGTCCACGACCGGGTGGCGCTCGACGAGATAGAACTCTGCTGCGAACTCATGATCGCGGCGTCGACGGAGGCGTCCGAACGGTTGAGCGCGGCACGCATCGACGAGGTGCTGCGCGTGCAGGCCCCGAACGTGCCGCGGCAGCGCCGCCGCCTCGGGTGCGGTGGTGGGGAGCCGTCCGGTGCGGAGCTCGGGGTGGAGCGCTAGGACGATTCGGATCAGGCCGAGTCAGTGATCCGAACAGTACGTCCGGTGATCGATTCGGATGGGATGGGTGTGACGTCCACAGGTAGGTGGCAACGCACTCCTGTGGGTCATCGGTTGCGCATGTTTCGACGGCGTGCGCAGACCGGCGTGGCCGGCAAGGATTTCTCGGGCCACGACGTGCGACGAGTGGGAGCGAGCCGTCTCCCGCGCCGGTAGAAGCGGAATGGGCCGTGGCGGTCGAAGAGAAGGTGGCGGTTCGGTGAAACTGGTTCTGCAGGAGTTCCTGACGCTCGACGGGGTGTCCCAGGGCCCGGGGTCTCCGGACGAGGACACCAGTGACGGTTTCACGCGGGGTGGCTGGTTCGTGCCGCACCTGGATGAGGAGTTTGACCGGCTGGCCGGTGTCTGGCTCGGTGAGGCGGACGCGTTCCTGTTCGGTCGCCGCACTTACCAGAACTTCGCGCGGGATTGGCCGACGATGACCGACCACCCCTCCGCCGACATCTTGAACGGTCTGCCGAAATATGTGGTTTCCCGCAGCCTCACCAAGGCCGAGTGGAACCCGTCCACGATCCTTTCCGGCGACATCCCCACCCGGGTCGCCGAACTGAAGCGGCAGCCCGGCCGGGAACTGCAGATCCACGGTAGTGCCGAGTTGGCCCAGTCCCTGCTGGCCGCCGGGTTGATCGACACCTTGCGTCTCGTGATCGCCCCGGTCGTGGTGGGCAAGGGCCGACGCCTCTTCCCGGACGGCGGTGCACCGGCCGGTCTCCGGCTCGTCAGCCACGAGACGACCCCGGGAGGCCTCTCGGTGCACACCTTCACATCGGCGGGGCGTCCGGAGTACGGGACGTATGGGGCCGACACGTAGGTCCCCGGTGCCACCGGCACCGGGGGACTACCCGCTAGGTGCGGAGCAGCCGTGCCACCGCGGCGGTGGCCTCCTCGACCTTGGTGTCGGTCTCGGCGCTGCCCTGGTGCGCGGCGGCATGGGCCACGCAGTGGCGCAGATGCTCCTCCAGCAGCTGCAGTGCGAAGGACTGCAGTGCCTTCGTGGAGGCCGAGACCTGGGTGAGGATGTCGATGCAGTAGACGTCCTCCTCGACCATGCGTTGCAGGCCGCGGATCTGTCCCTCGATGCGCCGCAGCCGACGCAGGTGTGCGTCTTTGTGAGGTGTGTAGCCGTGTTCGCCGGTTGCTTCGTGGGCGGCGCAGGGCTCGGCGCCGCCGGTCTCGGGCGCGGGCCCGGAGGCGGGGTCGGCCGTCGACATGGAGTCCTCCCGGGCGGACGGAATCGGGCGCCGGGCTGTTCGCCGGGCGGGGGCGGCGCGCGCACCCGGACGTGCATACCCCCTGCGGGTATAGCGTAATCCACCGCGCAGCGCGACGGGTGTCGGTGACCGCGGCGATGGGGAAGACTGGGGCCGATGTGCCGCGGCCCGACGGAGTGCCCGGCGATGAGACCGGCAGGCCGGGGCGGGGCGCCCGTTCCGGTGCGTGACCGGGCGACCGCGCAGCATTCCTTCCAGGGTGATATTCCGGACAGTCGGACCCAGGGGGAGTGACATCGGACGTGCTCATCTAGCATCGTCGGGTCCGAGACCGTTCACATTGAGGACACCCAGTGCGCTTTCGTCTGACCCCACGGGAGACGAGCTTCTACGACATGTTCGCCGCATCGGCGGACAATATCGTGACCGGCTCGAAACTCCTGATGGAACTGCTCGGGGCGGATTCCTCCGCGCGTACCGAGATCGCAGAGCGGATGCGGGCCGCGGAGCACGCCGGGGACGACGCGACGCACGCGATCTTCCACCAGCTGAACTCCTCCTTCATCACGCCCTTCGACCGTGAGGACATCTACAAACTGGCCTCGTCGCTCGACGACATCATGGACTTCATGGAGGAGGCCGTCGATCTCGTCGTGCTGTACGAGATCGAGCAGCTCCCCCAGGGCGTCGAACAGCAGATCGAGGTCCTGTCGCGCGCCGCGGTCCTGACCGCCGACGCCATGCCCCACCTGCGGACGATGGACAACCTCACCGAGTACTGGATCGAGGTCAACCGGCTGGAGAACCAGGCCGACCGCATCCACCGCAAGCTCCTGGCCCACCTGTTCAACGGCAAGTACGACGCGATCGAGGTCATGAAGCTCAAGCAGGTCGTCGACGTGCTGGAGGAGGCGGCGGACGCCTTCGAGCACGTCGCGAACACGGTCGAGACCATCGCGGTCAAGGAGTCCTGACCGGCCGTGGACACCTTTGCTCTCGTCGTGACCATCGGGGTCGCGTTCTTCTTCACCTACACCAACGGATTCCACGACTCGGCGAACGCGATCGCCACGTCGGTGTCCACGCGTGCCCTCACGCCCCGGGCCGCGCTGGTGATGGCCGCGGTGATGAACCTGGCGGGAGCCTTCCTGGGCAGTGGTGTCGCCAAGACGGTCAGCGAAGGCGTCATCGAGACGCCGGACGGTGACTCCGGCGGCATGGCGATCCTCTTCGCCGCGCTCACCGGCGCGATCGTGTGGAACCTGATCACCTGGTACTTCGGGCTGCCCTCGTCCTCCAGCCACGCCCTCATCGGCGGTCTGGCCGGTGCCGCGCTGGCCGGCGGGATCGCCGTCTACTGGACGGGCGTCCTCTGGAAGATCGTCGTCCCGATGTTCCTCTCACCGCTCGTGGGCATGCTGCTGGGCTACGCGGTGATGCTCGCGCTGCTGTGGCTGTTCCGGCGCACGACCCCGCAGCGGGCGAAGCGCGGCTTCCGCATGGCGCAGACCGTCTCCGCCGCGGGCATGGCCCTCGGCCACGGTATCCAGGACGCGCAGAAGACCATGGGCGTGGTGGTGATGGCGCTCACCATCGCCGACGTCCAGGACCACAACGGCATCCCGCTGTGGGTCAAGATCTCCAGCGCGCTCATGCTCTCATTGGGCACCTACGCGGGCGGGTGGCGGATCATGCGCACGCTGGGGCGGCGGATCATCGAGCTGGACCCGCCGCAGGGGTTCGCGGCCGAGGCGACGGCGTCGTCCGTGATGTACACGGCGTCGTTCCTCTTCAACGCGCCGATCTCCACGACGCACGTCACCACCTCGGCGATCATGGGCGTGGGCTCGACGAAGCGGCTCTCCGCCGTCCGGTGGGACGTGGCGAAGAACATCGTCACCGGCTGGTTCGTCACCATGCCGGCCGCCGCGGCCGTCGCGGCGCTCTGCTACGGGCTTCTGGCGCTGGCCGGCTGAGCTGCACCGCCCGCCCGGCGCACGGACCCGGGAAAGGGCGCGGGCCCGCACATGAGGTCATGCACGGGCCCGCAGGCCCCGCGGCGGCACCGCCATGCAGCACCGCGGGGTCGACCGGCGACGGCTCCGCCTGCGGCGGGGCTGCCGTCGGAGTAGGTCAGCCGAAGCGGCCGGAGATGTAGTCCTCGGTGGCCTGCACCGTCGGGTTGGAGAAGATGCGCTCGGTGTCGTCGATCTCGACGAGCCTGCCGGGCTCGCCGACCGCCGCGAGGTTGAAGAAGGCGGTGCGGTCCGAGACGCGGGCGGCCTGCTGCATGTTGTGCGTCACGATCACGATCGTGTACTGCGACTTCAGCTCGCCGACCAGGTCCTCGATCGCCAGGGTCGAGATGGGGTCGAGGGCCGAGCAGGGCTCGTCCATCAGCAGCACCTGCGGCTCCACCGCGATGGCCCGGGCGATGCACAGCCGCTGCTGCTGACCGCCGGAGAGGCCGGATCCGGGCTTGTTCAGGCGGTCCTTCACCTCACTCCAGAGGTTCGCGCCCTTCAGGGACTTCTCGACCACGTCGTCCAGCTCGGACTTCTTCGCCCCGCCGTTCAGCTTCAGGCCGGCCGCGACGTTGTCGTAGATGGACATCGTCGGGAACGGGTTCGGGCGCTGGAAGACCATGCCGACGGTGCGGCGGACCGACACCGGGTCCACACCGGGGCTGTAGAGGTCCTCGTCGTCCAGCAGCACCTTGCCCTCGACGCGACCGCCGGGGGTGACCTCGTGCATCCGGTTCAGGGTGCGGAGGAAGGTGGACTTGCCGCAGCCGGACGGGCCGATGAAGGCCGTCACGGAGCGGGGTTCGACGCTCATGGAGATGTCGTCGATGGCCCGGTGCGAGCCGTAGAACGCGGAGAGGCCGCTGACGTCGATGCGCTTGGCCATGGGAGTACTTCCTTCTGCGTCGCCGGGACCCTCGGCCCCGGAAGCCTGTGTGCCGGGCAGGAGCCCGGCGTCAGTGGGCGGTCTTGGGGGCCTTCCAGCGGGCCACGGCACGCGCAGCCAGGTTCAGCATCATGATGATGGCGATCAGCAGCAGCGCGGCGGCCCAGGCGCGGTCGTAGGAGGCCTCGTTGCCCAAGGACCACTGCTGGTACACGTAGTACGGCAGAGATGACTGCGGGCCCTCGAAGGGGTTTCCGTTGATCGACGTGGAGCCGAAGACCAGAAGAAGGATCGGCGCCGTCTCTCCCGCGACCCGCGCGATGGCGAGCATCACGCCGGTGGTGATGCCGCCGATCGCGGTCGGGATCACCACCTTGACGATGGTCAGCCACTTGGGGACGCCGAGGGCCAGCGACGCCTCGCGCAGCTCGTTCGGGACGAGCTTGAGCATCTCCTCCGTGGAACGGACCACGATCGGCAGCATCAGGATCGTCAGCGCCAGCGCGCCGGCGAAGCCCGAGTAGCCGAAGTCCAGGATGAGGATCCAGAAGGACAGGATGAACAGGCCGGCGACGATCGAGGGGATGCCGGTCATGACGTCGACGAAGAACGTCACCGCCTTGGCGAGCCGGCCCTTCCCGTACTCGACCAGGTAGATCGCGGTGAGCATGCCGATCGGCGTCGCCATCAGCACGGTGAGCCCGATCTGCTCCAGGGTTCCCAGCAGCGCGTGGTAGGCGCCGCCGCCCGGCTTGAGCGTGATGACGCCCTGCATCGAGTGGGTGAGGAAGTAGCCGTCCATCACCTTCGAGCCGCGCACCACCGTCTCCCACAGCAGGGAGAGCAGCGGGAGCAGCGCGATGAGGAAGCACACCCACACCAGGCTGGTGGCGAGCCGGTCACGTGCCTGCCGGCTGCCCTCCACGGCGGAGGTGAGGGTGAAGGTGGCCACGACGAACAGCAGGGCGGCCATCAGTCCCCACTGGATGTGGCTCGTCAGGCCGAACGCGATGCCGATGCCGCTTCCCGCCGCGGCGGAACCGGCCGCCAGCGCG
The DNA here is from genome assembly GCF_047200695.1 of Streptomyces callyspongiae. NCBI lineage: Bacteria > Bacillati > Actinomycetota > Actinomycetes > Kitasatosporales > Streptomycetaceae > Streptomyces > Streptomyces callyspongiae. The sequence continues at coordinate 21,549 of NZ_JBJZOM010000015.1, forward strand.
GCCGGTGCCCAGCGCGGCAGCCGGGGGCGGCGCAGCGTCGTGGGCTGCACCGGTGCCTCGCGGGTCGGCTTCTCCATGGTGGTCGGGTTGCTCATGCGGTGGCCCCCGAGTACTCCTTGCGGCGGGCGATGATCATGCGGGCGAGTCCGTTCACCAGCAGGGTGATGAGGAAGAGCACGAGGCCGGAGGCGATGAGCGCCTCACGCCCCACGCCCGCCGGGGACGCCTCCTCGAAGGACGCGGCGATGTTCTGTGCGAACGTCCCGCCGCCCGGGTTCAGCAGACTGGGCCGGATGTCGAAGCTGGGGGAGAGGACGAGGGCGACGGCCATCGTCTCGCCCAGCGCGCGGCCCAGCCCCAGCATCGCGGCGCTGATGACGCCGGAGCGGCCGAACGGCAGCACCGCGGTGCGGACGACTTCCCAGCGGGTGGCCCCCAGCGCCAGTGCCGCCTCCTCCTGCATCTTCGGCGACTGCCGGAAGACCTCGCGGGAGACGTTCGTGACGATCGGAACGATCATGACGGCGAGCAGGATCGCCGCCGCGAACAGGGTGCGGGGCGCCCCGCCGGAGTACTCGAAGATCCGGGTCCACGCGAAGTAGTCGTCGAGCCACTCGTAGAGGCCCTCGAGGTGGGGGACCAGGAAGAGGAAGCCCCACAGGCCGTACACCACGGAGGGGACGGCGGCCAGCAGGTCGATGACGTACGCGATCGGCGAGGCGATCCTGCGGGGCGCGTAGTGCGAGATGAACAGCGCGATGCCGACCGAGACCGGGACCGCGAGGACCAGCGCGATCAGGGACGTGACGATCGTGCCGTACGCGAGGACCGCGATCCCGAAGACCGGGGGCTTCGCGTTGACGTTCCACTGGAATGTCGTGAGGAAGTTGCCGTGGTTCGCCTGGAGGGCGACAACGGCCTGCACGCTCAGGAAGACGGCGATCGAGGCCATGATGAGCAGCAGGGTGAGGCCGGACCCGCGGGCGAGTCCGCTGAATATTCGGTCTCCGGGGCGCGGCCGGGCCTTGCGGGCCTCGGGGGCCGCGAGGGCGGACGGGTCGCGGTCCGCGGCCGGCGGCGCCGGTGAGGAGGGTGAGTCAGGTGCCATGTGTTCGTCTCCGGTCTGAGAGGGCGTTCCGGACCAGTGCTGTGTCGAGCACTCCGCCTGTCAGGCGGTGGGCCGGTCTTCCCGGGCGGCGGTGCACCGGATGGGTTCGTCGGTCCGGCCGGGAGGGGCTGGATGCGTGCCCCTCCCGGCCGGGAGCCGAGGATGCTGCGTGCGGTCGGAACCGGGGCCGAGGCCGGTGGGCGCTCGGTCCGGCGTCAGGAGAGGGAGTCGATGGTGTCCCGGACCTTCGTGATGATCTCCTTCGGCATCGGGGCGTAGTCGATGTCGGTGACGGCCTTCTGGCCGCTGTCGCTGGCCATGTAGGACAGCAGGGACTTCGTGGCGCCGAGGGTGGCCTTGTCGTTGCCCTTGTCGCAGGCGATCTCGTAGGTCACCAGCACCATCGGGTAGGCGTTCTGCGCCTCGGTGGTGTAGTTCAGCTCCAGGGCCATGTCCTTGCCCTTGCCGACGACCTGCGCCTCGGCGATGGCCTTGGAGGCGTTCGCGGTGGTGGCCTCGACCGGCTTGCCGGCGCCGTTGTCCAGGGAGACGGTCGGGATGTCGTTGCCGGTCGCGTAGGACAGCTCGAAGTAGCCGATGGCGCCCTCGTTCTGCTTCACGTTGGTCGCGATGCCGGACGAGCCGTCGGCGGACTGGCCGCCCTTCGCGGCCCACTGCTTCGCCGGCTCGTAGCCCCAGGCGTCCGGAGCGGCGGTGTGCAGGTACTTGGTGAAGTTGTCGGTCGTGCCGGAGTCGTCCGAGCGGTGGAACGCCTGGATCTTGGTGTCCGGCAGGTCGGCGTCCGGGTTGAGCTTCTCGATCGCCGGGTCGTTCCACTTGGAGATCTTCGAGTCGAAGATCTTGGCGGTGGTCTCGGCGTCGAGGACCAGGTCGTCGACGCCGGGCAGGTTGTAGCCGACGGCGATCGGGCCGCCGACCATCGGGAGATCCACGGCCTGGCCGTTCTTGCAGACCTTCTTGGAGTGCTCGATCTCCTCCGGGGAGAGGGCCGAGTCGGAACCGGCGAAGGCGGTGGTGCCCTGGAGGAACTCCTGGACGCCCGCGCCGGAGCCGGTGGGCTTGTAGTTGACCTTCGTGTTGCTGCAGGCCGACTGGTAGTTCTTGATCCAGACGTCCATGGCGTTCGCCTGGGCGCTGGAGCCGGAGGCCAGCAGATTGCCCTTGCCCTCGCACTTCACGTCGCCCGGAGCGGCGCTGTTCTGCTGCTGGCCGGACTGCTGGTCCGTGCCGCAAGCGGTCAGGAGCAGGGCACCGGAGACGGCGACCGCGCCGACGGCGAGGGACCGGAGCCGGTTCGTGCGCTGAAGCATCACTTTCGGGTTCTTCCTTCCCAGAAGCTCACCGGTGGGGCAGGGCAAGCTGAGGTTGTCTCTCGTCTGACTGTTCAGCAGAGGTGCGCGGCCCGCACGTCGGCAGGCGGCACGCTGGCCACGACCCTGAAGTTAGGCAGGGCAGGTGAAGCCGCCGACGGGTGCGGGTGAACGGAAGGTGAACCCCGGCCGTCGGCGTCATGGCCCGGGCCGATCGGGAGAGAGCCGGCTCACATCGGGGGCGGGCCGGCTCGCGGCGGTGCCACGGAGAGTCGCATCCGGGGGCCGCTCTGTTGCCGGCGCGCCCGGCGTGGCACCATCCGCACAGACGTGCGCGTCACCGCGGAGGCGGTGCGGACGCGCTCGCGGGCGGACCTGAGGGGGGACGGTGGCGGATCGGTTGAAGCCCGGCGCGGGGTCGGAGACCGCCGCAGCCGCAGCACGGAGCGGCAGGCATGTGCCGGGCCGTCGGCTCACCCTGGCCGTGGCCTGCGTGGTGATGGTGCTCGGAGGGACCGCGACGTCCGCGGCGGCCTACACCGCGCCGCTCGCCCCCGCGGCGCCGCGCGCCGCGGACGTCGGGCCGACGCCGCAGCCCTCACCGGGAACCCCGCCGACGCCCGCGCCCGGGACGGCCACCGGGGACCCGGCCGTGTCTGCGCCCACCCGCGGCCCCCGCGCCGGGGATGCCGGCGCTGCCGGTCCCGGACCTGTCGCGTCCGGAGGGCCGGGCACGCCCCGCCCGTCGCCTCCCTCCGGGGGCGCGGGGGACGCCGACCGGCGGGAGTCGGCCGGCAGCAGCGAGGACGCCGCGCCCACGCTGCGGGACGTCCGCCGCCGCATCGCCCGGCTGCACGACCGGGCGGAGGCCGCCACCGAGGACTACAACGCCGCCGACGAGAAGGCGGACGCGCAGCGGAAGAAGCTCTCCGGTCTCGAGCGGCGCGCGAGGCACACCAGGAAGCAGCTCGGAGAGCTCACCGACCGCGCCGGGGCGCTGGCACGGGAGCAGTACCGCACCGGCGGGCTGTCCGGCACCGCCCGGCTGATGCTCTCCGACGACCCGGACGCCTTCCTCCGCGACGCCGGGCTCGCCCGCAGGGAGCAGCGGGCCGCGAAGAGCCTCGTCGCCTCGCTCACCGAGACCCGGGACCGGCTCGCCCGGTACACGCGCGAGGCGGAGGAGCGCCACGACACGCTGCGGAAGCACCGGACGCGCGCCGCGAAGGCCCGCAAGCGGGTCGAGAGGCAGCTGAAGCAGGCGGAGCGGACCGCTTCCCGGCTGAGCGCCGAGCAGCGCGCCGACCTGCGGGAGATGGAACGCAGCGCCGCGGCGGCACGGCAGCTCCGCTGGCTGCGCACCGGGATCCTGGAGGAGATCGACGGCCGGGCGTCCGCGAAGGGCCGCAAGGCCGTCGCGTACGCGATGGCGCAGGTCGGCAAGGACTACGAATGGGGAGCCGAGGGTCCCGCCACGTACGACTGCTCCGGGCTCACCATGCGCGCGTGGGAGGCCGCGGGCGTCCGCATCCCGCGGACGTCGCAGGAGCAGTGGCGCGACCTCACGCGGGTGGACGTCGCGGACATGCGGCCCGGCGACCTCATCATCTACACGGCCGACGCCGGTCACGTCGGCATGTACCTGGGCGACGGTGTGATGGTGCACGCACCGCGCACCGGCCTGCGGATCACCGTCCAGGGCGCCGGCTCCTACGCCATCCGCGGCGTGGTTCGACCCGACGTGTGACCTCGCGCCCGGAACCTCCTGCCCTCGCCGCGGGACGTCCGTGCACCGGCTGTTGCATATGTCAGGGGCACGTTGACGATCAGGCATTCCACATCGGCGGCAAGGGGCGCTAAGGTCACTGCGGCGTCCCCGGAGGCCATGGACGCCGGGCCCTCGGGGGGAGGGAAGGAAGCTCAGACATGCCGGCACCCGTTCAGCGGGACGACACGACGGTGGGGCCGCTCACGGCCGTACCGGCACAGGGCGGTCGCGCCCTCGCCGACGCAGTTCCAGGGGGAGGGAACGGAGGGCCGCTCACGCTCCTCGTGATCGAGAACGACCCGGCGAGCGACCTCAGCGTGCCCGCGCTCGTCGACGGACGTCCCATCCGCACCCGCACGGCACGCAACCTCACGGAGGCCGAGCGCCTCCTGACGGACGACGTGCACTGCATCCTGCTCGACCTCGACCTGCCCGTCGGCGAGACGACGGCGGTGAACCTTCGGTCGGGTCCGGAGACCGCCGGCTCCGAGGAGGACGCCGACTCCCGGGGCGAGGCCGGTTCCGAGGGCGGGGCCGGTTCCGCGCAGGCGTACGAGGCCGACGGCGCCCTCGACACGCTCCGCCACGTGCTGCGGCTCGCCCCCCGCCACGCGGTCCTCGCGCTCACGGACGGCGCGGATCCCGAGCGCGCGGCCGCAGCCGTACGCGTCGGGGCGCAGGACTACCTGTCCCGCGACGAGGTGGACGGGCGGCTCCTGGGCCGGGCCGTGCGGTACGCCGTCGAACGCAAACGCGCCGATCTGCAGCAGCGCCAACTGACCGAGTCCCGGCTGCGTGCCGAGGAGAACGCCCGCCTGGAACGCGGCCTCCTCCCGACGCCGCTGCTCGAGGGCAGCGAGCTGCGGTTCGCCTCCCGGTACCGCCCGGGGCGCTCGCGCGCCCTGCTGGGCGGGGACTTCTACGACACCGTGCGCACAGCCGACGGCACCGTGCACGCCATGATCGGCGACGTCTGCGGCCACGGCCCCGACGAGGCGGCGCTCGGCGTGGAACTGCGCATCGCCTGGCGGGCACTGACCTTCGCCGGCCTGTGCGGGGACCAGCTCCTCGGCACGCTGCAGAAGGTGCTGGAGCACGAGCGCTCCAACGACGAGGTGTTCGCGACGCTGTGCACGATCGACATCGCACCGGACGGACGGCGGGCCGGGGTGTGCCTCGCCGGGCACCCCTCGCCGCTGATCGTCGCCGGTGACCGGGCGACGCCCCGGCTGCTGCCCTACGACGAGAGCGGGCCCGCTCTCGGCCTCCTCGCGCAGGCCCGCTGGCCGCGGCGCCAGGTGGAACTCGGCGGTCGCTGGTCGCTGATGATGTATACCGACGGGCTCATCGAGGGACGGGTGGGCGCGGGCGGCCCGAGACTGGAGCAGGAAGGCATGATCGACATCGTGGCCCGGCGGCTCGCTGCCGGGGAACGGGGCGAGGCACTGGTCGACGGCACGCTCGCGGAGGTGCACGAACTCAACGGCGGCGAACTGACGGACGACGTCGCCGTGCTCATGCTGGACCGCCTCTGACACCGAGGCCGCTGCGGGCGGAAACCCGGGGCGGTGCTTCCCCGGACCGGGCGCCCCGTCCGGCCCGTCCGGGGACCGGTGGACCGGTGGGTCAGCGGCCCCGGAACGGCCCGTACGGCCCGTCGCTGGAGCTGCCCCGGCGGCGCGGACCGCCGCCACCGCCCATCACGCTCTTGAGCGCGGGACGCACGTCGACGAGGTACACGATGCTGGCGATCAGACCGATGATCTGCAGGATCAGGATGCTCACGCCGAAGAACGGCAGGTTCACCGCGACGGCCAGGCCCAGGATGATCAGCCAGAAACCCTTGGACTGCTTGCTCGCGGCCCGGTAGGCGTCCTCGCGGCGCAGGGCCGCGTCGATGAACGCGAACACGGCGAGGCACAGGACCACCAGCATGATGACCAGCAACACGGTGTTGAAGCCTTCGATCAGCATGTGTGTCACGTCCCTGTTCGCTCTGCGGCCTGCGTGGTGCGGTCAGCCGGGCGCGCCGCACCCGTAGCGGTCACGCTACCCGTACAACGGGCCGGGCACGCTTTCGGTGCCCGGCCCGTGCCCGGTGCTCAGGAGCCCGACTTCGGCGTCGAGCCGCCGCCGTTCTTCTTCGCGCTGCTGCCGGTGGTGCCCTTCGCGGCACCGCCGGTGGAGCTGCTCTTCGTGTGGGCGCTGCTCCGGGCCGTGGAGCTCTTGGTGCTGCTGCTCCTGGACGCCGAGTTCTGGGACCCGGCGCTCTGGGAGCCGGAGCTCTTCCGGGCGGCGGTACTGGCCGACGTGTTCCGGGCCGTGGTGTTCTTCGCAGTGCCGCTGGAGGCACCGGTGCTGCCGCCGGCGGCCGTGCGGCCGCCCCGCGCGGAGGCGCGGTCCTGCTTCGGCGGCTCCGCCACACGCACCGACGAGTGCTCCACGGTGATCTCGGGCGCGTCCTCGCCCCGCCAGGTCTGGACGGCGCCGCGACCGCGCTCGGCGAGCTCGTCGTACGCCTCGCGCGCCTTCACGGCGTACTCGGCCGCGTAGCCGAGGCCCTGCATCGCCAGCGACTGCGTCTGCTCGCGGAGCTTCTTGATGTCGGCGTCGATGCCTTCCAGGGCCTTGTTGAAGCGGACCTGGGTGTCCTTGGCGCGCTCGGAGACCTTCGTCTGGACCTCCTTCGGGTCCGTGGACCGGACGGCCTCGAAGGCGCCCGGAGCCTCCTCGCGGATCTTGTCGATGACGCCGGCGGCGAAGTACAGCGGCGTCGGGTCGGTCAGCGTCTTGCGGATGTCCTGGTTCAGCGACATGAGGAATCCCTTCCGGGACGTGTCGGCGGTCTGGGCTCGAATCGTTCCGTCAGGCTTCCTTGTCCTGCGGCGTCTCCGGCTCCGCGCGGTGCCCGTTCCCGCTGCGGAACGAGGCGTAGATCTGGAGCAGCGCCTCCTTCTGCTGCTCCGTGATCCACGGATCGGCCAGTATCGCGGCGTCGACGGACAGCTTGTCCCGGTCCGGAGGCGCCTCGCGCTCCTCGAGAATCCCGGCCTGCACGTACAGCGTCTCCGCGGAGATCCGCAGCGCCTTGGCGATCTGCTGGAGGATCTCCGCACTCGGCTTGCGCAGCCCGCGCTCGATCTGGCTCAGGTACGGATTGGACACCCCGGCGGCGTCGGCGAGCTGCCGCAGGGACAGTTGCGCGTTGCGCCGCTGCTCCTTCAGGAACTCGCCGAGGTTGCCGACATGCAGGGAAGCCATGTCCCCAGAGTGCACCCGCTTGCTAACTTTTGCAAGCAACCTGCTTGCAGGTGTGTCGCGCCGCGATCCGTTCCTGTTGCGGGCCCGAGCACACACGAGCCGGAGCTGCGGTCTGCCCTGTTGGAGTGGCACTTCACCCCCGACCGTCACTGCGACCCTCGTCGTGGTGGAGCCCACCGGTCCCCCGCTCGCTGTCGAACAGCGCCTCGGGATCACCATGGACCGCGTGTGAGAGATCGCTGAAGCCTTGTTGCACGGTGCCGGTGCCGAATCCGGATGAGTGTCCCGGAAAGCCGGAAGCCCCGGACGGGTCCGGGGCTTCCGTGCGGGGGCGGGCTGTTGTCAGGCCGGGTCCGCGGGCCTGCCCGACGCGGCGGGCGACGCCCCCGACGGGGCGTCCGCACGACCGGAGACCGGGGCGTCGCCCCGCTCGGCCGGGGTGGCCGCCGGGGCCGGCGCGGCGGTCTTCCTGCCGCCTCCACCGGCCGGGGCGAAGAACAGCACCAGCGTCGGGACGAGGTACAGCAGCCACACGATCGACTGCAGGACCGTCGGGTCCGGCTGGAAGTTCACGGTGCCCTTCAGCAGGGTGCCGTACCAACTGCTCGGCGGAATCTGCGCGCTGACGTCGAAGGCCTTGGCGGCCAGGCCCGGCAGCACGCGGGCCTCCTGCAGGTCGTGGACGCCGTAGGCGAGGACGCCCGCCGCGACGACCACCAGGGCGGCGCCGGTCCAGGTGAAGAACCGGGCCAGGTTGATCCGCAGCGCGCCGCGGTAGAACAACCAGCCCAGCCCGGCAGCCGTGAACAGGCCGAGCAGCGCACCGATGAGCGGCTGTGCGCCGTTGCCGGTGGCGGAGACGGCCGTCCACACGAACAGGGCCGTCTCCAGCCCCTCGCGCCCCACCGCGAGGAAGGCGGTGAGGACGAGTGCGCCGACGCCGAGGGCGAGTGCCTGGTCGAGCTTGCCGTGCAGTTCCTTCTTCAGGTGCCGCGCGGTGCGGCGCATCCAGAAGACCATCCAGGTGACCAGCCCGACCGCGACGATCGACAGGCTGCCGCCCAGGATCTCCTGCGCCTCGAACGTGAGGGACTGCGAGCCGAACTGCAGCACCGCGCCGAACGCGAAGCTGAGCGCGACCGCGGCGGCGACGCCCGTCCACACCGGCCGGAGCGCGTCCCGCCGGCCCGTCCGGACCAGGTAGGCGACGAGGATGCAGACGACCAGCGAGGCCTCCAGGCCCTCCCGCAGGCCGATCAGGTAGTTGGCGAACATCAGGTACCGCTTCCTTCGAAGAGAGCCCTGCCCCACCAGTCGTCGCCGTCGCGGACGCCCGGCGGGATCGCGAACAGTGCCGAGGAGACGTGTTCGATGTATTCGTTGAGCGTGTCGTGCCGGGCCAGCGAACGCTGCAGCGGCAGGAAGCCGTTGCGCACGTCCCGCTGGTAGGCGAGGAAGAACAGCCCGGCGTCCAGGCGGCCCAGGCGGTCCGTGCCGTCGGTGAAGGAGTAGCCGCGGCGCAGGATGCGTGCCCCGCCGTTGCTCTTCGGGTGGGCGAGGTGCACGTGCGAGTTCGGCGGCAGCGCCTTCAGGTCGACGGCGTCGCGCTCGCGGTTCTCGCCCAGCGGTGCCCCTTCGCCCTTGGTGCGCCCGAAGATCTGCTCCTGCTCCCGCAGCGAGGTGCGGTCCCAGGTCTCGATGTGCATGCGGATGCGCCGGGCCACCAGGTAGGAGCCGCCCGTCAGCCAGGGCGAGCCGTCGTTGCGGCCGACCCACACGTGCTCCGCCAGGGCCTGTTCGTCGTCCCCGGAGATGTTGCGGGTGCCGTCCTTGAACCCCAGGAGGTTGCGCGGCGTCTGCTCCTTCGGCGTCGTCGAGGACGTCTTGCCGAACCCGAGCTGCGACCAGCGCATCGCGACGGTTCCCATGCCGATGCGCGCCAGGTTGCGGATGGCGTGCACCGCGATCTGCGGGTCGTCGGCGCAGGCCTGCACGCACAGGTCACCGTGGCTGCGCTCCTCCTCGATCTGGTCGCCGGGGAAGACGGGGAGGTCGACGAGCGCCTCCGGCCGGCGGTCCGCCAGCCCGAACCGGTCGTCGAACAGCGACGGCCCGACGCCGAAGGTCAGCGTCAGACGGGACGGTTTGAGGCCGAGTGCCTCACCGGTGTCGTCCGGTGGGGCCGCTGCGGCCCCACCGACTGCGCCGTCGCCGACCGGGCGGCCGGCGGTCATGTTTTCGGCGGCCCGTGTCCATTCCTTGAGCATGGCGACGAGCGCTTCGCGGTCGTCGGTCGTGACGTCGAACGCCGCGAAGTGCATCCGGTCCTGGACGGCGGTGGCGATGCCCGCCTGATGCGGTCCGTGGAACGGCACGGCGGCCCCGGCCTCGTCCCGGTCGTCCGGGGCGTCGGTGGTCCGTACGGCGACGGCCGTGCCGCCGCCCGCCGCCGCGCCGAGGGCGAGGCCCGCGCCTCCCCAGCCGAGGAGGTTCCGCCGGGACGGTCCGGAGCCCGTCGTGGGCTCGGCGGGTTCCGTGGGCTCGGCGGGTCCCTGCTGCTGCGCGTCGTCCGCCATGGCTCAGGCCTTCGGCGCGACGGCGGCGGCCAGCTGCGACAGCGGCTCGGCGAGCGCGTTGACGGAGTCGGAGAGCTTCTTGCGTTCCGCGTCGCCGACCTTCTCGTAGGAGACGAAGGAGTCGCCGTCGCGGTGCTGCTTCAGCAGGTCGAACAGCGCGGGGAAGCGCTTGTCGAGCTGCTCGACCAGTGCGGGGTCGTTCTCCTTCGCGACCGGGCGCAGCAGTTCGTACGCCTTCTGCGCGCCCTCGATGTTCGCCTGGAAGTCCACCAGGTCGGTGTGGCTGTAGCGCTCCTCCTCACCGGTGACCTTGCCGGTCGCGACCTCGTCGAGCAGCTCCTTGGCGCCGTTGGCCATGCTCGTCGGAGTGATGTCGGCCTTGCCGACGCGCTCCTCCCACTCCTCGAGGTCGGTGATGAGACGGTCGGCGACCTTCTTCTCCTCGGCGCCGATCTTCTCCTTCTGCCACAGCGCCTTCTCCAGGCGGTGCCAGCCGGTCCACTTCTGGCCCTCGGTCAGGCCGTCCTCGCGGAGGTCGACCTTGGGGTCGATGTCGCCGAAGGACTCGGCGACCGGCTCCGTGCGCTCCCAGCCGACGCGGGACGGCGCGTACGCGGCCTTGGCGCCCTTCAGATCGCCCTCCTTCACCGCCGAGACGAACTTCTTCGCCTCGGGCAGGGTGAGTTCGGCCTGCTCCTTCACGTACGTGCGGTACGCGGCGACGGCCTTCGACAGGCGCGGGTCCTGGTTCTTCGCCTCGGCGCCGTCGCCCGTCGCGGTGACCTGCTGCCGGATGCCGTCACCCTCCATGCCGGGCTTGCAGGCGATCTCGTAGTCGCCGGGCTCGACCTGGGTGGTGATGGTGACGGAGGTGCCGGGGCCGATGTTCTCCCGCTCGGTGACGATGCGGTCGCCCTCGCCGTAGACGTAGACTTCGGTGACCTTGCTGCCGGTGTTCTCCACGGCCAACTCGATGTGCCCCGCCGGGAACTCCTTCTCGGAGACCTTGCAGGCGCTGTCGGAGGCGGTCACCTCGACAGCGTCACCGCCACCGGAGGGGTCCTCCTTCTGCGCGCATCCTGCGACGGCAGCGCCCAGCACCGCGAACACTGCCACGGCGCCAGCTGGTCGGACGGCACGCATGAGGACTCTCCCTGGATAGACGATGCGGACATGCTTAGGGAAACCTAACCTATCTGAGGTCTGCCTCACTACAGAGCGACAGAGGCGGTGACATGCCTCTCACCGGTGGCTCGAGGAGGCCGTCGCGGCCGCCGGAATCCTTCGTTGACCTTGCCCTTGGGGGAAGCCGCAGCATCGTTCCCGGGTCGGGCGAGGTGCCCGGACCGGAGGAGGAGCGGGAGGAGTGGTTCGGCATGGAGCTGTGGACCATCGGGGCCTTCGCCAGAGCGTCGCGGCTGTCACCGAAGGCGCTGCGGCTGTACGACGAGCTGGGGCTGCTGATCCCCGCGCACGTCGACCCGGTGAACGGCTACCGCCGCTACGCGCCGGAGCAGTTGGAGCGCGCCCGCCTGGTGGTCTGGCTCCGGCGGCTCGGCATGCCGCTCGGCCGCATCCGCGAGGTCTGCGCCCTCGACGCTTCCGCCGCGGCGGAAGCGGTCCGCGTGTACTGGGTGCAGGTCGAGGCCGAGACCGCGGCCCGGCGGGATCTCGCGGTCTTCCTCGTCGACCATCTGAACCGGAGGGACTGCGACATGTCCGCAATGACCATGCAAGTGGAGATCCGGTACGCCGCCCTGTCCGACACCGGACTCGTGCGCCGGGCCAATCAGGACACCGCTTACGCGGGCCCGCGACTGCTCGCCGTCGCCGACGGCTTCGGAGGTGCCGGGGCGCCCGCGGGAGCCGCAGCCGTCGAGGCGCTCAAGCCGTTCGACGGCGAGGGCGTCCCGGCGGGGGCGCTGCTGAACGCGCTGGACGACATGGTCGAGCAGGTGGGGTGTGCCGTGCGCGGAGTCGGAGAGGCCGGTGGTGGGAACGGCTCGGATGCCGACGGCGCCGGGACCACGCTGACCGCGCTGCTGCTGTCGGGGTCGCAGTTGGCGCTGGTGCACATCGGTGACTCCCGCGCCTACGTCCTCCGCGACGGCGAACTGCGGCAGATCACGCACGACCACACCATGGTCCGCGCGATGGTCGACGAAGGGCGGCTCAGCGAGGAGGAGGCCGCGGCCCATCCGCAGCGCGCCCTGCTGACCCGCGCGCTCACCGCCGGGGGAGCCGGAGGCGGAGGGCGAACAGGGGCCGGGGTGCCGGAGACGAAACTGCACGACGCGCGCGCTGGCGACCGGTACCTGGTGTGCTCGGACGGCCTGTCCGCGGTGGTACCGGGAGAGGAGCTGGGAGATGTGCTCCGTGCCGGGGGCGCCCCCGAGGAGACGGCGCGGGAACTCGTCGCCCTCGCCCACCGGTTCGGCGGGCCCGACAATGTGAGCTGTGTGGTGGCCGACGTCGTGGAGCGGGCTGCGTAGCGAACGGCGTGTGCCGCCGGCCCACCGGGCCGGCGGCACACGCCGGAGCCGAGTCCGTCCCCGGGGACGGACCGGGGTGTCAGACGGCCGGAACCATCTTCGGGCTCGGGCCGTAGGCGTTGTGCTCGGGCTTGCTGTCGGAGCACAGGAACACCAGCAGGATGATGGCACCGACGACCGGGACGAAGGTGATGAAGTACCACCAGCCGGAACGGCCCGTGTCGTGCAGGCGCCGCACGGTCACGGCCAGCATCGGCAGCAGGGTGCCCAGCAGGTACACGGCGTACAGGATGATGCCGACCTGCTCGGAGACGAAGGAGCCGAGGAGCATCAGGGCCAGCGCGATCAGGACGTTGAACAGGGTGAACAGCCAGTACTCCTTGCGGCGTGCACGACCGCTGAAGTTCGCGTACTGCTGGAGACCGGCGAGGTACCACTGCATGGTGTTGTTTCCCCCCAGGGAAGATGAACGGCCCGGCCCCGACTGGCCGGGTGACGACCAAGAAACTATTGGCCTGAAGTGCACTGGTCAATCGATCTGTTCGCCGTTCTCCGGAGTGGGCGGAGGAGCCGGTGCGCCCTTTCCGGTGGTGTATCGGGTGGCAATGGGAGGTTTTGGTGCACCTGCCAAGGATCTCGACGGCGATGTGACGGGACGTCGGGCGGGCAAACCCGTTGCCGAGGAGTTGGCGTGCCGTGATCGTTCCGTCACCGTGCGGGCCGCGCCGGACGCAGCACGACCTCCGATCCCAGCGGCCGGAAGTCGCAGGCGAGGAACGCCCGCAGGGACCGGGCGTTGCCGGGAGAGACCGCCGCGAACACCGGCTCGCCCGCCGGGACGGCGGTCAGCGCGTCGCCGAGCAGGGACCGGCCCCGTCGTTCCCGGCCGTTGCCGTCCTCGGTCTCCCAGAGCTCGACGCTGAGTTCCGTGCGCCCCGCCAGTCCGGAGGAGAGGGTCACCAGACCCCGTTCGTCACCGAGGACCCGCACGTCGGTGCGGAGCGTGCGGGCGTGCGTCACCCGGGGGTGCTCCACCGGTTCGGGCAGCAGTGGCAGGCGCGGGGTTCCGCCCCGGCCGGGAGCGGTCAGCGTCACGTCGACCACATCGATCCAGCCACTCGGCCCGGCGAGGAAGCGGAGGAAGTCCGGGGCGAGCGAACCGCCGAAGCCGTCGGGCTCTCGGGAGCGGACGGCGTCCGCGGGCAGGGACGTCGCCACCACCGCGTGTCCGGTGAACGCCACCGACGCCTCCAGGCCGCGCGTCAGTGCGGGCAGCACGGTCACCCGGCCGTCGGCAGGCGGGAACCGGCCTGCCGCGGCATCGAGGAACCAGCCCAGCAGCGGGTGCGGTGCGGGAGGGGCGGGGGCGGCGCGCATGGCGCGAGCGTAGAGCCCCGGACGTGCCGCTCGTCGTGCGGGCGATCCGGCGAATCCCCCGACGGGGCTGCCTGCCGGGCGGTAGCGTGCGCTGCCATGACGACGGGTGAGGACTTCCTGCGCACCTTCCACGCGCGGTTGCCCGCGGTGACGGGGGACACCTTCGGCCGGGGGCGGACCGCCGACGGCAGGAGCAGCTACGAGCTGCTCCGGGACCGGGTGTCCGGGAGCCGGCGGGTGCTCGAACTCGGCTGCGGCGACGGCGTGCTGCTGGAGGCACTGGCGGAGGACGACGGCCGGGACGGGGCCTGTCTGGCGGGAGTGGACCTCTCCCCGGAGGCGCTGGCGCTGGCCGCCGCCCGCCCGGCCCTGGCCGGCACGACGCTCGTCGAGTGCCGGGCGCAGCAACTTCCCTTCCGAGACGGATCTTTCGACGCGTGCGTGGCCCACATGGCGCTGATGCTGATGGACGAGATGGAGGCGGTGGCGGCCGAAGCCGCCCGGGTTCTCGCTCCCGGTGGCACCTTCGCCTGCGTCGTGGGCGGCGGTGCGGGCGGCGGGGAGGCCTACGCGCTCTTCCTCGACCTGCTGCGCCCGCTGGTCCACGCGATGCCCGCGTCGGCACGCGTTCCGGCGCTCGGCGACCGGAGGACACGCACCCCGGGCGGATTCGCGCAGATCCTCGGCCCCGCGGGCTTCGCCTCGTTCGGGTGGGAGACGGTCGCCCTCGACCTCGCCGGTCCGGTGGAACGTGTCTGGGAGGTCGTCTCCTCCGTGTACGACGTGGCCACCCTGGACGCTTCCGTGCTGGCGGAGCTGCGGCGGACGTTCCTGTCGGAGGCGCGGAAGATCACCCCCGAGGGGGCGCCGACGCCCTGCGTGCTGCACCTGCAACTCGCCACGGCCCGGCGGCAGTGAGGTTTCGCGCGGCGGTGGAGGTCTCCCGCGGCGGCGCGGGTCTCAGGCCCCGAACCGCTCCAGCAGCTCCCGCTTCTCGAACATCCGTGCCGTCTCGACCGCGGAGGGGGTCCCGGCGTGCGGGTCGGCTCCGCCGCCCAGCAGCACCTCGACCACCTCGTCCTCGCCCTTGAACACCGCCCCGGCCAGGGGCGTCTGACCCCGGTCATTGGGCCGGTCCGCCTCCGCCCCGCGTTCCAGCAGGGCGCGTACGGTCGCCGCGTGACCGTGGTAGGCCGCGAGCATCACCAGCGAGTCGCCCTTGTCGTTGGTGAGGTTCGCCGGGACTCCCGCATCCACGTACGCCGTGACGGTGGCCGTGTCCCCCTCACGTGCCAGATCGAAGATCCGCTGGGCGAGTTCGAGGACCTCCGGATCGTGCGCGGGCTCGCTGCTCTCGGGCATCGGGGCGTTGGTCATCGCGATCGTCCTCTCCTGTGCGGTGCCGCGCGGCCACGGCGCGTGCCGGTCGTACGCGTGGTGCGCCGTACCCGCACACGGCCGGCCCTACGCGCGCCGCTGCCGTCACCCTATGCACCGCTCCGCCTTCCGCCCGGCCTGCGGGGCTGCCGCGGCCGGGCGCGTCGCCCGGCGCTGCGTCAGAAGACGTCGGGGCACCAGGCGCGGCGGGCCGTGCGCAGCAGGGCGTCCGCCGTGGTCGCGGCGCCCTCGTGGTGCTCGGTCACCCGGCCGAGGGAAACCAGGCGGGTGGTGGCCTCGTCGCCGAGGTACAGGGTCCCCAGTTCGGCGATGTCCATGGAGAGGTCGGGGGCGTCCGTGGTGGGGGCGCACTTCGCGCCGCCCGTGCCCGCCTCCAGGCGGAACCGGCCGCCGGCCAGGCCGTCGCGGTCGTGCAGATCGAGCACGAGCGTTCCGGGGACGGCGTACGTGCGGGCCTCGAGCATGCGCGGCACGTCCAGGGGACGCAGCCACAGGAAGTCGGCGTGGGTGGTGGGGTGCGCGGCGCGCGGGTCGGGCAGCAGCAGCGGCAGGACGTCGTCCGGGGCGCGGTGGCCGGAGCGGAGGGTGGTGACCCAGTCCACGGACAGCAGGTAGTGCCAGAGTGCCCGTTCGGCGGCAGGCGTGGCGGCTTCGAGCTTCTCCACCGAGAGGGTGACGTGCGGCAGCTTGTTGTGCCAGGTGTCGTGCTTGGTCGTGTACCTGACCGTGCCTTGTACCACGCCGTCCCGGTCTCGGTGGACGGCGCAGAACGGAGTGACGAAGTCCTCGCTCGGGTAGCGGATGCGGCCGGTGGCAACCTGCCACCAGCGGTCGGTCCGGTCGATGGTGCCCTGACGGTGCGGCAGCACCCGGTACCGCTCGTGGAACTCCGGTGCGAGCCGGAGGAACTCGTCGATCCCGACGAGGTCCACGCTGCCCTCGTCCTCCGGCGGGCCGGAGTAGCGGCGGTCCATGCCGGTGCGGGGCACGTCGACGGAGAATTCGGTGGTCCAGGCGGCGGGCCCGAAGCCGTAGCGGCCGTAGATTGGGTACTCGGCGGCGATCAGCGAGGCGAACGCGTCGCCGCGTTCCCGGGCGGTCCGCAGCGCGGAGCCCATCATGCGGGTCAGCAGGCCCCGGCGCCGATGGGTGGCCGAGACGGTGACATTGGTGACGGCGCAGGAGGACAGGGTGGCTCCGCCCGGCACCGTCATGCGCTGCGGTGTTGTGCGGAAGGTGCCGACGCAGCGCTCCCCGTCGAAAACGCCCTGGGTGCGGTCCGGGTCGATACCGCCGCGGCGGGCCTCGATCTCGTCGTCACCGGCCTCCGCCGCGATGGCGAAGCCGACCGCGACGGCCCGCAGCCACGCCGGCAGGTCCTCGGGGGAGAGGGTGCGTATCTCGAGACTCATCCCTCCACGCTAGGCGGCTCCCCTCGCCGGTCGCACCCGGTTTTCCGCAGGGCCGTCAGAACGCGGCGCGCACCCGGCCCACGGCCACCCCGCCGCCCAGCAGCGGGGAGTCCGCGATGCGCGCGACGACCGGCCCGGTGACGTCCAGCGATTCGAGTACCCGGGCCAGCACCGGTCCGACGGCGCGGGCCGCGCCGTCGTCGATCTTGAACGCCAGCGCACGGCCGTCGGGCAGTGCGACCGCCTGCACGGCCTCGGCCCCGATCTTGGCGAGGGAGCCCGGCACCTCCCGCATCAGCCAGGTGTCGTGCCGGCGGGTTCCCGCCACGTACTCCGGGTGGGAGCGCATCGCCGCCGCGACGCGGCCCTCCGGGGAGTCGGCGGCGGCCCGGGCGAACGCCTGGAACGTGCGGGCCAGCGCGGTCGGCGAGACCGCCATCAGGGGCGCCCCGCAGCCGTCCGTGCCGGTGTGGGCGACGGTCTCCCCCGAGGTGTCCGCGAGCAGGCGGGCGACGAGGCGCTGCAGCGGGTGGTCCGGGTCGAGGTACGTCTCCGTGGGCCAGCCTGCCGCCCGGCAGGCGGCGAGCATCGCGGCGTGCTTGCCCGAGCAGTCCATGACGATGCGGGCGGGAGAGCCGCCGGAGGCGAGGAGGGCGTCCGCCTCCTCGCGGTCGATGGAGAGGGACGGCGGGCAGCGCAGGTCGTCCTCGGTGAATCCGTGCTCGGTGAGCATCCTGCGCACCAGATCGAGGTGGAAGGCCTCGGCGGAATGGCTGGCCGCCGCCAGGGCGAGGCGCTCCCCGGCCAGATCGAGACCGGCGCGCAGCACGGCCGCGGCCTGTACGGGCTTGGCGCAGGAGCGGGGGAAGAACGGGGAGGTGACGTCGCCGAGGGCACGTTCGACACTGCCGTCGGGCGCGAGGACGACGAGGGAGCCGCGGTGGCGGCCCTCGACGAAGCCACTGCGGACGACTTCGGCGAGCACCGGGTTCGCGGGCGGCGGTGTCTGGGCGGTCATGCGGCGGGCCTCCGGGCGTGCCGCCCGGGCCCGGTCACGGCCGGTGGGCGGCACACTGCGATGTGTACGGTGCGTTCAGCGGAAACGCTCCTTACGGTAGCCGGTGCCGGGGCGTGCCCGCGCCCCGGGTGCGCCTCTCGGGCCGCTCCGCGCCCCACCCATCAGGCGAGCAGGTCCTCCACCTGCGCCTCGCCCTTCCGGTACCTGTGCGCGATCTCCGCGCTGCACCCGTCCGCCGTCCGCTGCAGGACCTGCCGCCGCTCCGACACCTGCTGCTCGTACCGGGCCAGCCGCCGCATGGCGTCCTGGAGCTCCGCGTCCGAGCGGGCGTCGAGATCCGACAGCTCCACCTCGGCGAGCATCTCCTCCGCCAGCAGCCGGTACTCCTCCCGGTGCGGCGTTCCCACGGTCACGTGCCGCGCGGAGGAACGGTGCCGCGACGGGCCGTCGGCGAGAATCTCCGGCAGCAGGTCCAGCAGCTGCGACCCCGGGGTGGAACGCCGCGCCACCTCGGCCCGCAGGATGTCGATGCGGCCCTGGAGCAGCCGCCGCACGTAGCTCAGGTCCGCCTCGTCGCGCTGCGCCTCCCGTCGGAGCGCCCGCAACTCGGGCAGCGAACGGGAACCGAGCTCCGGAGCAGGGCGGTCGCGCAGGGCCTCGAACTCCACGGCCGCGCGCTGCCGGGGCGGCCGCGAGGACGCGGGTGCCCCGGCGGGCGCCTGTCCGGTTCCGGCTCTTTCCATGGGTCGATGTCCCCTCGTGCCGTGTGCCCGCTGTGGGCGGGTACGCACCGGGTGTGCGCATCCCGTACCCGCATCGTGCCACCGCGCTGCCGTCCCCCGCAGGAATCGGCACCCATACGGCGGGCACGCGGACACCCCCGACCGGCGCGCGCCGCGGGCACGGCATCATGGCGGTCATGCGAGCCGTGGTGCAGAGGGTGGACGGCGCGAGTGTCGCCGTGGACGGAGAGACGGTCGGCGAGATCGTCGGCGAGGGCCTGTGCGTGCTGGTGGGAGTCACGCACGACGACACGCCCGCCGAGGCGGTGCGACTCGCCCGCAAGCTGTGGTCCGTACGCATCCTCGAAGGAGAGAAGTCCTGTTCGGATCTGGGAGCGCCGCTGCTCGTCGTCTCCCAGTTCACCCTCTACGGTGACGCGCGCAAGGGCCGCCGACCCACCTGGCAGGCGGCCGCGCCCGGCCCGGTGGCCGAACCGCTCGTGGACGAGGTCGTCGCGCAACTCCGTGCCCTCGGCGCCGAGGTGGCGACGGGCCGGTTCGGCGCGCAGATGAAGGTGTCGCTGACGAACGACGGCCCGTTCACCGTTCTCCTCGAGGTCTGAACCGGGCGGGACCCGCCGGGTGCCGGCACACCGCGTGCCCGCACCCGCCGTCAGGGTGCGACGACGACCTCCTGCGCGGCCGCCGTGGCATCCTCCCCGGCGATCAGCGCGGCGTCCGCGGGCACGTTCCGCTTCACCAGCGCGAGCGCGATCGGTCCCAGCTCGTGGTGACGGGCCGAGGTGGTCACGAACCCCAGCTTGCGCCCCTCGGGGCCGTCGGCGGCCAGCCGCACCGCGTCGCCGTGCTGCGGAATGCGCACGTCGCTGCCGTCCAGGTGCAGAAACACCAGGCGGCGTGGCGGCTTCCCCAGATTGTGGACGCGGGCCACCGTCTCCTGCCCCCGGTAGCAGCCCTTCTGCAGGTGCACCGCCGAACCGATCCAGCCCACCTCGTGGGGGATGGTGCGGTGGTCGGTCTCCATACCGAGGCGCGGCCGGTGCGCCTCGACCCGCAGCGCCTCGTAGGCCAGGACGCCGATCGCGGGGCCGCGGGCCTCCGCGAAGGACTCCAGCTCGGGGCGCGGCAGGAACACGTCCCGGCCGTGGGCGGTCTCCCGCACGACGGCGCCCGTCGGCGTCTCCGCGATCGACCCGGCCGGCAGGTGCACCACGGCGTGGTCGCCCGTGCGGTCGGCGATCTCCACCCGGTAGAAGAACTTCATGCTCTCCAGGTAGGCGAGGAGATCCCCCACCGAGCCGGGCTCGGTGTGCATCCAGGTGGTCTCCCCGTCGTCCACCAGATACAGGGCGTGCTCGACGTGTCCGTGCGCGGACAGGATCAGCGACTCGGTGGCGTGCCACGGCCGCAGATCCTCCACGTACTGCGTGAGGAGCAGGTGCAGCCACGACAGGCGGTCGTCGCCGGAAACGGTGACCACACCGCGGTGGGAGAGGTCGACGAAACCGTTGCCGTCCGCGAGCGCGCGCTGCTCGCGGAACAGGTCCCCGTAGTGCGCGGCGACGCCCTCGTCCGCGCCTTCGGCGGGCACGGCACCGGGAAGGTTCAGGAGCGGGCTCTTCATGGGGCCCAGCCTACGGCTCCCCCGCGGCGTCCTCCGCGGCGCGGGCCCGGCACTTCTCGCAGCGGCCGAAGATGGCGAAGTGCTTCATGTCCGTCTCGAAGCCGAACCGCTCGCGGAGCGTCGCGGTGAACGGGTCCGCGACACCCAGATCCGCCTCGATCACCTCCGTGCAGTCCCGGCACACCAGGTGCATGTGGTGGTGCCGGTCCGCCAGGTGGTACGTCGGCGCGCCGTGGCCCAGGTGCGCGTGCGACACCAGGCCCAGCTCCTCCAGCAGCTCCAGCGTGCGGTAGACGGTGGAGATGTTCACGCCGCCCGCGGTCCTGCGCACCTCGGCGAGGATGTCGTCGGGCGTGCAGTGCTCCAGCTTGTCCACGGCCTCCAGTACGAGCTGGCGCTGCGGCGTCAACCGGTACCCGCGCGCTCTCAGATCGCTCTGCCAGTCGGTGGTCTCCACGCGCTCCAGTCTACGAGCGCCCACCCGCCGGAAGACGGGCCGTCGGGCACGGTGCGCCCCGGAGAGGCGCACCGGCGCGGCCGCTCACTTGAAGAACGCGATCCCGTCGTCCGGGAGGTCCTTGATGTCCTTCGCCCACTCGCTGGGGTCGACGACCTTCTTCAGATGCGCCGACATGTAGGGGCGCAGCGGCACCTCGGGGGTCGCCTTCTCGCCGACCCACATCAGATCGCCCTTCACGTAGCCGTACAGCCGCTTGCCGGCGCTGTACTCGCCGGACGCCGCGGTACGGGCGATGGCGTCGGTGGCCAGGTCGATCTGCGGCTTCTGGTGGGCGAGCTCGCCGTACCAGACCTCCGCGACGCCCTGGTCGCGGATCATGACGGCCTCGACCCTGCGGTCGGAGTCGATGCGCCAGTAGCCGCTCTCGGTCTCCAGCGGCGTGGTCTTCCGGCCTTCGGCGTCGAGCACCCAGCTGTGGGAGTGGTACTCCAGGAAGTCACGGCCGTCGTGCGAGAAGGCGACCTCCTGGCCGAAGTTGCACTTCTCGCTGCCGGGGAACTCCGCGACGCCGGCACCGGTCCAGTTGCCGAGCAGGAAGGCGAGGGGCACCAGGTCCGGGTGCAGGTCGGACGGAATCTCGATCATGGGTCACTCAGACGATCTGTGGTGGTCGGATGCCGGTTCGGGCGGGGAAGGTCAGCGCTGGCCCTGGTAGAGCTTCGTGACGACGAGGCCCGCGAAGGCCAGGGTCCCGACGGCGACCAGGACCATCAGCGTGGTGAAGAATGCGTGCAGCACGTCGGGCTCTCCTTGGGTGCTCGGTCGTTCCTTCGGCGGGCCGTCTTCCTCCGGCCGCTGCCGAGTCTAGTCGCCGCGGTGCCGGCTCCGCCCGGGCGGTGCTGTGAGCTGCGCCGCCCCGGCGGAGCCGGCAGACCGCCGCCGGTCATCCCAGCAGCTGCGACTGCAGGATCACCGTCTGCTGGAACGGCACGACGGCGGCGGTGCCCTCGCGCTCCTGCACGATCACGGCGAGCACGTCACCGGCGGTGAGGTACGCGGTCCGCACGTGGGTCGCGCCGCGCGGCTTCTCCTCGTCGAAGGCTTTGCGTTCGACGTTCGGCACCGAGGCGTCCTCCGGCCAGCTCTCGTCGGCCTCGTCCTCCCGCGAACCGCGCACGGTCAGGTGCGCCGTGAATCCGGTCTCCACCGCCTGGGCGAGGAACCCGGGAGGGTAGGCCCCGGAGTTGAACTGCAGGAGGTAGATGCTGGTCCGGGTGCCGTCGGCGGTCTCCCAGCCGCGGGCGGCGATGTGCCGTACGGCGTGTTCGGTGAGCGCGAGCCGGATGTCGGCGCGCTCCTCCTTCGGATACCTCTTCGCGAAGGTGCCGGAGGGGACCCACGCCCCCTCGATGCCGGGGACGCCCGCCGTCGCGGTGGCGCCGGCGGGCGGGGGGAGAAGGAGGTCGCGCACGTCGCCGTGGTGGATCTCGCTCTCGTTGCCCGAACCGAAGGGGCGCGGCGCCCCGGGAGACAGGGTGGGCAGCGTCAGCTCCGGGTAGTCCCACCGCCCGTCGTCCCGCGTGCTCAGGCCGGGTACGTCGGTGCGCTCCTGCTGCGTGATGCCGAAAGCGGTACCGGCCCCGAGCAGACCGAAGACCGCGACGGCGGCCGTCCAGCGCCCCACGGTCCGCAGCACCCGGCGGCGCGGGCCGGTGTCCGGTGCGCCGGTGTCCTGCACCGTGTCCGTGCCTGCTTCGGCGTCCGTGCCGGTGTGCGGTGCAGGCGTCGGCGCCGGTGCTGCTTCGGGAAGCGGTCCCGGTGCCGCGGTCCGCTGTGCGACGTCCGAGGTCGTCGACTCGCTCATGCGCTGATCCCCCCGCCCTCGGTCAGCCGCTCGAGCTGTTTCCTCAGCAGCTTGCCGCCTTCCCGGCGGACGTGCGTGGTGCCCTGGTACGAGGCGCTGCCCGTCGCGGAGAGCGACACCAGGACGTCGTCCTCGTAGGCCGTGCAGAACATCTCCTCGATCCGCTCGTCGTCCGCCGCGTCGCTCTTCGGCATGAGGAAGCACGAGGCGTTGTCGTAGCCCTTGATCTCCGGTCCCTTCCGCAGCGGCGACAGCGCCTCGCCGAGCGCCGACTGGACGGCGGCGAGGTCCTTCACCGCGCTCCGGTTACCCATCTGCGACAACCGGATCTCCACGACGAGATCGTCGCTGTACCGGGTGTAGGAGCGCATCGCCGCGCCCTTGACATCGAGCTTCTTCAGGGACGCGCGGTGCTGTTTCCGCTGCTGCGCGGGCAGCAGGGCGGCGCTCCGGCGCATCTGCTCCTCGGCCTGCTTCCCCGTCAGGTGGACGTCGTTGCCGATCCCGTCGATGTCCGGGCCGAGCCGGAAGGCGGAGGGGACCGGAAGCAGTTCCTTGCTCAGCGGCTCGTCCTTGCGCCCCCGGGTGAGGTCCGGTGCCGGATCGTCGACGGACGGTGCGCGGTCGGGCGCGTCCCACACCCGGGTGGGGGCGGTCCGGTCGGCCGCGTCCACGGTGGCGCCGGTGAAGGTGGCCAGGCCGCCGACGGTGCCCAGCACCGCCACGGCGGCCAGGGCCCGGAGCAGCTTCTGTCGTCCCGCTGTCCTCACAGGCGCTCCAACTGCTGCTCGGCGAGGTTCTGTATCTCCTTCTCGCTCACGGGCGCGGTGTCGGTGACGCGGATGTCCATCATGATGTCGCCGCGGTGAGCGATCGCCCGTGCCTCATAGAGCGGCAGGAAGCCGGGATTGCGGGACGGTTCGTCGAAAACGAAGGCCCGGCCGGTGCTGGACCCCTCGAGCGGGACGCCCGGGTTGCCGGCGAACTCCTCACCGGGCATGTACGCCAGCTGTTCCCGCGCGTGGTTGGCGGCCCGGTGGGTCGTGGCCTCGTTGAACTGCACGAGCTGGACATAGGTGAGTTCGGTGCTGCTCTCCTCCCATTGGGTCGCGGCGATGCGGCGCACGTCCTGGGACGCCAACCCGGAGAACATCTGGGCGGGATCGACGAAGTCCCGCGCGTAGTCCTCCACTCCGAGCCACCCGTCCGTGACCGCGTGGAAGGTGGAGTCCTGGCTGCCCTTCGGCTTGTGGACCAGCAACTTCCGCAGGTCCCCGTCGGTCTTCACCCGGTGGTCGTGCTTCGCGGGGAGCGGCTCCCACGCGTCCTCGGAGAGGTGGCCGTCCGGGTAGCTCAGCGACGCCTGGGAAAGCGGTGGCAGCGGTGTCGGCGCGCGGTCGGCCTGGACCGTGTATCCGGTCGCCACGCCGCCGGCGACGCCCAGCAGCGCGGCCGCGGCGAGGATCAGGCTCGTGCGGCCGCGCGGCCGGCGTGCCGGTGCGGTTCCGGCGGCCTCCGGCAGGGGATCCGGCGGTGCCGGATCGGTGCTCGGGGCGGCGCTCGGGGCCGCGATCTGCTCCTGAGATGCCGGGGGAGTCTCCGGGAGACTTCCCGGAGGCTTCGGCGGCAGGGGTTCCATGTGTCCTCCACGTATCGTCCCTGCGCTGACACGCCGTCGTGGCCGAGAGTTGCCCTCCACGGACATCACGATCCGGTTGCGGCACGGCGCGGCGGAAGTCGGGAACCGGCGGCCTACCGTGGGGTCATGGCGAAGAAGCTGGTGATCAAGGTGACGGCGGGGGCGGATGCCCCCGAGCGCTGCTCGCAGGCGTTCACGGTGGCGGCGGTGGCCGCGGCGAGCGGTGTGGAGGTGTCGCTCTGGCTGACGGGCGAATCGGCGTGGTTCGCGCTGCCGGGCCGCGCGGCGGAGTTCGAACTGCCGCACGCGGCACCGCTGCCGGAGCTGATCGACGGTGTCCTGGCGGGCGGGCGCATCACGTTGTGCACGCAGTGCGCCAAGCGCCGCGACATCGGGGAGGAGGACGTCGCCGAGGGCGTGCGCATCGCCGGTGCGCAGGTGTTCGTCAGCGAGGCGACGGCGGAGGACACCCAGGCGCTGGTCTACTGAACGGCACGGGACTCCCGCACCGCCGCGTCCCGTGCCGGAACGGCGTGAGGGCCGCACCCGGGTGTCCAACCCGAGGGGTGCGGCCCTCAGCCGGTTCGCCGGCGGTCCGGGGGCGGACCGGGGCGTGTCAGACGGAGATGGCGACCTCCGCCAGCCCGCCCTGCTGGGCGACGACCGTGCGGTCGGCGCTGGCGCCGGGCACCAGGGCCCGCAGCGTCCAGGTGCCTTCCGCCGCGTAGAAGCGGAACTGGCCGGTGGCGGAGGTGGGGACCTCTGCCGTGAACTCGCCGGTGCTGTCCAGGAGGCGGACGTAGCCGGTCACCGGCTCGCCGTCCTTGGTGATGCTGCCCTGGATCGTCGTCTCACCGGGCTTGATGGTGGCGGCATCCGGGCCGCCCGCCTGTGCTCCGCACATGCTGCTTCCTTCTGAAGTGGGGTCGGGACGTGTCCCGGCGGGTTCAGTTGGCGCCGACCTCGACCGGCACGCCGACGAGCGAGCCGTACTCGGTCCACGAGCCGTCGTAGTTCTTGACGTTCTCCTGGCCGAGGAGCTCGTGCAGCACGAACCAGGTGTGGGCGGAACGCTCGCCGATGCGGCAGTAGGCGATGGTGTCCTTGCCCAGGTCCACGCCCTCGCCCTCGTAGAGCTCCTTCAGCGCCTCGTCGGACTTGAAGGTGCCGTCGTCGTTCGCCGACTTGGACCACGGGATGTTGCGCGCGGTCGGCACGTGGCCGGGGCGCTGGGACTGCTCCTGCGGCAGGTGGGCGGGGGCCAGCAGCTTGCCGCTGAACTCGTCGGGGGAGCGGACGTCCACCAGGTTCTTCGTGCCGATGGCGTCGACGACCTCGTCGCGGAACGCGCGGATCGCGGTGTCCTGCGGCTGCGCGGTGTACTCGGTGCGCGCGCGCTCCGGCACCTCCGTCACCAGGTCGCGGGAGTCCAGCTCCCACTTCTTGCGGCCGCCGTCCAGGAGCTTCACGTCCTGGTGGCCGTAGAGCTTGAAGTACCAGTACGCGTATGCGGCGAACCAGTTGTTGTTGCCGCCGTAGAGCACGACGGTGTCGTCGTTGGCGATGCCCTTCTCGGACAGCAGGGTCTCGAAGCCGGTCTGGTCGACGAAGTCGCGCCGCACCGGGTCCTGCAGGTCCTGCTTCCAGTCGATGCGGATCGCGTTGCGGATGTGGTTCTTCTCGTACGCCGAGGTGTCTTCGTCGACCTCGACGAGGACGACCTTCGGGTCGTCGAGGTGGGCCTCGACCCAGTCGGCGTCGACCAGGACGTCACTGCGGCTCATGGGATCTCCTTGAGGAAGGCAGGTGGTGCCGGTGGATGTCCGGTGTGCGCGGCGCTCTGCGCACACGGCGGGCTGCCGCACTCCGGCGCCGCGGCGCGAGCGGGCACACGGGGGCCCGCCGGGGAGTGCGAGGAGAGGGGCGACGACGGGCGTCCTGCCGGCGCGGAAAAGTGCCGGAGCGGCCGTCAGGCGGCTGCGCGACAGAGCATGGCGGCGACGCGGCAGAAGTCCACTGCCCGTCGCTTGGTGAGATCCGCCTGTCGCTTCATGGGCCCGATCGTACGGAGGGAGGGAGGGCGCTGTCACCGTGAATCCGTCATGTGAGACGTTCTCGTCCGCATGGTGATCGCGGCAGGGGGCCGCGGTGCTCCGGGGCGCGCGCGGGGCGGGCTCTCACCGGGGGCGACGTCCGATCGACGAGCGGA
This sequence comes from Streptomyces callyspongiae, assembly GCF_047200695.1. Taxonomy (NCBI): domain Bacteria; kingdom Bacillati; phylum Actinomycetota; class Actinomycetes; order Kitasatosporales; family Streptomycetaceae; genus Streptomyces; species Streptomyces callyspongiae. The sequence continues at coordinate 47,829 of NZ_JBJZOM010000015.1, forward strand.
ACCGTCTCGCGTGTCGGGAGCGGGTGGGTGACACGGACGGGTGAACCCCTTCCCGGCGTGGCGGCGGGTCCGCGGCCTCAGCCCAGCGGGACGTCCGTGCCGGTGACGGTGAAGCGGAGACCGCCCTTCGTCGCCTCCGCCTTCTCCAGGGCCAGTCCGGACGGCAGGCCGTCGACGCCCCTGCCGAAGTCGACCCGCTGCCGCACCTGCGCCTCCGCTCCGGGGATCGAGGCGCCCGGCACCACGTCGGCGCGCAGCTCCAGCCGGTCGTCGCCGAGGACGCGCACCGTGCTGTAGATCGGCTCGGGGAACTCCAGCCGCCGCCCCAGAACCTCGATGCTCGCCGTGATCCGCACCTGGTTCTTCCGCGCCCGTTCCTTGCCGGCGTAGGACACCTCGATGCCGTCCGGTGCGATCGCGTTCAGGTCCGCGTACGAGATCTCCGCCGTGCCCGTGGCGTCCCGCGCGACCGCGGACCCGTAGTCGTCGCCCAGGCGGACGTCCCGCAGCGTCGCCGCCATCCGCGAGACCGTGATCCGCCGGTCGGCGGAGGCCGTGGTCATGCCGGTCAGTTCCACGTCGACCCGGTCCAGGTTCTTGCCCGCCACCTGGGTCAGGAAGGGGAAGCCGCGGATGTCGACCGAGGTCGAGTCGGTCGAGGCGACGCCCCTGGCGTTCTCGATCCGGTCGGCGGCCCGGCTCTCGGCCAGGTGCAGCGCGATCCGGTCCGCGGCGACGAAGAGTCCGGCCAGCACGAGCAGGACGACGAGGGTGCGACGTAGGGCACGCATGCGGGATTCCCCCAGGTGTTCGGCTGCCGCGAGCCTAACCCCGCCGCCCGGCGGGCGAGGGGCGAGCGGAACCCCCACGGGCCAGGTGTGACATTTCCGGTACACGGCCGGGAGCGCCCCGCTCCGGGCGGTGCCTCAGCCCAGCAGGTGCCCCAGGCCGTACACCGCGGGCGCGGCGAGGGCCGCGGGGAGCGCCACCCCGGCCGTCATGTGCACGAAACGGGAGGGGAAGTCGTAGCTCGCGACGCGCAGCCCCGTCAGCGCGCAGAGCCCCGCCGCGGCACCGAGCAGCGCCCCCTCGCCGTGAGCCGGAAAGCCCGTCGCCAGGGAGGCGAGGTGCCCGGCGCCCGCGGCAGCGAGCGCGGACAGCGCGAGGGACACGACGGACGGCAGCGGCGCCGCGCGCAGCAGCACCGCGGCGGCGACGGCCGCGGCGCCGACGACCACGGAGCCCGTCGCGGCTCCGCCCGGACCTCCCGCGGCAGCCGCTGCGAGCCACCCGCAGACCGTGACGGTCAGGGCCGTGGCGGTGAGCGCGGCGGTCAGCGCGTACAGCCGTTCCTCGGGAGCGGACCGGTTGCGCAGGTGGAGGACGAGGTTCAACAGGGCCCAGACCCCGAACGTCCCGACCACGGCGGTCATCGCGTCGTCCTCGTCCACCGCGAGCATCGCGACGTCCGCCGCGACCCCTGCCAGGAAGGCCAGTGCGATGCCCTGACGGGCGGGCCACATGCCGTTCAGGCGGAACCATCCCGCGGCGGTCAGCCCTTGCAGCACCACCACCGCGCAGACGAAGACCGGCAGCGGCAGGACAGCCGTCCCGGCCAGCAGCCCCGCGAGGGCCGCCCCGGCGAGCGCCGGCAGCGGGCCGGGAGGGATCAGCGGGTCGGCCGCACGGTCCTGCGGTGCGGGACTCCCGGGCGGCGCCGCAGCGGGCGCGGTGCGCTCCGGCGGCAGCGGCCCGGGCGCCGGGTGGTCCGGACGTGCCGCCGTCACTGCGCGCCGCCCGCGAACGGCGGGAGCACCTCGACGGTGCCGCCCTCGGTCAGCTCCACCGCGTCGTGCGTGCGGCGCCCGACGGCGGTGCCGTCCACGAGGAAGGAGCACCGCCCCAGGACCCGGGCGAACTCCGCGTTCGTTCCGTGCCGGTGCCGGGCGCCGTCGAGCGCCTCCGCGAGCGTCGCGGCCTCGTACGGTTCCTCGGCCCGGCCGACGGCGGCCTTGGCCGCCGCCCAGTAGCGGATGGTGCCGCTCGCCATCGTGCTCGTCCCTCTCGCCGGCGGGTCTGGTGTCGGTGCCCCTCCATCATCGCGCCCGCTGCCGCGGCGCCGTGCCGCACCCCTGCCGTCCACGGTGTGTCCGCCGGTCCCGGCGGGACCGCTCCCGTCAGATCCGGCTCACCGCCCAGCGCGCGACGCGATCCAGCAGCTCCGGCGGCGCAGCGTTCTCCGCGTGCCCGAAGCCGCCCTCGATCCACAGCCGGGTGCAGGAGGCGTCCGCAGCGGCCACCACGCTCCTCGGATGGTCCAGCGGGAAGTAGGTGTCCCGGTCGCCGTGCACCACGAGCAGCGGCGTCGGCGCGATCCGCGGTGCCGCCTGTGTCGGGGAGAGCGGCGGAGCGGCCCAGCCGGCCGCATCCACCCGGGTACGCAGGCCCCAGCGGGTGACCGCACGCCCGAGGGGACGCTGCACGGCCCAGTGCAGTCGCCGCATGGGGGCCGTGCCCCGGTAGTACCACCGTGCAGGGGCGCTGACGGCGACCACCGCATCCGTCCCCTCCCGCGGGCTGCCCAGGGCGGTGCCGAACAGCGCCGCGTGCCGCAGCGCCACGGAGCCGCCCAGGGAGAAGCCCACGGTCGCCACCCGCCGGTGCCCCTGCGCGCGGGCCCAGCGCACCGCCGCCGCCAGGTCGAGGACCTCCCGGTCGCCCACCGTCGACCGTCCCCCGGACCTCCCGTGGCCGCGGAAGGAGAAGGTGACCACGGCCGCCCGGGCACCGAACACCTCCGCCGCGCCGGCAAGTGCCGGCCGGTCCAGGGCGCCGCTGAAGCCGTGGGCGACCACGAGCACCGGGGCGTCGGCCCCGCCGCGGGGCGGCGGACGGTACGCCGCCTCGATCGCCACCCCGTCCGCCGTTCGGAGAACCCCGCGAAGGGGTACACGGTCACCGGACGAGGACGTCCACACACGCCCACCGATGCTCTCCGTGACGACGAGGTCACCGGGTCGAGCGGTCTCGCACTCCGTTCTGCCGTGCATGTGGGCTATTCTGCTGGCAGAGGACTCGGGCAGCGTCGCCCCCGGGTCCTTTCGCGCTTTCCGGCAGCCGTACGACGACGTACGACACCACAGTTCCCCAGGCCCCACCGGGACCGAAGGAAGGAATTCGACGTCATGGGCAAGCGAGACGGAACCGGCACCCCTCCGCCCCCCGGCCGACGGGAGGTGTCCGCGCGATGAGTTCCCTGCTGCTCCTCACCAACGCCCTGCAGCCCTCGGACGAGGTCCTCCCGGCGCTGGGGCTGCTGATGCACGGCGTGCGCGTCGCACCGGCGGAGGGTCCCGCGCTCGTCGACACCCCGGGCGCCGACGTGATCCTCGTCGACGGCCGCCGCGACCTGCCGCAGACGAAGTCCCTGTGCCGGCTGCTGCGCTCCACCGGAACGACCTCCCCCGTCCTCCTCGTCGTCACCGAGGGCGGTCTGGCGGCCGTGACGGCCGACTGGGGCGTGGACGACGTTCTCCTCGACAGCGCGGGGCCCGCGGAGGTCGAGGCCCGGCTGCGGCTGGCGACCGGCCGCAGCAGCGCCGCCGCCGCGGACGAGGCGCCCCCGGAGATCCGCAGCGGCGACCTCACCGTCGACGAGGCGACATACAGCGCGAAGATCAAGGGCCGCGTGCTCGACCTGACCTTCAAGGAGTTCGAACTTCTGAAGTACCTCGCGCAGCACCCGGGGCGGGTGTTCACCCGCGCCCAGCTGCTGCAGGAGGTGTGGGGGTACGACTACTTCGGCGGCACCAGGACCGTGGACGTCCACGTGCGGCGGCTGCGCGCGAAGCTCGGGCCCGAGCACGAGTCGCTCATCGGCACCGTGCGGAACGTCGGCTACCGCTTCGTCGTCCCGGCCAAGGGGGAGAAGTCCGCGGCGGAGAAGAAGGCCGAGGCCGAGGCGAAGTCGGTGACGGACGCGGCGGAGCAGGTCGCCAGGAGCGCGGCCGGTGAGGCGGCGTCCGGCGGTGACGTGCGTCGCACCGGGGCACGGCCGTCCGAGGGCTGAGGCGTCGCACGTAGACTGACCGCCGTGGCCAAGGTGACGCGGGACGATGTGGCAAGACTGGCGGGTACGTCGACCGCGGTGGTCAGCTATGTGATCAACAACGGGCCCCGTCCCGTGGCCTCGGCCACCAAGGAACGCGTGCTGTCCGCGATCAAGGAACTGGGCTACCGGCCCGACCGGGTCGCGCAGGCGATGGCCTCCCGGCGCACCGACCTCATAGGGCTCGTCGTTCCCGACGCGCGGCAGCCCTTCTTCGCGGAGATGGCGCACGCCGTGGAACAGGCGGCCGTCGAACGCGAGAAGATGGTCCTGGTCGGCAATTCCGACTATCTGGACGACCGCGAGGTCCACTATCTGCGGGCCTTCCTCGGGATGCGGGTCTCCGGGCTCATCCTCATCAGCTCCGGACCCTCCGAGCGCGCGGCGTCGGAGATCGACGCCTGGGACGCCCGCGTGGTGCTGCTGCACCGCCGCCCCGAGGCGATCGACGACGTCGCCGTGGTGCTGGACGACGTGGGCGGCGCCCAACTCGCCACCCGGCACCTGCTCGAACACGGCCACGACCACGTCGTCTGCCTCGGCGGGATCGACTCGACGCCGGAGAGCGGCGACCCGGTCACGGACCACGTCGAGGGCTGGAGCCGGGCCATGCGCGAGGCGGGGCGTTCCGTCGACGGGCGGCTCGTCAAGGCGCCCTACAACCGGTACGACACCTACCGGCTCGCGCTGGACCTGCTGCGCGGGCCGGACCGGCCGCCCGCCGTGTTCTGCGCGACCGACGACCAGGCGTTCGGAGTGCTGCGTGCGGCACGCGAACTGGGTATCGAGGTACCCCGCGATCTCGCGGTGGCCGGCTTCGACGACGTGAAGGAAGCCGCGCTGTCCGACCCGCCGTTGACCACGGTGTCCTCGGACCGGGTGGCGATGGCCCGGGCGGCGGTGGACCTCGTGCTGGACGACGGCCTGCGGGTGCTCGGCTCCCGGCGTGAACGCGTCCGGCAGTTCCCCTCCGGCCTGGTCGTCCGCCGCTCCTGCGGCTGCGGCGGCTGACCGGCCGGCCGTCGTCCGCCCACCGCCGGAGCCCCGCGCCGGCCGCGGCCGGAAGCGCGGACGCCCCGCCGCCGGCCGTGCCGGGACGAGGCGTCCGTCCGTGCGTTCAGCGGATCACTCGACGACCGTGATGCGGTCGGCGGCCGGAGCCCCGAGCGGGTCGCTCGCCGAGGAGCGCGCCGTCAGGTAGGCCTCCAGCACGTCGAGGTCGTTGCCCCCGACGTACGGGTCGGTGCCCTCCGCCAGGGTGGCGAAGCCGTCGCCGCCGCCCGCGAGGAAGCTGTTCACCGCGACGCGGTACGTGGCGTCCGGGTCCAGCGGTTCACCGTTCAGCCGCACGGAGTCGGCGACCACGCGGTCGGCGCCCGAACGGGTCATGTCCAGGGTGTAGGTGAAGCCGTCGGAGACCTGGAGCACCTTCGGGGACTCGGCGTTGGCCCCGCCGACCTGCTCGCGCAGCACCTGCAGCAGCTGGTCGCCGGTCAGATCGACCAGGTTCACCGTGTTGGAGAACGGCTGGACGGTGAAGCCCTCCGCGTACGTCACGACCCCGTCGCCCTCGCTGCCCGACGCGGCGTGCACCAGGTCGGAGCGGATGCCGCCGGGGTTCATGAGCGCGAGGTCGGCGTCGGGGTCGACCTCGGCCGCGTGCGCGAACTGGGCGTCGGCGATGAGGTCGCCGAGCGGTGATTCGAGGGTTCCGGCGCCGCGGCCCGGGACGTCCTCGGAGATCCAGCCGATCGGCGCGTTCGCCACGGGCGCGGCGAGCTCGCCCCAGCGGTCCACGAGCCGCGTGAGGTCGGCGGCCTTCGGCTGCTCCCGGCTCACCACGTGGTTGCCGGTCTCGACGCCGGGCCGGACGATGTCCTTGGTGGCGCGGTCGTACGTCAGCGTCGTCTCGGTGAACAGCCGACCGTAGGAGGCGGCCGAAGTGACGGTCCGCGGCGTGCCGTTCGGGTCGGGGATCGTGCAGGCGTAGGCCTCGTGGGTGTGGCCGGTGACCAGCGCGTCCACCATCGGGCTGGTGTGCCGCGCGATGTCGACGACCGGCCCCGAGATGCCGTCGCCGGGGCCCGGGCTGTCGCAGTCGTAGTTGTACGCCTCGCCGGACGGGTAGCCGCCCTCGTGGACCAGCGCGACGACCGCGTTGACGCCCCGGCGCTTCAACTGCGCGGCGTACTTGTCGATCGTCTCGACCTCGTCGTGGAACTCCAGGCCCTTCACGCCCTCGGCGGAGACGATGTCCGGGGTGCCCTCGAGGGTCACTCCGACGAAGCCGATGCGGACACCGCGGTGCTTCCAGATCGTGTAGGGCTGGAGCACCGGCTTACCGGTGTCCTCGTCCGTGACGTTCGCGGCGAGGTACGGGAAGTCGGCGCCGCCGTAGGTGCGGCCGTCGACATAGCAGCCGTCCTCGGGGTGGCAGCCCCCGTCGTGGAGGCGCCGCAGCTCGTCGATGCCCTCGTCGAACTCGTGGTTGCCCACCGAGGTCACGTCCAGGTCCAGGGCGTTCATCGCCTCGACGGTCGGCTCGTCGTGGAACAGGCCGGACATCAGGGGGCTCGCCCCGACGAGGTCGCCCGCGGCGGCCGTGACCGAGTACCGGTGACCCCTGCGGGCGTCCCGCAGGCTGGAGGCGAGGTACTCGACGCCGCCGGCGTCGACCTCCTCGGTGCTGCCGTCCGGATGCTGCTCGGTCACCCGGCCGGAAGAGCCCTGCGGCGGCTCCAGGTTGCCGTGGAAGTCGTTGAAGGAGAGCAACTGCACGTCGACCGTGCGCCCGGAGTGGTGGTGCGTGCTCTGGTGGCGCGAACCGTCCGCGCCCGTACCGGCGTATGCGGGCAGCGCGGCGGCGACCAGTCCGGCCGCCACGGCCAGCGCGGCGCTCGCAGCCGTGGTGCGTCTGCGGCGCGAGCCGAAGTGGAGTTTCCCGGCCATCGAGTGTGATCCCCCTCTGCGGATGATGGGAAGGCCGCTGAAGCGTACGGTCGGTGCACGTTGCGTGTCAGCGTGCCGGACGGTGACGACTTGGCGTCGGCAGGGAACGCGCAGGTGACCGGGCGGTGTGACTTAGGCTCTCTGTCCATGAGCGACGTGGTGGTTGTGGACGAGGTTTCGGCCGAAGTCGTACGGGAGGTGCAGGATCTGATCGACGCGGCGGCCGCCGCCGACGGCCAGCCGGCGGTGTCGGAGCAGGGCCGGCTCCAGCTGACGGGGGGACCCCGCGAAGGAGTGCGGCATCTTCTCCTCCGGCACGAGGGGGTGTTGGTGGGATACGCCCAACTCGAGGACGTCGACCCGGTCGAGGCGCCCGCGGGAGAGCTCGTCGTGCATCCGAGCCACCGCGGACGCGGGTACGGGCGGAAACTCGGGCAGGCCCTGCTGGACACCTCCGGCAAGCGGCTGCGCCTGTGGGCGCACGGCGGCCACCCCGCGGCGCGGCACCTCGCGCAGATCCTGGGGCTGACCCTGTTCCGCGAACTGCGGCAGATGCGGTGCCCGCTCTCCGAACTCGCCCCGGAAGAACCGCGCTACCCCACCGGGGTGACGGTGCGCACCTTCGAGCCCGGGGCCGACGACGCGGCCTGGCTCGCCCTCAACGCCGCCGCGTTCGCCCACCACCCGGAGCAGGGCGCGCTGACGCAGCGCGACCTGGACGACCGCAAGCAGCAGCCGTGGTTCGACCCGCACGGCTTCTTCCTGGCGGAACGGGACGGGCGGCTGGTCGGCTTCCACTGGACGAAGGTCCACAGCGCCGAGCAGCTCGGCGAGGTGTATGTGCTCGGCGTCGCGCCGGAGGCGCAGGGGTCCGGCCTCGGTCGTGCGCTGACGCAGTGCGGACTGCGGCACCTGGCCCGCGACAGGGGCCTGGAGACCGCGATGCTCTACGTCGACGCCGACAACCTGCCGGCCGTCGCGGTGTACGAGAGGTTGGGCTTCCGCACCCACGAGACCGACCTGATGTACCGCACGGAGTCCTGAGCGCCCCACCCCACGCCACCCGCCCCTCCATTGTTCGCGAGTGCGAATGGTGGAGGGGTGTCGCGTTCCGGTGCGGACGGCCCCCCGGCCACGAGAGCGAGGAGTGGGAGCGGCGACGCCGCCGCGCCACCCGCGCTTCACCCGCGATTCACGCACCTCTGGGAATCTCGCGGAATGCGCCCCGCCCCCCGTTCCCGGCAGACGCCGCTTGACCGCCCCACCGGCAGGTCAGCGGCGACCGACCTGCCCGGAAAGGCGATGTCGCGGAACAATGGGGGCATGAGTGAGCCAGCCGCCTCCGGGTCCTCCGCCGCACGCACGGCCGTCGCCGACCTGCGGACGGAGACGTCCGCCCCCGCCTCCCCGCCGCAGCAGGCGTCCGGACAGCGGAACGGCGCGCCCGGCCGCCAGCCCTCCGTGGGGTCGATCGCCGCGCACCGCCCGAACGCCGTCGCCGGCTCCCACCCGCAGCTGGACCCCGACCTCGACTCCGACCCGGACAGCTACGAACCCGGGCACGGCCCCGACACCGAGGCCCCGGACCTGCCCGCGGACCGCTTCCTGGACCGGGAGCGCAGCTGGCTCGCCTTCAACGAACGGGTCCTCGAACTCGCCGAGGACCCCTCGACGCCGCTGCTGGAGCGTGCCAACTTCCTGGCGATCTTCGCGGGCAACCTCGACGAGTTCTTCATGGTCCGCGTCGCCGGCCTCAAGCGCCGCATCGCGACCGGTGTCGCCACCCGCAGCGCCTCGGGGCTGCAGCCCCGCGAGGTGCTCGAGGGCATATGGACGCGGTCCCGCGAGCTCATGGCCCGCCACGCCGCCTGCTTCCAGCAGGACGTCGCCCCCGCCCTCGCCGAGGAGGGGCTGCACCTGGTCCGCTGGACCGAACTCACCGAGAAGGAGCAGGCACGCCTGTTCACGCTCTTCCGGCAGCAGATCTATCCGGTGCTGACACCGCTCGCCGTCGACCCCGCCCACCCCTTCCCGTACATCTCCGGGCTCTCGCTGAACCTGGCGGTCGTCGTCCGCAACCCGGTCAGCGGACACAACCACTTCGCTCGCGTGAAGGTCCCGCCGTTGCTCTCGCGCTTCCTCGAGGCCTCGCCGCAGCGCTTCGTGCCGCTGGAGGACGTGATCGCCGCACACCTCGAGGAGCTGTTCCCCGGCATGGAGGTGCTCGGCCACCACATGTTCCGGGTGACGCGGAACGAGGACCTGGAGGTCGAGGAGGACGACGCGGAGAACCTGCTGCAGGCGCTCGAGAAGGAACTCATGCGGCGCCGCTTCGGGCCGCCCGTGCGGCTCGAGGTCGAGGAGTCCATCGACCCCTACGTCCTCGACCTGCTCGTGCGGGAACTGAAGGTCGGCGAGGCCGAGGTCTACCCGCTCCCCGGCCCGCTCGACCTCACCGGCCTGTCCGGCGTCGCGGCCGGCCTGGAGCGCCCCGACCTGCGCTACCCCAAGTACGTGGCCGGCACCCACCGCGACCTGGCGGAGGTCGAGTCCGCCTCGGCCCCCGACATCTTCGCGGCGCTGCGCGAACGCGACGTGCTGCTGCACCACCCCTACGACTCGTTCTCCACCTCCGTGCAGGCGTTCCTGGAGCAGGCGGCGGCCGACCCGGACGTCCTCGCGATCAAACAGACCCTGTACCGCACCTCCGGCGACTCCCCGATCGTGGACGCGCTCATCGACGCGGCCGAATCCGGCAAACAGGTGCTCGTCCTCGTCGAGTTGAAGGCCCGGTTCGACGAGCAGGCCAACATCAAGTGGGCCCGGAAACTGGAGGAGGCGGGCTGCCACGTCGTCTACGGCCTCGTCGGGCTGAAGACCCACTGCAAGCTGTCCCTCGTGGTGCGCCAGGAGGGCGACATGCTGCGCCGCTACGCGCACGTCGGCACGGGCAACTACCACCCCAAGACCGCGCGGCTCTACGAAGACCTCGGCCTGCTCACCGCCGACCAGCAGGTCGGCGCGGACCTGTCCGACCTGTTCAACCGTCTCAGCGGCTACTCCCGCCGGGCCACCTACCGGCGGCTGCTCGTGGCACCGCTGTCCCTCCGCGACGGGCTCGTCTCCCGCATCCACCGCGAGATCAGCCACCACCGCGCCGGACAGCCCGCCGGCATCCGGATCAAGGTCAACTCGATGGTCGACGAGACCGTGATCGACGCTCTCTACCGGGCGTCCCAGGCCGGCGTCCCGGTGGACGTCTGGGTACGCGGCATCTGCGCCCTGCGTCCCGGCGTCCCCGGCCTCAGCGACCACATCCGGGTGCGCAGCGTGCTGGGACGCTTCCTCGAACACTCCCGCGTCTTCGCGTTCAACGGCGGCGGAGAGACCGAGGTGTGGATCGGCAGCGCCGACATGATGCACCGCAACCTCGACCGCCGCATCGAGGCCCTGGTACGGGTCACCGATCCCGGCCACCGGGCCTCCCTGGACCGGCTGCTGGAGACCGGGATGTCCGACACCACCGCCTCCTGGCGGCTCGGCTCCGACGGCGACTGGACGCGCGTCGCCCACGACGCGGACGGAAAGCCGCTGCGGAACCTTCAGGAAACGCTGATCGACGCCCGGAGGCGCCGACGTGGCCCCACGAGCTGACCGCCCGCCACCCTCGCCCCCGAGGCCGCACCACCCGGGGCGCCCCGCGGCGCACGCGCGCGGCGGGGCGCGGCCCCCCGGAGCCCGCACCGCGGCCCGGGGCAGGCACGGGCGGGACCGGGCGTGCGCCGGGCCGGGCCCGGCGGGGGGCGAGCAGCGGGAGCGGAACCCCGAGGGGGAGGAGACACAGTGACGACGGGTGGGCGGCGCCGTACGGCGGAGGAGACCCGGGCCACGGAGCTCCGGCACGGAACCGTGCCCGGAACCCGCGCCCCCGGCGGCGGGAGCACGGACACGGGAGAGCGCCGCGGCCTCGTGGCCGCCGCGGCAGGCAGGGCCTCCGGCGACGAGGCGGCCGGGAACCGCCGCACACCACGGGCCGTCGCGGCACCGCAGGCGGACGGCACCCCGACCGCACGGGAGCACGGCGACACCCTCCACACCCCCGCGCAAACGGACGATCCGCTCACCGCATACCTCCAGACCCAGGCCGCCGCCTTCCTGCGCAGCCTGCGCGCGCAACGGGACAGCGCCGGCACCGCCGACCCCGTGACGGACGCGGCGGAAGCCGTACGGCAACTCCGCGGCTCCGCCCGGCGGATCGGCGCGACGCTCCAGACCTTCCGGCCGCTGCTCGACCCGCAGTGGGCCGAACACCTCCGCACCGAACTGGGGTGGCTCTCGGGCACCCTGGCGCGCGAACACACCTACGCCGCACGACTCGAACGGCTGCGGAGCGCCCTGCAGCGGCTCGCCGCCGACGGCACCGCCACCGGACAACCGGGCCCCGCCGCGGCGACGCGGACCGGCCCGGGCCGTCAGGACACCCTGCCGCCCGGGGTCGCCCGTGCGGGCGCCCTGCTGGACAGGCAGCTCACCCTGTCCCGCACCCGCGCCCACTCGGCCGCGCTGCGGGCCCTCGGCTCCTCCCGCTTCCACGCCGTGGCGGACGAGGCTGCGGTGCTCGCCTCCCAGCCCCCGGTGGCCGCGTCCGGGCGCGCCCGGGCCAGCGCCACCGACGGGCAGGTCCGGTCCTGCGCCGTGCAGGCGCAACGGCGGCTCCAGGACGCCGTGGACTCGCTGCCCCTGGCCCGGTCGGAGCACCCGTTCCATGCGGAGGCCCTCGACCGCTCGCTGTCCGCCGACGCGCACGGCGACACCGCCTGGGCGAACGTCCGGCAACTGATGCGCCTGCACCGCTACGCCCGGGAACTCCTGCTCGGCGGGTCCGACGACGCCTGGACGGAGCCCGCCGCGGCCGCCTGCCGGGAACTGGACCGCCACCACGACGCCGCCGAGGCGGCGGCCGCCGCCGCAGCCGCCGCCCGCACCCCGCGCATCGCCCCCGCCACCGCGTACGCGCTGGGCGTGCTGCACGCCGATCAGCGGCACGAGGTCGAAGCCGCCCGGTACGCCTTCGGCCGCCGGTGGACGGCCCTGGAAGCGCCTCACCGTCCGCATCGCAGGAGCGCACGGTGACGGCGGACCGGGAGGTCCCGGCGCCGCAGCGGACGGTGCGGGCGGCCGGCTGCGTGCTGTGGCGTCCCCTCCCGGCGGGCGGCGTCGAGATCGCCCTGGTCCACCGGCCCAAGTACGACGACTGGTCCCACCCGAAGGGGAAGCTCGAAGCAGGCGAGACCGCCCTGGAGTGCGCGGTGCGCGAGGTGCGGGAGGAGACCGGGATGCACTGCCTGCCCGGGCCCAGCCTGCCGACCTCGTGGTACCGCGTGGCGGAACACCCGAAGGAGGTCCGCTACTGGGCGGCCCGGGCCACGGACGGCACTTTCACGCCGAACCGCGAGGTCGACCGGCTGCTGTGGCTGCCGCCCCCGGCGGCGAAGCAGCGCCTGACCCGGGAGGACGACCGTCCCCTGGTGGACGCCCTGCTCACCGCCATCGCGCCGGGGCGGACCGGGGCCGCCTGACGACCGACGAGGCGGCTGCGGCGCCGCGTCGACGGCCAGTAGGGTCGTCCGGGCCGGGTCCGAGGGTGGGCACGGCGGAGCGACAAGGGCCGGGAACGGGCGAAACGGGGGCGACGATGCGTCGATGGGTGAAGGCAGCCATCGCGGCGGCGGTGTGCGTGGGGCTGGGCGGCTGGATCGGCCAACCGTACGCGCAGGACTGGTGGGTGCTCCGGGACGCCTGCGACGGTTCCCTGCCGCCCGACGCCGTCCGGCAGTTGGCGCCCGAGGACGCCCACCTGGCGGACGACGAGTGGGAGCAGGGCGGGCAGCCCGACTGGTACAGGTGCACACTCCGGGTGGAGTCGCGGCGTCGTGCCGAGAAGTTCCTCACTGCTGCGGCCTCGACCCGGGTGGAGGACCGGGAGCAGGAGTTCGACCTTCTCTTCTCGGACGGCAGGTATTCCGCGCCGGTTCCGCTCGCCGGTGGACTGCCCGGATTTCTGGACCAGTTCCTCGACATGCACTTCCTGGTGCCGTGTCCCGATCTCGGCGAGGACGCCGACGGGCGGCAGCAGACACTTGTGGTCCGGTTCGGGCTGAGCATGGAGGCGGACGGTCCGGCACCGGCCCCGGCTGTGTACGAAGCCGCAGTGACGTTCGCCAACGCTGCCTCGGAGAAGCTGGGATGCGGTGCCGAGTCTCTCGAGGTTCCCGAGGCGCACGACCTGCCCGCGAGCCTTCTCGACGCGGACCGGTCGACGACCGTGCCGCTGGACGAACTGACAGCCGCACCGCCGTGCGGCTCGCTCGCGGGTGCGGATCTTCCCGACAACACGGCGTGGCGGGCCTCCTTCTTCTCCGACGCACAGGTGCCCTATACGCGTTGCAGCCTGCTTGTCCCGGAGGGACGCACGAGCGGTCCGGAGGACAAGGTCACGCTCCTCGCCTGGTACGGCGATTGGAGCACCGAGCTGGTTTCCGTAGGGAACGAGCGGCTCGGTATGACGGGTTTCGCGCGCTGCGACGGGCAGGACGCCAACTTCGCGCTGAACCTGCGCGAGCGTCTTCCCGGCAGGATCGACGCCACCACGCAGCGTGCACTGCTCACGGCGTTCGCGCGGGACGAGGTCCGGCGTCGTGACTGCTCGGATCTCCGCTTCACCTGGTGACTCCGCTCCACCGGTGAACCGCAGGCCGGCCGGCCCGCCCGGCCGTCGAAGGACCCGAAGTGCCCCGGCGGTCAGGCGCCGCTCAGCGCCCCGCCGCGCGGCGCGACGGCGTGCCACCGCACGGTGACCTCTCCCTGCCGCCAGCGGCGGGGACCGTCCAGGAGCGGCCAGTCGACCGCGAGCGCCTGCACCGCGCGCAGCCAGCGCTGCCGCGCGCCCAGCGCACCGTACGGGGCCGCGGACGCCCAGGCGCGGTCGAAGTCGCGCAGGAAGGCGTGCACCGGCTCACCGGGCACGTTGCGGTGGATGAGTGCCTTCGGCAGCCGCTCCGCCAGGTCGGTCGGAGCGTGCAGGGAGCCGAGCCGGGCCGCGAACGTCACGGTGCGGGGACCTTCCGGCCCCAGGGCGACCCACACGTGACGGCGTCCGATCTCGTCGCAGGTGCCTTCCACCAGCAGCCCGTCCGGAGCCAGCCGCGCCCGCAGCCGGTCCCACGCCTGCGGCACCTCGTGCTCCGCGTACTGCCGCAGCACGTTCGCGGCGCGGATCACCTGCGGCCGGCGGTCGAGCGGGATCTCGAACCCGCCCCGCCGGAAGGACAGCCCCTGCCGGGTGTACGCCTGCGCCGAAACCACCCGCGCCGGGTCGATCTCCAATCCGACCACGCGCAGATCGCGTCGTACCCGGTGGAGCCGGACCAGCAGCTCCATCGCCGTCCAGGGCGCGGCGCCGTAACCCAGATCGACGGCCAGCGGTGCCGCGGTCGCGCGGCGCAGCGCGGGCTCGAGGGCGTACGCGATCCAGCGGTCCATGCGGCGCAGCCGGTTCGGGTTCGTGGTGCCGCGCGTCACCGTCCCGACGGGACGAGGAGCCATGCGGTCGACCATGCCCCGAGCCTAGTGCCGGCGGGCCCCGCTGCGACGCCTCCGGGATCCCGGCGCCCCGGGGCGAGGTGAGCCGCACCACACCGGGCGTCAAGTTTCGGCAAAGTCGAAATGGCAGCGCGTCCTCGCGGCGTTGAAGCGGGTCGCAGACCACCGGAGGAGGGCACACGACGTGAGCCAGCACCTGCCCCGGCTCGGCGGCCTCCGAGGCCGCCCCCGGGTGCCCGGCGCCGCGCACTCCCTGCCGGCCGCCGTCCTGCCGTCCCCGCGCAGGCGCATGCACGGCAGGCCGCGCCGGGTGGCGATGCTCAGCGTGCACACCTCGCCCCTCCACCAGCCCGGCACCGGCGATGCCGGGGGCATGAACGTCTACATCGTCGAACTCGCGCGGCAGCTCGCCGCCACGGGCATCGAGGTCGAGATCTTCACCCGCGCCACCACCGGCGATCTGGAGCCCACGGTCGAACTCGCGCCGGGGGTCCTGGTGCGCCACGTGGACGCCGGACCGTACGAGGGGCTCGCCAAGGAGGACCTGCCGGCGCAACTGTGCGCCTTCACGCACGGCGTGATGCAGGCGTGGGCGGGACACCGCCCCGGGCACTACGACCTGGTCCACTCCCACTACTGGCTCTCCGGCCACGTCGGCTGGCTCGCCGCCCAGCGCTGGGGCGTCCCGCTGGTGCACACCATGCACACCATGGCGAAGGTCAAGAACGCGGCGCTGGCCGCGGGAGACACCCCCGAACCGCAGGCCCGCGTGATCGGCGAGCAGCAGATCGTCCGCGCCGCCGACCGGCTCATCGGCAACACCGCCGACGAGGCCCACGCCCTGGTGCACCACTACGACGCGGACCCCGCCCGGACCTCGGTGGTGCACCCCGGCGTCAACCTCGGCACCTTCCGGCCGGCCGACGGGCGCGCCGCCGCACGGGCCCGCCTCGGACTGCCGCAGCACGCGGTGGTCCCGCTGTTCGCGGGCCGGATACAGCCGCTCAAGGCCCCCGACGTCCTGCTGCACGCCGCGGCCCGGCTCGTCGAGGACGACCCCTCGCTCCGCTCCCGCCTGGTCGTACCCGTGGTCGGCGGCCCCAGCGGCAGCGGGCTCGCCAAGCCGGAGCGGCTGCAGAAGCTCGCGGCCCGCCTCGGCATCGCCGACCTCGTCCGGTTCCGCCCGCCGGTCGGGCAGCAGGAACTCGCCGACTGGTACCGGGCGGCGAGCGTCCTGGTGATGCCCTCGTACAGCGAGTCCTTCGGCCTGGTCGCCGTGGAGGCACAGGCCTGCGGCACCCCGGTCGTCGCCGCGTCGGTGGGCGGCCTGCCCGTGGCGGTGCGCGACGGGGAGACGGGATTCCTCGTCGACGGCCACGACCCCGCGGACTACGCGCGGGCACTGCGGCGCTTCGTCGACGACGAGACCCTGGGGGCGCGCATGGGCGCCGCGGCGGCCGCGCACGCCGAGGACTTCGGCTGGGACGTCGCGGCGGCCGCGACCGCCGACCTCTACACCGCCGCCCTGCACGGCAGCCGCCGTCACCTACGATCACTGCATGGCTGAGCAGACGCCCACGTCACCCGCCGCCGTCCTGGAGCAGGCGCTCCGCGACGCCGAACTCGACTGGGAGAACCCGTCCGAGGGCACCTTCGTCGTGACCCTGCCCGGCGCCCGCAAGCTCTCCACGACCTGCTCGCTGGTCGTGGGACGCCACTCCCTCTCCGTGAACGCCTTCGTCGTGCGGCGACCCGACGAGAACCAGGCCCGGATCCACCGCTGGCTCCTGGAACGCAACACCCGCCTCTACGGCGTGGGCTACGCCGTCGACCACCTCGGCGACATCTACCTCGTGGGACGACTGCCGCTGTCCGCCGTGACGCCCGAGGAGATCGACCGGCTGCTCGGCACGGTCCTGGAGAACGCCGACGGCTCGTTCAACACCCTGCTGGAGATGGGCTTCGCGAGCGCGATCCGCAAGGAGTACGCCTGGCGCACCTCGCGCGGCGAGTCCACCCGCAACCTGGAGGCGTTCTCCCACCTCACCGGGGACGGCGACGACCGCTCCTGACACCACCGGCCCCGGCACCGTTCCGGCCCGCGGACCGCGCCACGGCGCACCGCCCGGGTTCGTCTAGTCTCGGAGCCATGGCCGACGCACCGTACAAGCTGATCCTGCTCCGCCACGGCGAGAGCGAGTGGAACGCGAAGAACCTGTTCACCGGCTGGGTGGACGTCAACCTGACGGAGAAGGGCGAGAAGGAGGCCGTCCGCGGCGGGGAGCTGCTGGCGGACGCGGGCCTGCTCCCCGACGTCGTGCACACCTCGCTGCAGAAGCGGGCCATCCGCACGGCCAACCTCGCCCTGGAAGCAGCCGACCGGCACTGGATCCCCGTCCACCGCAGCTGGCGGCTGAACGAGCGGCACTACGGGGCGCTGCAGGGCAAGGACAAGGCGCAGACCCTCGCCGAGTTCGGCGAGGAGCAGTTCATGCTGTGGCGCCGCTCCTACGACACCCCGCCGCCGGAGCTCGCCGACGGTGCCGAGTTCTCGCAGAGCGGCGACCCGCGGTACGCCGACATCCCCGGTGAACTGCGGCCCCGGACGGAGTGCCTCAAGGACGTCGTCGGCCGGATGATGCCCTACTGGTACGACGGCATCATCCCCGACCTGCTCGCCGGCCGGACGGTGCTCGTCGCCGCCCACGGCAACTCGCTGCGCGCCCTGGTCAAGCACCTGGACGGCATCTCCGACAGCGACATCGCCGGTCTCAACATCCCCACCGGCATCCCGCTCGGCTACGAGCTGGACGCCGACTTCCGCCCGGTGAAGCCCGGCGGCACCTACCTCGACCCGGACGCCGCGAAGGCGGCCATCGAGGCCGTGAAGAACCAGGGGAAGAAGTAGCCAGTCCCGAAGAAGCCCCCTACCAGCGGTTTTCCCACCGGTAGGGGGTTTCCTTGTGCGCCTGGGCCGTCCCTGGGCCGTCAGGGCGTACGCCGGCCGTCAGGCTAGGCGCTGCCCGAGTCGCGACAAGCTTACGGGCCCCCGGATCTCTCGCCCCATGGCAGCTCCTGCCCAAAGCCGCTCCACCGACCTCACAGATCGGCGCGAGCCGATATGCCCTTCCTGCCTTCGACAAGGCTCGTGATCGCCGCGATGCTCTGCTGCGGCGTCTCGCCTGCCGTGTAGACGGTTCGCGTAGCCATCGCATGGCTCACTCGATCGTCGAGCCACTCGGCGAGAAAATCATGCCCGTCAACGGTCCAGTCGGTGCCCTTGGAAGAGATCGCCCGCTTGCGCAGAACGGCCAAGGCCTCATCGCGGTCACTTGAGGGGAGCACCATATGGACGGAAGGACAACGTCCTAGCGCAACGCGCGCGCGAGCTGCGTGATCCCTGTTCGTGAAGCTGGTGTGTCCTGCACCAAGCGCGATCACTGTTCTCGGATGATCTTCGATCACCCGCTGGACGGCGTGCGCCCTAGCGTGCTCCCACTCTCGTTCAGCGGCCAACCGCCCCACGATGCCGACGCGCTCCACTACGCGCGCGATACTCCAACCCACCTCGGCATAGTAGGAGTCGCCGACGACGTCGAGGTCCACAAAGGAACACCCCAGCGCGGCAGCGACTCCGCGACCGAGCGTGGTCTTTCCCGTTGCGGCGGGTCCTATAAGAACAAGCAGCGGCTCAGCTGTCATGTCGTGATCATCACCTGCTTCCACCTACTCCGTCTCCAAAGTTGGGGCCTTCCAGCCAGGTCGGAGGAGCGCGGGCTGGGCGACCCGAGGTTCAGTGCCGGGCCGTCTGTGGGCCGTGCGAGGGTGCTCGCGGGTGACCAACGACGACCAATGACGGCATGCCGAACCGCGCTCAGCAGCGCTCGGGCCGGCGGAAACGCACGTCCCGGAGATCACCGGCAAGAACCAGGGGAAGAAGAAGTAGCGGGACGCGAAGGAGCCTCCTACCGGCGGTTTCGCCGTGGGTAGGGGGCTGTCCTCCGGTACCGGGCCGCAGGATGCTCGGGAGGGCGTGCCTCCTCCCGACCGGCCGACAGGCGCGGATTTCGGGTGCGTTCCGCTCGGCGGGGTGCTAGGCAGGGGCGCCATGACGACGCCCCGCAGGTACAGCGCGGATGAGGTGGATCCCCAGGTGGCCGAGGCGATGGCCGCCGAGCACGAGACGCTGTCGCCCGCCTGCCGTGCCGATCCCGATCGGCTGCGCGACTTCCTCGCCCCCGACTTCCACGAGTTCGGCGCCTCGGGAGGCGAGCTCCGGTTCGACGGCACCGCGGAGCGGGTGGCCGCGTACACCGACCCCGACGGCGAGCCCATCCGGGTGGAGCGGATGCGCGGCGAACTGCTGGCCGACGGCCTGGTGATGCTGAAGTACACCGCGTCGATCGACGGCCGACGCTCGCACCGCACCTCACTGTGGCGGCGGACGGAAGAGGGCCGCTGGCAGATGTTCCACAACCAGGGGACTCCCACCTGCCGCTGACCGCCGCCCCGGCATCGGAGCGTCCGTTCCTCCCGCAGGACCCGCGGGAGGAACGGCGTCACGGACCTGCTGTACTGCTGCCGTCCACCACCCGCCCGACCGGCCCGCGACGGCCACGCCGCCAGGAGAGTCAGTGGAAGACGCGACGCAGCACGAGCAGGCGAGCCCCGAGATCCAGGCACGGATCCGGAAGAGCTTCGACAACCAGGGCCTCATGGCCCATCTCGGGGCGCGCCTCACGCACATCGGACCGGGCCGGGTCCACATCGAGCTGCCGGCCAGGCCCGAGGTGACCCAGCAGCACGGCTACTTCCACGCGGGCGCCACCAGCGCCGTCGCCGACAGCGCGGGTGGCTACGCGGCCTTCACGCTCTTCCCCGAGGACACCTCGGTGCTCTCCGTCGAGTACAAGATCAACCTGCTGGCCCCCGCCGTCGGCGACCGCATCGAGGCGATCGGGACGGTGCTGCGCCCCGGACGCACGCTGACCGTCTGCCGCCTGGAGGTCCTGGCCGTCCAGGAGGAGCGGCGGAAGCTCGTGGCGTCGGGCCAGCAGACGCTGATCCGCGTGGACTGAGCCGCTCCTCCGTCAGGAGTCGGTCGCGGGACTCGCGGCGTCGGTTCCGGGCGCGGGACCTGCGGGAAGGACCGATCCGTCCTCGGGGAGCTCGTCCGCGTAGTCGCCGGTGACCAGGTAGACCACGCGACGGGCGACCGACACCGCATGATCGGCGAACCGCTCGTAGTAGCGGCCCAGCAGGGTCACGTCGACGGCGGTCTCGATGCCGTGCTTCCACCTGTCGTCCATCAGGTGCTGGAAGAGCGTGCGGTGCAGGTCGTCCATCTTGTCGTCGTCGTGCTCCAGCTGGAGTGCGGCGTCGACGTCCTTGGTGATGATGACCTCTGCGGCCTTGGCGATCAGCCGCTGCGCGAGCTGCCCCATCTCCAGCAGGGTGGCCTGCAGGTCGCGCGGCACCGGCGAGTCCGGGAAGCGCAGCCGTGCCACCTTGGCCACGTGCTGCGCCAGGTCGCCGGCACGCTCCAGGTCGGCGCTCATCCGCAGCGAGGTCACGACGATCCGCAGATCGGTGGCGACCGGCTGCTGGCGGGCCAGGAGCTGGATGGCCTTGGTCTCCAGGTCCCGCTGGAGGTCGTCCACCTTCTCGTCGGCGGCGATCACGCTCTCGGCGAGCTTGAGGTCGGCGTCGAGCATCGCCGTCGTGGCCCGCCCGATCGCGGAGCCGGAGAGCCGTGCCATCTCGACCAGGCTGTCGCTGATCGAGTCCAGCTCCTCGTGGTACGCGTCCCGCATGGGTTGTCCTTCCTCGCGTGGCGTGTCCGGGCAGTGACCCGTGAGGTGGTGAGCGGTCGGCGGAGTCGCGTTCCTCCGACGTTCCCGCCCCCCAACGCTGCCACGGTCAGTGCGCAAAGCGTCCGGATCCGGCCGCACAAGTGAATCAGCTCCTTCAAGGAGGTGAACTCTGGGGGACGAGTGAGCGTGACCGGCCCCGAAGGGCTGGGGGCGGATCGTTTCGGCCGCATAACCTGGGTCCCATGGACGTGAACGCGGCAGTAGCCGCTGTGGCTGCGGTCGCCGGTGTGTGCACCGGCGTGGTCGCGATGCTCGCGTTCCGCTGGAGCGAACGGGAACAGGCCCGCCCCACGCGTACCGCGCGGCACTTCGACCCCGCGCAGCTGCCGTCCGGCGTCGACAACGTGCTGTCGGTGCTGCGCTCGTCGGCGGTCGTGCTGGACGAGAGCGACAGCGTGGTGAAGGCCAGCTCCGCCGCCTACGCCCTGGGCCTGGTCCGCGGAGGGCGGCTCACGGTCTCCGAAATGCTGCGGATGGCCCGGGACACCCGGCGCGACGGCGAGATCCGGCAGGTGGAGCTCGACCTGCCGCGCCGCGGCGGCGGCCGCGGCGGTGAGGCGCTCGCGGTCTCCGCCCGCGTCGCCCCGCTCGGCTCCCGCCTGGTCCTCCTCCTCGTCGAGGACCTCACCGACGCCCGCCGCATCGAAGCGGTGCGCCGCGACTTCGTGGCGAACGTCAGCCATGAACTGAAGACCCCCGTCGGCGCGCTCTCGCTGCTCTCCGAGGCCGTGATGGACGCCGCCGACGACCCGGAGGCGGTGGAACGCTTCGCCGGCCGGATGCAGAACGAGGCCACCAGGCTCACCAGCCTGGTGCAGGAACTGATCGACCTCTCCCGCGTGCAGAACGACGACCCGCTGGAGGACGCGGAGCCCGTGCCGGTCCCGGAACTGGTGGCGGAGGCTCTCGACCGCTGCCGGCAGTCCGCGTCCGACAAGCAGATCACCCTCGCCTCGGGCGGTCTCGACGACCTGTACGTGTGGGGGAACCGCGGCCAGCTCGCCGCGGCCCTCGGCAATCTCGTGGAGAACGCCGTCAACTACTCGCCGGCCCGGACCCGGGTCGGCATCGCCGGGCGCCGGATCGCGGCTCCCGGAGGGGACCTCGTCGACATCGCGGTGACCGACCAGGGCATCGGCATCTCGGCGGCGGACAAGGAGCGGATCTTCGAGCGGTTCTACCGGGTCGATCCCGCCCGCTCCCGCGACACCGGCGGAACGGGCCTCGGGCTCGCCATCGTCAAGCACGTCGCCGCCTCGCACGGCGGTGAGGTCACCGTGTGGAGCACCGAGGGGGAGGGCTCCACCTTCACTCTGCGGCTCCCCGAAGCGGGCAGTGCGCGGAACCGCAAGGACTCCGGTCGCGACGACCGGGCAGGGCACGCCTCCGGTGGCTCCCTGCACGACCCGGCCGACTTCGACGGCGAGGACGGCCGCCCGGCCCATTCGAACGACACCCATGAACAGCACATCTGAAGCTCCGGAGGTCAGCCGTGACCCGAGTGCTCGTTGTCGAGGACGAGGAATCGTTCAGCGACGCACTGTCGTACATGCTGCGCAAGGAAGGCTTCGAGGTCGCGGTCGCGTCCACGGGGCCGGAGGGGCTGGACGAGTTCGAGCGCAACGGCGCCGACCTGGTACTCCTCGACCTCATGCTGCCCGGGCTGCCGGGTACGGAGGTGTGCCGCCAGCTGCGCGGCCGTTCCAACGTCCCCGTCATCATGGTGACGGCCAAGGACAGTGAGATCGACAAGGTCGTCGGGCTGGAGATAGGGGCCGACGACTACGTGACCAAGCCCTTCTCCTCGCGCGAGCTGGTGGCACGGGTGCGTGCGGTGCTCCGGCGCCGCGGCGAGCCCGAGGAGGTCGAGTCGGCGGCGCTGGAGGCCGGCCCGGTGCGCATGGACGTCGACCGTCACGTCGTGACGGTCGGCGGCGGGAAGGTCGACCTGCCCCTGAAGGAGTTCGACCTGCTGGAGATGCTGCTGCGGAACGCGGGGCGCGTGCTCACGCGGATGCAGCTGATCGACAGGGTGTGGGGTGCGGACTACGTGGGGGACACCAAAACCCTCGACGTGCACGTCAAGCGGCTGCGCGCGAAGATCGAACCCGACCCCGGAGCCCCGCGGTACCTGGTCACGGTGCGCGGTCTGGGCTACAAGTTCGAGCCGTGATCGGCGGGTACGTCGCCGTGTACGTACGAGGGCCCCGGAGCCACGCAGATCCCTGGAACTGCGCCGCCCGCCGGGGCCCTCACCCGTGCCGGTGCACGGGACGGTTCAGTGCGCCGCTTCGGTGCCGTCCTCGGCGCTCGCGGTCGGCGACTCCTCGGTGAGGGCAGCGCCCGCGGCGCTCTCGTCCTCACCCGCTGCGGGCGAGCCGCTCGGTGCGCTCGGCCGCGGCGAGGGGTTCCCGGTGGGGACGCCGGAGGGGGCCGGCACCGTGCTGGGACCGAAGTCCGGGTAGCCGTCGTGGTCGGCCGGCACCACCGCCGCGCGCAGCGTGATGCGGCCGGTCCGGCTGAGGACGAAGGTGACGCGCTGCATGGCGCCGGGCTTCACGGACCCCGGGGCGGGGGCGGAGGCCGAGGCGTTGCCCTTGCCGCCGAACGCCAGAACGCCGTCGGCCGGGACGGCGAGGCCCTTGCCGTCCTCGGGTGGGCTGAGCTTCACCCGGCCGCTCACGCCACGGATGCTGACGGCCTCGACCTTCTCGGCCTTGTCGCCGTTGTTGAAGATCCGGGCCGAGAGGCCGAGCGGGCCCTCTCCGTCCTCGGACGTGATGAGGTTGACGGCCCGGACCTCGATGTCCCCGACCTGCTTCCCGGGGTTGTCCGCGCTCACCTGGAGCGTCGCGGAGCTGTGTCCGGCACCGCAGGCGGTGAGCGTGGCGGTGCAGACGGCGAGGGCGGTAGCGGCGAGGGCGCCGCGTCGAAGGCTGCTGCTCACGGCGGCGGCAACTCCTAGGACGAGCTCTGGCGGCCGAACGGCGTGCCCGGTCGCGGACGGTGGTCGATCGACCCCACAGGCTACCGACTCCGCGGGTGGCGGCAGCAGCCGCCCCTCCGTCCGGCGTGTGAGCCCCGGGGCGGGCCTCGGGGTCCGCTGTTCCCTCCCGGGGGTGCCGCTCCGTGACGGAGGCACGGGAAGGGCTCGCGGGAATCCTCGGGAAAGAATGTGAGAAGGCAGTGGGAATTGATCACCGAGTGGGCCGAACGGCGCCCTGCCAATTCCGGAGAACGAGCGAACAAACAGTCCCGAAGAACTCACAAAACGGGCATTTGGTGTACGCGAATGACCCCTGCGCGGCGCCCGAGGGGCGGGTTCGGTGGCACCCTCAGAGGTGTCCCGACCTGCGAATTCACCGCCCCGGGTCCTCCCCGCAGCATGCCGACCGGTCGATTGTCAAGCCCCGAGATGCGGCCTGACCTGCGGAAACGCCATTCAGAACGCAGGGGTCCCGTGTTAGACTGGATAGCCACGGAAGGGGTACCTGACACATGACGTTCAAGGTTGGCGACACCGTGGTCTATCCCCATCACGGGGCCGCGCTGATCGAGGCCATCGAAACCCGCCAGATCAAAGGCGTGGACAAGACCTATCTCGTTCTGAAGGTCGCGCAGGGCGACTTGACGGTGCGCGTACCGGCGGACAATGCGGAGTTCGTGGGTGTGCGCGATGTCGTCGGGTCGGACGGCCTGGACAAGGTCTTCGAGGTGCTGCGCGCACCCTATGCCGAAGAACCCACCAACTGGTCCCGCCGCTACAAGGCGAACCTCGAGAAGCTCGCCTCCGGCGATGTGATCAAGGTTGCCGAGGTCGTGCGCGACCTGTGGCGCCGCGAACGCGAACGCGGTCTGTCCGCCGGCGAGAAGCGGATGCTCGCCAAGGCACGTCAGATTCTCGTCAGCGAACTCGCACTGGCGGAGAAGACCAACGAGGACAAGGCCGAGGCGCTGCTCGACGAGGTCCTCGCCTCCTGAGTCGCCACCCCCGGGCTCACCCACCCAGCCGCCCCGCCGCGGTGCTCGGGAACGTCGAACCACAGTCGGCCGTTCCCCGGGCGCTGCGGCGTCGGTGCGTCGCGCCCCCTGCACGGCGTGAGAGCGTGCCGCCATCAACGCGAGCACGGCGACGGCGCCCACCCCACGCATCTCACCCGAAAGCTGCCAACGGTGCAGCGCCGGGCGCCGGGCCTTGCGGCCGCCTCGACCGGCTGTCACGGAAGGGTCCGGTCGAGGTCTCGCCCCCGGCACGTTCTGGCCATACCCACTCCTGCTGAGGACACAAACCTGAACGCCTCATCGATGTCACGCGATTCCGCCCTGTCCGACCCGGCGTCCCGCGCCGGCCGGACCGCCGCGGTAATCCCCGCCGCCGGCCGGGGCGTCCGCCTCGGCCCCGGGGCGCCGAAAGCCCTCCGCGCACTCGGTGGCACCCCGATGCTCGTGCACGCCGTGCGCGCCATGGCGCGCGCCCGGGCCGTCTCCCTCGTCGTCGTGGTGGCACCTTCCGACGGCGTGGAGGAGGTCCGCCACCTCCTGCACGACCACTCCCTGCCGGAGGTGGTGGTGGTCGCCGGCGGCGACACCCGCCAGGACTCGGTGCGGCTCGGTGTCGACGCCCTGCCCGAGGACGTCACCACCGTGCTCGTGCACGACGCCGCCCGCCCCCTCGTCCCGGTGGACACCGTGGACGCCGTCGCCGCCGCCGTGCGGGACGGCGCCCCCGCCGTCGTGCCGGCGCTGCCCGTGTCCGACACCGTCAAGGAGGTCCGGCCCGCGGCCCACGCCCGCGACCCCGAACCCGTCGTCGGCACCCCGGAACGCTCCCGCCTCCGCGCCGTGCAGACCCCGCAGGGCTTCGACCGCGCGACACTGGCCGAGGCCCACGCACGCGTGGCCCGCGAGGGCGACGGAGCCACTGACGACGCGGGAATGGTCGAGCGCCTCGGCGTCGAGGTGGTCGTCGTCCCCGGCCACGAGGAGGGCTTCAAGGTCACACGCCCGCTCGACCTCGTCCTCGCCGAGGCCGTGCTCGCCCGGAGGAGGGCCATCGATGGCTTCTGAGACCTTCCCGTTGCCGCGTGTGGGGATCGGCACCGACGTCCACGGGTTCGAGCGGGGGCGCCCGCTGTGGTGCGCGGGCCTGCTCTGGGAGGGCGAGGAGTACGGGCTCGCCGGGCACTCGGACGGCGACGTCGCCGCCCACGCCTCCTGCGACGCGCTGTTCTCCGCCGCCGGCATCGGCGACCTCGGGGCGCACTTCGGCACCTCACGGCCCGAGTGGGCCGGCGCCTCCGGCGTCGCGCTGCTGGCGGAGGCCGCCCGCATCGTCACCGGCGAGGGCTTCCGGATCGGCAACGTGGCCGTGCAGGTGATCGGGGTCCGCCCGAAGATCGGCAAACGCAGGGACGAGGCGCAGCAGGTGCTCTCGGAGGCGCTCGGAGCCCCCGTCTCGGTCTCCGGGACCACCACCGACGGGCTCGGCCTCACCGGCCGCGCCGAGGGGCTGGCCGCCGTCGCCACGGCCCTGCTGGTGCCCCGCGGTGGGGAACCCGCGTCCGGGTGAGGTGTTACGCGGGGCCCCGGGCGCGGTAACCGCTCTCCGAGGGCCCGTGCGGGAGTGTGCCGCGCGGGCGGCTCCGGTGCCCAGCGTCCCCGCAGGAAGGAACCCGTGACAGCCGTGTTCTCCGACGAGCTCAAGCACATCCTCGACGGCCCCGTCTTCGTCGGCGTCGCCACCGTCCAGCCGGACGGCAGCCCGCAGGTGTCGCCGGTATGGGTCAAGCGGGAGGGTGAGGAACTGCTGTTCTCCACCACCGCCGACCGGCGCAAGACCCGCAACCTCGAGCGCGACCCGCGGGTCACCGTGCTGGTGCACCCCGCCGACTCCCCGTACACCTACGCCGAGATCCGCGGCACGGCCACGATGACCACCGCGGGCGGCCAGGAGCTGATCGACGAGCTCGCCCGCAAGTACGTCGGGAAGGACTACGCCGAGTTCAACCCGCAGGCGCACCAGGACGCCGAACGGGTCGTCGTCCGCGTCACGCCGCGCAAGGTGGTCGGCCGGCTGTAGTGGCCCGGCCGGGCCACGGGCACGGGCGCGCACACGCGGTGGTGCGCGCCCACTAGTCTTGACCCCGTGACTCTTCGCCTGTACGACACCAGCGCCCGGCAGATCCGTGACTTCGTCCCGCTCCGGCCGGGCTGCGTCTCGATCTACCTGTGCGGCGCCACCGTCCAGGCGGCGCCGCACATCGGCCACATCCGTTCCGGGCTCAACTTCGACATCATGCGCCGCTGGTTCGCCCACCGCGGCATGGACGTGACCTTCGTCCGGAACGTCACCGACATCGACGACAAGATCATCACGAAGTCCGAGGACCAGGGACGCCCCTGGTGGGCGATCGGCTACGAGAACGAGCGCGCGTTCAACGACGGCTACCAGGTGCTCGGCTGCCTGCCGCCCACCTACGAGCCCCGCGCCACCGGGCACGTCCCCGAGATGATCGAGATGATGCAGGCGCTGATCGACCGCGGCCACGCCTACGCCGCCGACGGCAACGTCTACTTCGACGTCCGCTCCCACGCCGGCTACCTCAAGCTGTCCAACCAGGAGTTGGACAACCTGCGCCAGCCGGAGGGCGAGGGCGAGACGGGCAAGCGCGACCCGCGGGACTTCGCCATGTGGAAGGCGGCCAAGCCCGGCGAGCCCAGCTGGGACACGCCGTGGGGGCCCGGACGTCCCGGCTGGCACCTGGAGTGCTCCGCGATGGTCCACAAGTACCTCGGCCCCACGTTCGACATCCACGGCGGCGGTGTCGACCTGGTCTTCCCGCACCACGAGAACGAAATCGCGCAGTCCGAGGCCTACGGCGACGAGTTCGCCCGCTACTGGGTGCACAACGCCTGGGTGACCATGAGCGGCGAGAAAATGAGCAAGTCGCTGGGGAACTCGGTGCTGGTCGGCGAGATGGTCAAGCGGTGGCGCCCCGTCGTCCTCCGGTACTACCTGGGATCGCCGCACTACCGCTCCACGATCGAGTACAGCGAGGAGTCGCTGCAGGAGGCGGAGACCGCGTTCGGCCGCATCGAGAGCTTCCTCCACCGCGCGGTGGAGACCGTCGGCGAGGTCGCTCCGGCCGCGGACGTTCCCGAGGCCTTCGCCGAGGCGATGGACGACGACTTCGGCGTCCCGCAGGCCCTCGCCGTGGTGCACACCACGGTCCGGCACGGCAACCAGGCGCTGTCCGCCGACGACAAGGAGAGGACGACCGCGCACGTCGCGGAGCTCCGCGCCATGCTCGGCGTGCTCGGACTGGACCCGATGTCCGAGCAGTGGGCGGGCGGGGGCGCCGGCAAGGCCGCCGACGAACTGCACGACGTGGTCGACTCGCTCGTCGCACTCGTGCTGGAGCAGCGGCAGGCCGCGCGGGCCCGCAAGGACTTCGCCACGGCGGACGCACTCCGCGACGAACTCGGGCGGGCCGGTCTCACCATCGAGGACACCCCGTCCGGCCCCCGCTGGGAGCTGGGCCCGCGGGCCTGATCCGAGCCGGTCCGGCCCCCGCCCCGGCGTGCCGGCGGCGGAGGCCGCGGCTCGGGACTGACGCCTCCCGGTCCGCTCCGCGCACGCCGTCGGGGATAATCGCACCGGAACCGCACACATCGCACCGCAGCCACGACCGAGCAGAACACAGAGGTAGTCCCATGGCCGGGAACAGCGCGCGCCGCAACCGCCGCACGTCCAACAAGAAGGGCGCGCAGGTCGGCAGCGGCGGGCAGCGCCGCCGCGGGCTCGAGGGCAAGGGCCCCACGCCGCCGGCGGAGATGCGCAAGGGCCACGCCAAGCAGCGCGCCGCCCAGGCCAAGGCGCGCAAGGCCCAGGGGCGCCAGGGCGGCCCGCGCCGCGGCGGAAAGGGCGGCAGCTCCGAACTCGTCGTCGGCCGCAACTCCGTCGTCGAGGCGCTGCGCGAGGGCGTGCCCGCCAACACCCTCTACGTGCAGCAGTTCATCGACAACGACGACCGGGTCCGCGAGGCGGTCCGCCTCGCGGGCGAACGCGGCGGCATCCACCTGATGGAAGCGCCCCGCCCGGAGCTGGACAGGATGACGTCCAACCTCAACCACCAGGGCGTCGTCCTCCAGATCCCGCCGTACGAGTACGCGCACCCCGACGACCTCACCGCGGTGGCCTTCGACGAGGGCGAGGACCCGCTGATCGTCGCTCTGGACGGGGTCACCGACCCGCGCAACCTCGGCGCCGTCGTCCGCTCGGTCAACGCCTTCGGCGGCCACGGCGTGGTCGTCCCCGAGCGGCGCGCCGCGGGGATGACCGCCGGCGCGTGGAAGACGAGCGCCGGCACGGCCGCCCGGACCCCGGTCGCCCGCGCCACCAACCTGACGCGAGCGTTGGAGGGGTACCAGAAAGCCGGGCTCACCGTCGTCGGTCTCGCCGCCGACGGGGACGCCGACCTCACCGACCTCGACGCGCTCGACGGCCCGGTCGTGGTCGTGGTCGGCTCCGAGGGGAAGGGCCTGTCCCGTCTCGTCGGGGAGACCTGCGACCTCCGGGTCCGCATCCCGATGCCGGGCGGCGCCGAATCCCTGAACGCCGGCGTGGCGGCGGGCGTCGTGCTGTACGAGGCGGCGCGCCGCCGCCGCTGACGGCGCGTCCGATCGCTCGGGGCCGAGCGGGTCGGGATGCGACCGTTCGGTGCGGGGATCTGTCCGTTTGACGGACCGCGGACAGATCCGCGGGGTCAAGGCAGTGTCTTCTCCGTACGTCACTCGGTTAGATGAGTGTGGACACGAGAACACCCCGCCCGTCTCCCGGAGGAACCCCGCGCGGGTTCCTCGACGACGAGCCCGTGCTGAGTACGGTCAAGGTCCCGTCCGACCCCGGCCAGGTCGTCGTCAACCACGTCAGCTTCCGTGTGGTGCTGCCCGGCCCCCTTCCTCGCAGCTCCGCCGTGGAGACGCCGCGGCTGAGAGCCGCGCGGGCAGCGGTGGGACTCGACGCCTCGCCCGCCGCCGGTGCCACCGCACCGGGCACGGCACGTCGCCGCGCCCCGGTGGTATGGAGCGGCCGCGCCGCACCCGGCGACGCCGGGACCGCACGGCTGCTGCAGGCTGTGCGGGTGCCGCCGACCGGACTCGCCCCCGTCCCGCACCGGCCCGGCGCCGGCACACGGACGCTGCCGCGTCCCGACGACGGCGCGCCCACGATCGTCGGTCCGCGCGAGCCCGGGCCGTCGGAGACCACCCAGCCGCTGCCGCGCGTCGCGCCGTCCGCCGGCGGGCGCGCCGCCGCACCCCCGGGCGACGTGCCGCCGGGCGGCACCGGCCCCTCGGGGCCGACCGGCCCCCAACCGGAGGACACCGGCACCCGCGTCCTCCCGGAGTACGCAGACCCGACCTCGCGCCGGCCCCGCCGGAACGATCCGGTGCGGCACGCCTTCTACCCGGGCCGCCGGATGAACCTCGGCATCGTCCTGCTGCCGCTGCGCCTCATCCTCGGCTTCGTCTCCGTGTACGCCGGCATGGGCAAGCTCAGCGACCCCGTGTACTTCGACGGCGGCGACCGCGGATCGATGGTCTCCTGGCTGCAGTCCCTGGAACCGTGGAGCATCGCCTCGCCACTGCACGCCTTCGCCGTCTCCCACCCGGTGGGCGCGGGACTCACGATCGCCTTCCTCCAGATCATCGTCGGCGTGCTCACGCTCTTCGGGCTGTGGCAGCGCCTGGCGGCCGGAGTGGGTGCGGCCCTGTCCGTCGCTCTGCTGGTGACGGTCGCCTGGAGCTCGGTGCCCGTCTACGACGCCCCCGACATGCTTTTCCTCGCCGCGTGGAGCCCGCTCGTGATCGCGGGGGCGCCGGTCTACTCGCTGGACGCCAGACTGGCCGGCGAGGCCTGGCGCACGCTGGGCCCGCGGGCGGAACTGTGGGATCTGCGCGGCAGAGTGCTGCGGCGCGGCATCGTCCTGGCGTCGCTGGTGGCCGGGAGCGCGCTCCTCGCCGGGTCCCTGCTGGGCGGTGCGGTCCGCTCCTCCGAGGCGCCGCGGGTCTCCGAGCCCGGCGAGCCGCCGGTCAACCACCTGCCCGGCTCGCCGCTGCCCCGCGAGCCGAAGGAGAAGAAGCGGACGTCGGAGACGGAGAGCAGCGCTCCGGAGGCCGAGAAGTCTCCCGAACCCTCGGCGTCCAGCGCCGGCACGCCGGGCGGATCCGGCGAGACCTCGTCCCCGAGCCAGCAGGAGACCGTGCAGGCTCCCCAGCAGCCGGCGGCTCCCGCGCCGCAGGAGACCGTCGCGGAACCCTCCTCCTCGGGCACCAGCAGCACCGGCCCGTCCGGGGACGACAGCACCGGCGGCACGGGAGGCACGACGGACGGCTCGTCCGGCGGCGGCGAACCCGAGCGCGGCGGCGCGCTGGGCGGCCTGCTCGGCTGACCCGGCTGCGTCCGCAGCGAGCGGCGGCCCGGCACGGTGTGTGTGCCGGGCCGCCGCTCGCTGCGAGGGGCGCCGAGTCCCCGTGGGGCCGTCCGCCCCCTCGGCCCCTATCTGCGGGGATCGCCGGGCGAGGAGGGCCGGCCGCCTTCCCGGCGGGTCAGCTCCTTCGTGAGCTTCCGCCGGGCCCCTTCGACGTGGCGCCGGTACTTGCCGTGGGTTCTGCGGTCGATCATGCGTCCCGCCATGTCGATGCCCTTGGCGGCCTTGTCCTCGTGACCCCTCACCAGGGTCCTGAGCCTCTTCATCATGGACACGGGGCCTCCTTCGTGCCTTCGTGAGTGGACTGCACGCCGTCGCGTACCCGATGCGAGCCGATCGGCACATCCCGAAGACGAAGAGCACCCGGACGCGGACACCGGAGGAGACGCCTCGTGACGGGCCACCGGGCCGCGGAGGCAGCAGAACCCGCGCCGTCAGCCGGTCGCCTCCAGCTCCCGCGCGGCGTCCATGAGGTCCTTCGGGGTGTCGATCGCCCGCCAGTACGCGCCCTGCGGCAGGGGGAATCCGGCCAAAGAACGGGTGCGTGCCAGGCGGGGGAACGTGTGGCGCTCGTGGTCGCCCCGGTCCGGGAGCAGGGCAGCGAACCCGGCGGAGAACACGTACACGCCCGCGTTGACCTGATAGGGCGACGGGGGCGCCTCCACGAAGTCGACCACGTTGCCGAACGCGTCGGTCTCGACGGCTCCCCAGGGGATGCGGGGCCGCGCCAGCGCCAGGGTTGCGGTCGCATCGCGCTCGGTGTGGAAGTCGGCCATGTCGTGGAGCGGGAAGCGCGTCCAGATGTCGCCGTTGACCGCGTACCAGGACTCCTCCTGACGCGGTAGCGCCGAAGCGGCGAACTTGAGGCCGCCGCCCCGCCCCAGCGGTTCCTCCTCGACCACGACACGGGTGCGGAGCGGGAGTTCGGCCTCCCGGAGCCACGCCTCGACGACGTGCGCCAGGTGCCCGCAGGAGACGACGGCATCCGTGACGCCCGCTGCGGCGAGCCAGACCAGTTGGTGACGGAGGATCGGTGCACCCGTGCCGGGGATCTCGACCATCGGCTTGGGCCGGTCGTCGGTGTAGGGACGCAGCCGCGTCCCCTGGCCCCCGGCCAGGATCACGGCCTGGGTGGGGCGGTGTGCGGGCGGCGACTGCCGTGCGGACGTCTGGGCACCCCTGTCACTCGTCATGCCCGCAGCCTATGCGTCGGGACGGGCGCGCGTCCGCAGACGCACGCCCGTCCCGCAACCCCGCAGCAGTACTTCGTCAGCGCAGCTGCGCGACCCCGGTCGCGAAGGAGGTGTCGCAGACCGGCCGGGCGAACGCCTGGGCGCGGTGCACCGCGCCGTACTTCTTCACGGCGGCGCGCCCGAGCGCCTTCGCGAGGGAGGCGCAGTGCTCGGCCAGCGACGGACGCCGCTGCATCTCGCGCTGCAGGCTGGTGAGGGCGACGCCCGGGTCCTCCCGCTGCAGTTCGGAGAGCAGGCGCTCGCGGAGGACGTCCTGGGGCGCCTTCGCCTCCTGGCGGGCGGAGGACCCCGCGGAAGCCGTGAGGACCTGGGAGTCGGTGGGGCCGGCCGCCCAGGGGACGCTGGCCACCGCCAGCGTCCCGGACAGGACCAGGACGACCGGCAGGACCATCGCCAGGGAGCGGCCGATACGGCGGGCTGCGTTGTTCGCTGCGTGGTGTGTCACAGGGCGATCGTAGCGAGGGGTGACCGCGCGAGGACAATCCGTCACTCGGTCGAGGGAGGAAAAACTCCGCAGTCGTGGCGCTCTGTTGACGTCCATCATCGGAAAACCACGCAAAAGGGCCGCACTTCCCCTTCCGGGAGAAGTGCGGCCCCTGGCTGCCCGCGGTCACCGGCTCACCGGTCCCTCACGGAACGCTCAGTCGCTCAGGCGCTCGCCCGTCGACGTCGAGAAGACGTGCGTCTCGCCGCTCCGCGGCACGACGTGGATGGTGGAGCCCTTCTCGGGCACCTCGCGGCCGGCGACGCGGATCACCAGCTCCTTCTCCTTGCCGTCGAACTCGGCGCTGCCGTAGACGTAGCCGTCGGCGCCCAACTCCTCGACGACGTCGACCTGGACGGCCAGACCGGCGTGCTCCTCCTTGGAAAGGGAGCTGCCGGACCCCTCGCCGTTGACGATGTCGAAGTGCTCGGGGCGGCAGCCGACGGTCACGGTGGTGTCGCCCTTGTCGACCGCGGCGGACAGCGCGTCGCGCTCGACCGGCACGACGCTGTTGCCGAACTTCACGCCGCCGTCGATGACCGGCACCTCGACCAGGTTCATCGCCGGCGAGCCGATGAAGCCCGCGACGAACAGGTTCTCCGGCTTGTCGTACATACGCCGCGGGGAATCGACCTGCTGCAGCAGCCCGTCCTTGAGGACGGCCACCCGGTCGCCCATCGTCATCGCCTCGACCTGGTCGTGCGTGACGTACACGGTGGTGATGCCCAGACGGCGCTGGAGGCTGGCGATCTGCGTACGGGTCTGCACGCGGAGCTTCGCGTCGAGGTTCGAGAGCGGCTCGTCCATGAGGAAGACCTGCGGCTCACGCACGATCGCGCGACCCATGGCGACGCGCTGCCGCTGACCGCCGGACAGCGCCTTCGGCTTGCGGTCGAGGTAGGCGGTCAGGTCCAGGATCTTCGCTGCGTCCTCCACCTTCTGACGGATCTCCGACTTCGGCACGCCCGCGATCTTCAGGGCGAAGCCCATGTTGTCGGCCACGGTCATGTGCGGGTAGAGCGCGTAGTTCTGGAACACCATGGCGATGTCCCGATCCTTCGGCGGGAGGTGCGTGACGTCGCGGTCACCGATGCGGATCGCGCCCTCGTTCACGTCCTCCAGGCCGGCGAGCATCCGGAGCGAGGTGGACTTGCCGCAACCGGAGGGGCCGACGAGGACGAGGAACTCGCCGTCCTCGATGTCGATGTCGAGCTTGTCGACGGCGGGCTTGTCGCCACCGGGGTAGATCCGGGTGGCGCTGTCATAGGTGACCGTGGCCATGCGTATGCGCTCCTTCACCGGCAGGTACGTGCCGGACGATCCGTAGTAAAGGGGGATTGTCCTCCCGGAGGAGGTTTCCAGGACGTTAACCCGGGACCCCTGCGGTTGTCAGTACTCCGCGACAGGGGAAACTCCCGGTCGTCCACCGGATGCGGGCAGGTACACTGCACGGGCGCCTCCCCCCGGAGGCCCAGCGCCGCCTTAGCTCAGCTGGTGAGAGCATCTGTCTTGTAAACAGAAGGTCGTCGGTTCGAATCCGACAGGCGGCTCCAGCTCGGAGGTCCGCTGCGGAATCGCAGGGGCATCCGACATCAGCGGCTGCTCGACCGGGTGTCCGGCCTTCGCCGGCGTCCTCCTCTCCCGCCCTTCCTCGGCATCGGTATCCAGGGCAGCGTCCATGCGTTCAGCAGCCGCCCTGAAAGAATCGAGTCATGTCCCGTGCGTCCGCCTACGCTCCGGAGATTCGTGAGCGTACGGTCCGCACGGTCGCGGAATCCACCCGCTCATGGGCGCCCCCGACGACGGTCTCGTCCTCGGTCTTCGCGGGTGGGTGTCCCTCCACCTGCCCTCCGCGCAGCCGGACTCCCGAGGGAGCGTCCTCGCGGAGAAACCACAGGAGTCTGTGGCGCCTCCGGCTGACGACAGCGGATGCCCCGACAGCAGCCCTGCTCGGCGAAATCGCCCTGCGCCGCTGCCGTGCGGATACCTAGGATCACCGGCATGGCGCTGCGACCGGTACAGGTGAACATCAAGGCTGTTGACGAAGCGTTGGTCGGCCGGTTCTGGGCGGACACGCTGGACTGGGGTCTGTCCAGTGAGGGGGTGGGTGTGGCCAATGTGGCGCCCGGCGGCGACTTCGTCTGGCCGGACCCGTCCGCGGTCTGCATCGACGTCGTCATCGTCCCGGAAGCCAAGTCGTCGGCGAAGAACCGGGTGCATCTCGATCTCGCCACCACTTCCGCTGCTCACCAGGAGGAGTGGGTCGCGCGCCTGAAGGCTCTCGGTGCGACGCCCGCCGACGTGGGTCAGGGCGATGTGCCGTGGACGGTCCTCGCCGACCCCGAGGGCAACGAGTTCTGCGTGCTGGAGCCCCGGGAGGGCTATCGGGACACCGGGCCGATCGCCCGGGTGGTGGTCGACTGCGTGGATCCGCGGGCCATGGCCCGGTTCTGGGGCGAGGCGACGGACTGGACCGTGCACGAGACGACGGACGACCGGGCGCTGCTGCGCTCCTCCAAGGGTGTCGGCCCGTACCTCGAGTTCCTTCGCTCGTCCGACGCGAAGACCGTGCCGGACCGCGTCCACATCGATCTGCTCCCGTACCCCGGTGACGATCAGGCGGCGGAGGTGGCCCGGCTGCGGGTGCTCGGCGCCACCGACCTCGACCTCGGTCAGGGCGACGTTCCGTGGAGGTGCCTGTCCGACCCGGAGGGGCACGAACTCTGCGTCCTCGGCGCTGCCCCTGCGGAGCCCGAGCAGCACCGCGACGGGTGAGTCCGGCCCGCCCGCGTGCGCTCGGGGGTGCGGCCGCCCCTGCGGCGGCCCTCAGCCTGCCCGATGCTCGTCGCCGGTGGCGATGACGCAGAAGCGGTTGCCGTCGGGATCGGCGAGGACCACGAAGTCCGCGTCCTCCGGGTAGTCGGCCCAGCCGACGCGCCGGGCGCCGAGCGCGACCAGTCGTTCGACCTCCGCGGCCTGGTCGGCGGCGCTGCCCGCGTACAGGTCGAGGTGGACGCGGGGACGCTGTTGCACGGGCGTCTCGCTGTACCCGAGGGACAGTTGCGTCCCCGTTCCGTCGTCCCCCGGGACGAGCACGACCCAGTCGTCCTCGGGCTCCTCCCGCGGGACGTATCCCAGCGCCCGCGTCCAGAAGGCGGTGGCTCGGGGGACGTCGGAGACGCCCATCACGACGGATCCGATGGTCAGCATGCTCGCAGTCTGACGGAACATCCGGTCGGAGGAGTCCGTTCCCGGGCGGGTGCGGCGCCCGGCGGGGCACGGGCCGCTCAACGGGGGCAGTGCTCCCCCTGCCTGACGGTGCCGAAGTCGACCTCGGTGAGCGTGGAGCGGGTTCCCGGGGGCGGGGTCTGGGAGCACACCTTCCAGTTGCGGTCGACCAGCTGCGACCGGTGTTCCGATGTGGCGTCGTGGGAGTCGAGCAGGAGGAATCCGGCTTCCCTGGCGGTGGTCCGCGCCGCCCGCAGGCTGTGGCCCACCAGGTTCGGCAGCACCGCGGTCCCGTCGCTGCTCGCCTGCGGGGCCGGGCGGTCGTCGGCCTGCGCGAGCGGGCTGGGGCTCGGTGCGCGCGGTGGTGCGCCGGGGGAGGAACGCGGTGCGGGGCCGTCGGCCCCTTCCGCGACGACCCCGGCCGCGATGAGCACCAGGACGGCACCGAACCCCACCCCGAGGCGGTGGCGCGTGCTCGACTTCGTGGTCGACTCGTGTGTCACGGCTGCTCCCGGAGGAATGGAGAGGTCGTGGTGCGGTGGCTGTGCGACAAGGTGACGCGTGGCGGCGGGTGAGGGTTGCACGGCGGCGGAGGCCGGTTCCGGTGACGTGCCGCCCGGGTCCCCGCCCGGACGGTGCTTCCGGCGGGCCGGAGGCCCACCCTGTAGAGTGACGAGGCAGACGCCCATCCTGAGCCCGCCTTGTATCGGCGTCCGGCGTCGACGGGCTCTCGCAGGACCAGTTCCCGCCGACAGGGGCTGGTCCTTTCGCACGACGAGGAGCCGCATCCGTGACGAATCTGGCGCTCGGGCCGAGTTGGCTGGACCCGGACTACCTGATCCAGACCTTCGGGCTGCTCGGCATTCTCGTCATTGTCTTCGCCGAGTCGGGCCTGTTCTTCGGTTTCTTCCTGCCGGGCGACTCGCTCCTGTTCACCACGGGGCTGCTGGTCGCCACCGACCAGTACCTGCACTACCCGTTGTGGCTGGTGTGCACGCTGATCGTGATCTCGGCCGTGCTCGGCGACCAGGTGGGCTACCTCTTCGGGCGGAAGGTCGGCCCCGCTCTCTTCAAGCGCCCCGACTCCCGGTTCTTCAAGCAGGAGAACGTGGAGAAGGCGCACGACTTCTTCGAGAAGTACGGCCCGAAGTCGCTGGTGCTGGCCCGGTTCGTGCCCATCGTACGGACGTTCACACCGATCGTCGCGGGCGTCAGCCGGATGAACTACCGCTCGTTCATCACCTTCAACATCATCGGTGGCACGCTCTGGGGCGCGGGCGTGACGCTGCTGGGCGCCGGGCTCGGCCAGGTCGCCGTGGTGCGGGAGCACGTCGAGGCGATTCTTGTCGGGATCGTGCTGCTCTCGGTGGTGCCGATCGTCGTCGAGTACCTGCGTGCTCGTCGTGCGAAGCGGCGGGAGGCCGTGGACGCCGACGGCGGCGGGGTGGACGACGAGGAGTCCGGCGGTGGCCGTCCGCGGCG
Source organism: Streptomyces callyspongiae (assembly GCF_047200695.1). NCBI lineage: Bacteria > Bacillati > Actinomycetota > Actinomycetes > Kitasatosporales > Streptomycetaceae > Streptomyces > Streptomyces callyspongiae. The sequence continues at coordinate 85,298 of NZ_JBJZOM010000015.1, forward strand.
CCGCGGACGCCATGCCCTGCGCGGCTGACGGTCCCGGTCCGGCCGGCCTTTCGGGCGTCGAGGGGCTTCCCGGTCAGGTCCAGTCCTTGCCGGAGCGGCCCCGCTTCACCTGACTGCGCTGCTTCTTCTCCCGCAGCCGCCGCTCGTTGACGCCGCGCGGCACCCTCTTTCTGCGCCGCTGCCGGGGCGGTGGGGCTGTCGCCTCCGCGAGCAACGAGGCCATCCGTACGGCGGCGGTCTCGCGGTTCCGCCACTGCGAGCGGTGCTCGGCGGCGCGCACGACGAGGACGCCGTCCACCAGGCGGTTCCCGAGCCGTTCCAGCGCCCGCGACTTCCACACCTCGGGCAGCGCGTCCGTCGCCGCCAGGTCGAACCGCAACTCGACGTTGGTGTCACTGGTGTTCACGTGCTGCCCGCCGGGCCCCGACGACCTGCTGAAGCGCCAGCGGAGTTCGGATTCGGGCAGCGCTACGCTGCCGCGGATGACGTAGGGACCGGACATGTGTCCCATGGTCCCGCGCCGCGGGGCTCCCTGCCACGGTGTTTTCCGTGGTGGCGGTCACGTGCTCCGCCGTTTCCGGGAGTTGAGGGGGGAACTTGCTCCCGCCCCGGTGGCGTTGTGATGGGGTGAAGGGTACGGACCCGCAAGAGTCACAACGAAAGGCATCCCCATGGCTGTAAGCCTGTCCAAGGGCGGCAACGTCTCGCTCACCAAGGAGGCACCGGGCCTCAGTGCCGTCACGGTGGGCCTCGGCTGGGACGTCCGCACCACCACGGGCAACGACTTCGACCTCGACGCGAGCGCCATCGCGGTGAACGCGGGCGGCAGGGTCCACTCCGACCAGCACTTCGTGTTCTTCAACAACCGCGCCACCCCCGACCAGGCCATCGTGCACTCCGGGGACAACCTCACCGGCCAGGGCGAGGGCGACGACGAGCAGATCAACGTCAACCTGGCGGCCCTCCCGGCGGACATCGACAAGATCGTCTTCCCGGTCTCCATCTACGACGCCGAATCGCGCAGCCAGAACTTCGGCCAGGTGCGCAACGCCTTCATCCGTGTGGTGAACCAGGCCGGCGGCACGGAGATCGCCCGCTACGACCTCAGCGAGGACGCCGCGACCGAGACCGCGATGGTCTTCGGCGAGCTCTACCGGAACGGAGCGGAGTGGAAGTTCCGCGCCGTCGGCCAGGGCTACGCCTCCGGCCTGGTGGGCATTGCCCAGGACTTCGGCGTGAACGTCTGAGCCTGCCGAGCCCGGCTCCTCCGGCGGGCCCGCGCCGCGTCCCCACGGGGGCGGGGCGCGGGCCCGCGGGGGCGGGGCGCGGGCCCGCGGCGTGGGCGCCTCCAGGATGGGGTCTTCCGACTGCCCCGGTCGTATGGCAGTCGTGGCTCCGGAGGCGAACAATGAAGGCGTGGGATCTCATGCTCCGCCGCCCGGCCTGCCCGCTCAGGCATTCGACGCCGCACCTTTCACAGTGGCGGCGACGTGGGGGGCGGAGCATCGCCTGACCTACGCCAACCCGATGCACCGGCGGATGTTCGGGGAAGCCTCACCGGGGGATCTCTTCGCCGACGCGTTCCCCGACCTGGCGGGCGGCGAGGTTCTGGAGCGGATGGGCGAGGTGCGGCGCACCGGTGAGCCCAGCATCCTCACGGACCTGCCCGTGATGCTGCACCTCGGGGGCACGGGCCCCGAGGAGCGGCTGTTCTCGGTGAGTCTGTCACCGTCCGTCGCGCCCGGAGGCGCCCGCGGTGTGCTGGTGGTGGCCACGGAGGTCACCGGCAGAGTGGAGGAGCAGCGGCGTCTGCTGCTGCGGTTCCAGCGTCTGGTGACCGCCAGTGACCAGAAGACGATGGTCGCGGACCCGTCGGGTCGGGTCGTCGACGTCTCGGGCTGGGAGCAGGTGACCGGGCGGACGCGCGCGGAGCTGGTGGGCGACGGGTGGCTCGATGTCGCCCACCCCGACGACCGGGCCGGGCTGGAGGAGGCGTGGCGCGCCGCCATGCGCGAGGTGCCGGAGCGGTTCGAGTACGTGTACCGGTTGCGGTACCGGGACGGTGCGTTCCGCCACTGCCGGTTGAGTGCCGTGCCGCTGCGGGAGAACGGCGTCCTGGTCGAATGGGTGGGTGGCTGTTCGGACATCGAGGAGGAGTGGCGCGAGGAGCGGCGTTCCGCCCTGCTGGCGCGCGCGGCCGCCGTGGTGGGTGACGCGTCGAGCGCGGTGGAGTCGTTCGCGGCGCTGAGCCACGTGATCGTGCCGGAGCTGGCGGACCAGTGCGGCATCTATCTGCTGCCGGACAGTCCGGAGCGGATCCGCACCGAGGGCTTGACGGTGCAGCGGGTGGCGGCGACCGCCCGGCACGGTCTGCAGCACCGGCTGCCGCCGCTGGGTCACGAGCGGGTCGACGCCCAGGCGCACAGTGCGTTCAGCCACGCGGCGCTCGACCAGGTTCCGGCGCGGGTCTCCTTCCCGCCGGGGCGTCCGCCGTCCGGGTTTTCGTCGCCCTCGCTGGCGCCGTGGATCGCCCGGCACGGGGCGCACAGCGGTGTCCTGGTGCCGGTGCTGGTCGACGGGGTCGTCGCGGCGGTCGTGTCGGCGCTCGTCTGCGGTTCGCGGGACCCGTTCTCGCAGGAGGACACCGAGCTGATCCGGGAGATCCTCGAGCACGCGCACGGCCATCTGCACACGGCGCTGGAACTGCAGCGGGCCCGCAGAGTGGCGAATGCGCTGCAGCACAGTCTGCTCACCACTCCGCCGCAGGTGGTGGGTCTTCAGATCACTGCCCGCTACCGTCCGAGCACCACGAGCGCGGAGGTGGGCGGTGACTGGTACGACTCCTTCCTGTTGCCGGACGGTGTGGTGACGCTGGTGATCGGCGATGTGGCGGGCCATGATCTCGATGCGGCGGTGACCATGAGCCGGATGCGCAACATGCTGCGGGGCCTGGCGGTGGACCGGACCGAGCCGCCCGGCGACATCGTCCGTCGCCTGGACCTGGCCGCCCAGTGCCTCGGCCCGGAGGAGACCACCGCCACCTGCGTCTTCTCCCGCGTGGAGCCCGCGGGGTACGGGTCCTGGCGCCTGCACTACACGGTTGCCGGCCACCTGCCGCCGCTGGTCGTCGATCGGGGCGGCGGTGCCCGGTTCCTGGAGGGGGCGCACGGGGTGCTGCTCGGAGGGGTCTCGCCCGACGCCGCGCGGAAGAGCGCGACGGAGATCGTCGCGCGGGACAGCACGGTGCTGCTGTACACGGACGGTCTGATCGAGCGTCCCGGCGAGGATCTCGACACCAGCTTGGAGCGACTCCGGGAGCACGCGGAGTCGTTGTCCGCGGTGCCGCTGCCGGACTTCTGCGAGGAGCTGGTCACTGCGCACAATCCCCGCACCTCGGACGACACGGCGCTCATCGCGCTGCGCACCGCTCCCTGACGGCCCCGCTGCCCGCCCGGTCCCCGCCGCCGGACTGCCGCCCGCGGTCGCGTGGCAGCATCGGGGCGTGCTCGACATCGGCTATGCCCTCTCCCACCGCTTCCCCGACCCGCCGCAGACCGACTACCGCGCGGCGGATGTCGCCGCGCTGCGTCACGACCTGTTCTGCGGGGACGTCTACCTGGCGGACACCGAGTCCGACCGCGAGCTGGGAACCGGTTGGGGATGGCTGCCGGTGCTGGACTTCGCGTGGGCGCTGTGCGACGTGGTCGAGCTGCTCGACCGCGACCCGCGGGGCAGTCGTTCCCCGGGGCCGCAGCGGGCGGACCTGGATTTCACCGAGACCGCCGATCTGCTGCGCTTCGAGCGCCGCTTCGGATGGGTCGACATCGCCGCCGACTGGTCGCCGCCCGACGAGCGGCCGCTGGCCTTCCGCCACGCGGTGCTGCGCCGGGAGGCCCGCGACTTCCTGCACGATCTGCTCGCCGACCTCACCGACCTGCACGAGGGGCTCGCGGACAACCCGGTGGTGTGGGACCTGGGGGCGCGCTTCCCGCGGGTTTAGGGCCGCCGGCGGCCCGACCGGCGCGGGACGGCGGCCGCGGCGGTGGGCACCGAGCGTGCCACCCGGTTACTCGCCGGTTTCCACCGGTGTGGGGCAGCGTTACCGTAGGAGGTGAGACATTTCGTCCCACGGCCCCACCTCGACGACGCGGGCGGGGTGCGGTTGCGGGAACGGGGTGCCGAGCGCCACCTCGCCCGGGTGGCGCCTTCGAAGACAGGACATGGCGTATGAACCGCCCGGATTCGCATCCCCGCCTGGTGGACGATGCCGCCCGGATCGTCACGGACGCATCCCTTCGCGACGCGCCCCGGTCCGAGGGGTACGAGGGATTGGTGGAGGCGCTCTTCTCGCAGTCCGTCGTCGGGTTCTGTCTGCACGACGCGGACCTGAAAGTGGTGCGCACGAACCTGTCGTACGCCTGCGCGGGATCCCGGGGCGAGGAGCCGACCGTGGGGGCTGTGACCCCCGACGACGTGCTGGAGCCGGAGGACGCCGCCAGGATCAGTGAGGTGCTCCGCCGGGTGCTGGAGACGGGCGAGGCGGTGGCGCCGCAGCCGTACCGGGCACGGTTTCTCGGGGAGCCGGAGAGCGAGCGGGTGGTGTCCCTGATGGCGGTGCCGCTCGGCGACGTCGAGGGCCACGGTCCCGGGGTCATGAGCATGGTCCTGGACGTCACCGACACGTTCCGCGACCAGCGGCGGCTTGCGATGGTCAACGACGCGGCCGACCGGATCGGCACCTCGCTGGACGTCGGCCGGTGCGCGGAGGAGCTCTCGGCGTTCTTCGTGCCGGACGTCGCGGATCTCGTCGCCGTCGACCTGACCGAGGTGGTCCTCGTCGGCGAGGAGCCCGGGGACGTGCGGCGGGGAGTGCCGTTCACCCGCATGGGCGTCGCGTCCGTCGACGGCGACTGGCCGGAGGAGCTGTACCAGCCGGGCGAGACGGCCACGCTGCGCACCATGGAGGCCGCGTACCTGCGGGAGCACTCCTCGTTCATCCCCGACTATCCGCAGATGCGGGAGGCGTTCGCGGAGGCCCCGGACCGCGCCCGGCTGCTGCTACCGCGCGGCGGCTCCTCGTACATGTTCGTGCCGCTGCAGGCCCGCGGTCTGGTGCTCGGGTCGGTGAACCTGTGGCGCACCGGCGAGCGGAGGCCCTTCGACGAGAAGGACGCCGAACTGGCCGAGGAGGTGGTCACCCGGGCCGCTCTCGCCGTCGACAACGCCCGCCGCTACACCCAGGAGCGCCGCACGGCGGAGGCGCTGCGGCGCAGCCTGCTGCCGCCGTCGGTGGTGGAGGTGTCCGCCGCGGAGGCCGCGGGGACGTGCCTGGCGGCCGCGACCACGGCGGGTATCGGCGGCACCTGGTTCGACGTGATCCCGCTGTCCTCGGCGCGGGTGGCGTTCGTGGTCGGCGACTCGGTCGGTCACGGGCTGGAGGCGACCGCGGCCACCGGAAGGCTGCGGACCGCGGTCCAGACGCTCTCCGACCTGGATCTTCCCCCGGACGAACTGCTGGCCCATCTGGACGACCTGGTGCTGCGGCTCACCGCCGACGACCCCTCCGCCGCCGGCCCGTCGGGGCGCATCAAGGGCTCCACCTGCCTGTACGCGACCTTCGACCCGGTCAGTGGCCGCTGCTCCCTGGCGAGCGCGGGACACCCGCCGCCGGCACTGGTCACGCCGGACGGGGAGGCGCGGCTGGTGGACTGCGAGCCCGGCCCGGCGCTGGGCGAGGGCGGTGAGCCCTTCGAGCTCGTGGAGGTGGTGCTGGAGCCGGGCGAACTGCTGGCGCTGTACTCGGCGAACCTGCCGGCGCCCCACCTTCCCGGGTCGCCGGACGGCGACGTCATGGCGGCGGTCACCGCGGCGCAGGCCCGGCTGTGCCGGGCCCTCGGCGAGGCCGTGCGCTCGGAGGAGGTGCCCTCGGACGCGGTGCGGAACGCGCTGGGCGCCCTGGTGCCGGAGCCGCCGGACGCGGACACCTGCCTGCTGGTGGCCCGGCCGCGGCGGCTGCCGGTCGAGCAGACCGCGGAGTGGGAGTTCCCGGCCGACCCGGCCATCGTCGGCGAGGCCCGGGAGGCGGTCGCCGCCCGGCTCGTCGCCTGGGGGCTGGAAGAGCTGGTCTTCACCACCGAACTGATCGCCAGCGAACTGGTCACCAACGCGATCCGCTACGCGGGTGGCCCGGTGCAGGTGCGTCTGATCAAGGACGAGACGTTGATATGCGAGGTCTCGGACCCCACGCAGACGCATCCGCACCTGCGGCGCGCCCGCCCCACCGACGAGGGCGGCCGGGGGCTGTTCCTGATCCACCAGCTCACGCGGCGCTGGGGCAGCCGCTACACGCCCACGGGCAAGACGATCTGGACGGGGCAGCCGCTGCCCGACAGCGAGGTGCCGGTGCCGTAGGGCCGGGACGATGCCGCCGCGGTCCCCGTACGTCCCGGGCGACCGGGTGCGGGCGCTCAGTCCGTCACGCGGACGCCCAGGCGGGCGGCGAAGGCGGGTGCCAGATCCATGAGTTGCGCGTTGCTGATGACGGCCCCGGACAGCCGGTCGACGCCGGCCGCGAGGTCGAGTTCCGCGGTCTCGCGCAGGTCGACGTCGCGCATGCCGTGGGTGGAGAGGTCTGCGCGGCGCAGCGAACTGCTGGGGAAGGACACCCGTTCCAGTTCGGCTCCCGCGAAGTCCGGTTCGACCAGCACGCAGTTCTCGAACACGACGTCCACGAGGCGGGCCCGGCGCAGATTCGGGAAGTCCAGTTTCCCGCCCCGCACGTGGACCCGGGTGAGGCGGGCGCCGTGGAGCTGGAGGCCGCCGAGCCGGGCGTCGGTGATCTCCACGTCCCGGAGCTCGGCCCCGGACAGGTCGGTGCCCACGCCGGTGACCCCGTCGAGCGCCGTGTCGAGGAGCCGGGCGCGTTTCAGCCGGGTCTCGGTGAGGTCGCACGCGCGCAGCGCGCAGTCGAGGAACGTGGTGCCTGCCGCGTCCGCTCCGGCCAGGTCGAGGCCGGTGAGGGACTCGGTGTCGTGGTCGCCGTCGGGGCGGAGGCCGGGGCCGTGGTACGGGGCGAGGTCGGGGTGGTCGAACGCGGGCAGGCGCGGGCGCCGCACGGGGCGGTTCGTCGGGGCGGTCATGCGCTCCACTGTGCCGGAGCGGACCGACAGGGGGTTCCGGTCGCGGTCCGGGCCGTTCGAGGCGTTCGGACCGCGGTCGGGAACAGTCAGGACAGCGTGCGGTAGCGGCCCCGGAAGTAGGTGAGCGGTCCGGTTCCTTCGCCGTGCCGGACCGAGGAGGTCAGCATCCGCGCGATGACCAGGTTGTGGTCGCCCGCCGGCACGCGCTGCTCGGTGCGGCACTCCATGACGGCGAGCGCCTCGTCGAGCAGTGGCGCACCGGTGGCCGTGCCGTGGGTGTGGGGGAGTTCGTCGAAGAGCAGCCGGTCGCTCAAGCGGCCCTTCATCGCGAAGCGTCCGGCGACCTGGCGCTGGTTCTCGGTGAGGAGGCACGCCGCCCACAGCGGCTGGCGTTCCAGGAGTTCGTCCATGCGGGAGCCGTCGCGGACGCTGACCATCACCATCGGGGGGTCCAGTGAGACGGACAGGAAGGCGGTCGCGGTCATGCCGGCGTCCTGGCCGCTCGGGCCCTCCTCCGGGTCGTGGGCCGTGATGAGGACCACGCCCGCGGCCAGCCGGGACATGGCGGCCTTGAATTCCTCCTCGCTCACCCCCTCAGCATGGGGGATCGCGGTTCCGGTCGTCTGCTGCTGCACTGCGTGGGACACGTCGGGAGACGCTATCGGGTCCGTCCGATGGCGGACATCGGACCCGGGGACCATCCGGGGCCTAGGACCAGGGGCGGGCTGAAAGCGGATGGACTCACTCCGTTCTGTACGGTGACCAGGGTCTTCCGCAGCGTGGTCGCGGCGCGGGCGGGCCGCCCGATCCGAATGTGTGACATGAGTCACAACAGTGACCGGATGCTGACCCTGTGTACCGGCGGTGGTGCTGACTGTGATTCAGTGGAGTACTGCACGTGCACGTGCACAGGCAGGGGCACAGGAGGCGCACCCGGACGCCACGCATCACGGCCGCGGAACCGCCGTTCACGCCGATGCTCAGGGGGAGGCGATGGAGACCGAGTCGGAGCCCTACGTCCGCCTCGCCAGCCTGCGCGCACTGCACGAAGCCGTGGCGCACCTGAACACCGCCAGAAGCATGGCGGACACTCTCCAGGCGATCGCCGACGGAGCCGTCGCGGGCACCGGATTCGAGCTGTGCGCCGTGAACTTCGTCCGCCCGGACGGCGACCTCGTCGTGGCCGCGGTCGCCGGGAGCGAGGCCGCGGAGACCGTGATGGCGGGCCGGGTGGGTTCCCGGGCCTCCTGGGAGCGCCGCCTGGCCATGGGCGTGCAGTGGGGGCACCTGCGCTTCGTCCCCGCCGAGGAGGCGTGGGTCTTCAACGAGGACGACGTGCCGCAGTGGCACTCCCCGGTCGAGGTGACCGGTCACCCCGACCAGTGGCACCCCGACGACCGCCTGTTCGCGCCGCTCTACACCTCCGGAAGCGAGCTCCTCGGCGTCATGTCGCTGGACCGGCCGAGCAACTCCCGCCGGCCCGGCGCCTGGGGGCGGGAGGCCCTGCAGCTGTACAGCACGCAGGCCGCCATCGCGTTGTCGAACGCGCGGCTCCGCGCCAACATGCAGCGGGCCCTGGTCCGCCTGGAGCGCGACCAGCAGGCGCTGCGTGCCAGCGAGGAGAGTTTCCGGCAGGCCTTCGAGTACGCGCCGAGCGGCATGGCCGTCGCCGAGATGGGCGGAGACCAGCACGGCCGGCTGCTGCGCGCGAACGACGCGTTGTGCCGCCTCCTGGACCGGCCGGCCTCGGCGATGCGCAGGTACTCCTTCTCCGACCTGGTCCATCCCGAGGACATCGGCACCCTCCTCCGCACCTCCGCCGAGGGGGGCCGGGCCGAGCTGCGGCTGGCGCGGCGCGACGGCAGCTTCGTGTGGGTCTCGCTGCGCAACTCGGTGGTCGCCGACGCGACGGACGGCCCCCGCTTCCTCCTCACGCACGTCGAGGACATAGAGGAACGCAAGCGGCACGAGCTGCAGCTCGCGCACCGCGCCAGCCACGACTCGCTCACGGGCCTGCCGAACAGTGCCGAGCTTCGTGCCCGTCTGCGGGGGCGGCTCTGCTCCGACCCCGGCGGCAGCGACGGGATCGGCCCCGTGCTGACCCACGGCCGGCGGAACCCGGTGTCCAGGTTCGGCCTGCCGGGCGCCGAGCAGGGTGCTCCCGGCGCCACCTCAGACCCGCCGTTCGACGTGCCGCTCCCCGCCCCGAACGGCGCCGGCGGGTTCGACGGGGGGCGCGACCCCCACCACGCCCACGCGGTCCAGCCCCGGCACGAGGGCGAGAAGGGCCTCGCCGTGCTCTTCTGCGACCTCGACGGCTTCAAGTCCATCAACGACCGCTTCGGGCACCACTGCGGAGACGCCGTGCTCGTCGAGGTGGCCCGGCGGTTGTCCGGCGGTGTCCGCGACAACGACACCGTCGCCCGGCTCGGCGGCGACGAGTTCGTGGTGCTCGCCGACGGCGTGGGCCCCGCGGAGGCGGAGGATCTGGCGGTGCGGCTGCGGAACGCGATCATTCCGCCGATCCGGGTCGACGGGCGCGCCGTCCGGGTCGGCGCGAGCTTCGGTATCGGATGGGCCGCCTGCGGCATGTCCGTGGAGCAGGTACTGCACTCCGCGGACCAGCGCATGTACGTGGAGAAGCGGTCCCGCGGCGGAGGGCGGCGCCGCGCCGGTTGAGGCGCGGCGACTGCCCGGCCGCCGGCCTGTCTGTGACGCATCGCACGAGTTCGTGCGGCGCCGTCCGCTGGATGATCACTTCCTCGTTGGTATGGCGGCCGCCCCCTGGATGTAGGCTCGGCCGGATACCTGACGCAGAAGGAGTGACAGGGAATGACCGCCGAGAACCAGGGAGCGGACGCGCCGGAGGGCGACGACCCGTTCGCTTATCTGTACCGCCAGGAGGGCGGCGCGCGCGACGGGTCCGCGCAGACGCCGCAGCCGGGCGTACCTCGGCGTTCCTACAACCAGGTGCGCGCGGTCGGCGAGCGGCAGTACGGAGCGCGGCAGCCGCAGGGTGGGCCGCCCCCCGCCGCCCCGTACGGCGGGTACGGGGACGGGAGCCCCAACGCCCACTACGCGGCGCCGGAGACGATGCCGGGCGGCAGGGCGGCGTCGCGGCAGGCCGGCGCCCCCGGCCCGTCGGAAGGCGGTCGCGGTGGCGGGAACCGGAACGGCCTGCTGATCGGTGCGGTCGCCGTGGTCGCGGCCGTCGTCGTGGGCATCGGCTCGGCCATGCTCGTCAACGGGGACGATTCCACCGGGTCGGGCGGCACCGGGTCGGGCGGCACCCCGACGGCAGGGGCGAGTGCCGATGCCCGGGAGCAGCCCGAGCAGCGGGAAGAGGACGACCAGGAGAAGCCGGAGCCGAAGCAGGCCGACCTTCCCAAGGAGGACGCCGCGACGTTCCGTCTCGGCGGCGACGCCCAGGTGCAGAACACGGTCCCCGGGGCCAAGGCACGCAACGGCGCCTACGTGGCAGGGATGAACGCCGAAGGTTCCAGTGCCACCTGGGCCTTCGACATGGAGAAGGCCGGCACGTACCGGATGTACATCCAGTACAGCGTCCCTGGCAAGAAGATGCGGACCTCGCTGGACGTCAACGGCCAGTCCCACGGCGGCGGTCTGAACATGGACAACTTCGCCCATGCCGACAAGGGCGACTGGGCGAAGAGCTGGACCTACACCTACGCCGACGTGAACCTGAAGAAGGGGCGCAACACCGTGACCGTCTCCTGCCGGAAGGGAGACAAGTGCGACGTGCTCCTCGACCAGTTCTGGCTGACGAAGCAGCCGTAGGACCGTCCGGACCCGGCCCCGGACGGCCGGCCCGCCGCCCGGCTCAGGCCACCGGGGCCTCCTCGGTCACCACGACCTTCTCCAGCAGGTCGGTGTAGACCGCCGGGTCGTACTCGCCGGCGGCGGGGGCGCTGACCGTGGCCGCCGACACGGCCACCGCCCGCGCCAGGCGCTGCGGCCACGGCAGACCTTCGACCAGACCGGCGAGCAGCCCGGCCACGGCGGAGTCGCCGGCTCCCGTCGGATTCCCCGCGAGCGGGCGCGGCGGCGCGGCGCGCCAGGTGCCCTCGGCGGTGAGCGCGATCAGGCCCTCCGCCCCCAGGGACGCGACCACTTCCTGCGCCCCTCGGCGCCGGGCCTCCCGTGCCGCGTGCAGCGGCTCGTTGGTGCCGGTGATCCCGGCGAGCTCCGCCACATTGGGCTTCACGAGTTCCGGCCGGGCGGCCAGCCCTCGCCGCAGCGGCTCCCCGCTGGTGTCCAGTACGACCGGCACGCCCGCGTTCCTGGCCTCGCGCACCAGCGTGCCGTAGGCGCCCACCGGGACGCCGGGCGGCAGGCTGCCGCACAGGGCGAGGGCGCGGCAGGTGCCGCGCGCGCCGGCCAGCAACTCCCGGCAGCCCGTGAGGAAGCCGGTCCACTCCTCGCGGGTGATGTGCGGTCCGGGCTCGTTCAGCTGTGTGGTGTCGCCGGTCGCGTCGTCGACGACGGCGAGGGTGCGGCGGGTGCTGCCGCCGACCGGCAGCAGGGCGTCGCCGAGGTGTCCGGGCCGGTCCGACCCCGCGGTGTCAGCGGCGAGCAGTCTGCGGACGGCCTCGCCGGTACGGCCGCCGGTGAAACCCGTGACCACCGTGTCGTGGCCGAGCGCCGCGAGGACGCGGGCGACGTTGAGGCCCTTTCCGCCCGGCCGTTCCTGCACCTCGCGCACCCGGTGGGAGCCGTGGGGCTCCAGACGCGGAACGCGGTAGGTGACGTCCAGGGCGGCGTTGAGGGTTACCGTCAGGATCACGCGTGTCCGTCCCTTGCCGCAGTGTTCACGTGGCTGTCCCTTGTCGTACGAGAAGGAAAACTGCGGGGATGATCATGCCATCGTGGGGTCGGGTCGGCCCAGAGGTGTGAGCCGCCCGGCCCGGCGGCCGTCCCTCCTGCGTGTCACACGGCCGGTGGCACCACCCAACCGCCGCGCCGCATGACGGCCGCCACGGCGAAGTGCTCGTCCAGGACCACGAGGTCCGCGTCCTTCCCCGCCTCCAGCGATCCCGCGCGGTCGTCCACCCCCAGCAGCCGGGCGGGGTTCGCCGACAGGGCCCGCACCACGTCCGGCACGGCCAGGCCGTCCACCGTCACCGCCCGCCGGAACGCCTGATCGAGTGTCAGCGTCGAACCGGCGATCGAGCCGCCGTCCACCAGACGGGCCACGCCGTCGCGCACCTCCACCCGGAGCGGGCCCAGCGGGTAGACGCCGTCGCCCATGCCCGCCGCACCCATGGCGTCGGTCACGAAGGCGACCCGCTCGGCTCCCGCCGCACGGAACGCCATCGCCAGGGCGGCCGGGTGCAGATGGGTGCCGTCGTCGATCAGCTCCACCGTCACCCGTTCGTCGCCGAGCAGCGCCGCCACCGGGCCGGGGGAGCGGTGGCCCAGCTGCGGCATCGCGTTGAACAGGTGCGTCGCCACCGTCGCGCCCGCGTCGATCGCCTGCCGCGTCACCTCGTACGTGGCGTCCGTGTGCCCGACCGCCGCGACCACGCCCTGGTCCGCCAGGAAGCGCACCGACTCCAGTCCTCCCGGCAGCTCCGGAGCCAGCGTGACCATCCGGGCCGTGCCCCGCGCCGCCTCCAGCAACTTGCGGACGTCCGCCGGGTCGGGATCGCGGAGCAGCGCGGGCTGGTGCGCCCCGCAGCGGGCACGCGCGATGAAGGGCCCCTCGAAGTGGATGCCCGCCAGGTCGCCCTGTTCCACCAGTTCGCTCAGCACTCCGGCCTGCCGTGCCAGGTCGTCCAGGTCCCCCGTCACCGTGGACGCGGCCATGGTGGTCGTGCCGTGCCGGCGGTGCAGCGCGGCGACGCGCAGCGCCTCCTCGGGCGTGCCGGCGGAGAACGAGGCGCCGCCCCCGCCGTGCACGTGCATGTCGACGAAGCCCGGCACCACCCAGTGGCCCGGCAGATCGTGGGTGACGGCTGCCCCGGCGGGCACGTCCCCGCCGCCCGGTCCGGCGGACACGATGACGCCCCCTTCCACCGCGACCCGGCCGCCCTGCACCACGCCGTCCGGAAGTACCAGGCGGGCCCCGGTCAGTACGGTGCGCTGCGTCGTCGCCGTCATCGGCCGATCACCTCCGCGGAGAGCAGGTCCCGGGCGAGGAGTCCCGCGCCCAGGCATCCGGCGGCGTCCCCGAGGGCCGCCGGGACGATCGAGGGAACGTGCTGGAACGTCACCCGCTCCGCGAGTGCCTCGCGCAGCGGGTCGAAAAGGGTCGCGCCCGCCTCGGCCAGCCCGCCGCCGACGATCAGCGTTCCCGGGTCGAGGAGCGTGACGCCGACGACGAGGCCGTCGGCCAGCGCCGCGACGGCGTCGTGCCACACGGCGCGCGCCCGCGGATCGCCCGCGGCGACCGCCCGCGCGGCGTCCGCGGCCGTCGCTGCCGGATCGTGGCAGGCCGCGGCCCAGGCGCGGCCGACGGCCGCAGCCGAGGCCAGCGTCTCCAGGCAGCCGCGCCGTCCGCAGCCGCACGGCGGGCCGTCCGGACGGAGTACGACGTGGCCGATCTCGCCCGCCGCGCCGTGGGCCCCGGGCTCGATACGGCCGTCGACGCACAGCGCTCCGGCGATGCCGGTGCCCAGCGCGACGAACAGGAAGCGGTCCAGGCCCGCCCCCGCGCCCAGCCGGCCCTCGGCGAGACCACCGGTCCGCATGTCGTGCCCCAGTGCGACCCGTTCGGTGCCCAGGCGCTCCCGGAGCAGTGCGCGCAGCGGCACGTCCCGCCAGCCCAGATTGGCGGCGAACAGTGCGGTGCCCGACGCGTCGTCGACGATCCCCGGCACCGCCACACCCGCGGCGGCGGGCTCCTCGCCGAGCAGGGCCGTGCCCCGGTCCCGCAGTCCGGACGCGAAGTCCAGCAGGGCCGCGACGACGGCCTCCGGGCCTCGATCCCGCGGCGTTCCGCGCCGCTCCTCGTGCAGCGGCTCCTCGCCGACCGGGCCGAGAAGGGCGCCCTTCATCCCTGTGCCGCCCACGTCGAGGGCGATGACGTACGGACTCACCTCCTCAGTCTCCCGCGCGACCGGGTAGAGGTCTAGTCCAGTTCGATGATCTTCTGCGAAGGCCCGGACCTCCGGGCCCCCGCGGCACGGGGTCTCAGCCGTCCAGAACCACGCTGCGCGTCAGGTTCCGCGGCCGGTCCGGGTCGCAGCCCCGCGCGCGGGCGACCTCCACCGCGAGCCGCTGGGCCCGGATCAGGTCCGCCATCGGGTCCGGCACCCGTTCCGCGTCCCGGGACGCGGCGACCAACTCGGCGCCCGTGCCCGCGATGTCCTCCGCGAGCCCCTCCGGCAGCGCCCCGAACTGCCAGACCACCCGGCGCGGCGCGGCGATCGCGATCGGCCCGTGCCGGTACTCCATGGACGGGTACGCCTCCGTCCATGCCCCGGCCGCCTCACGCATCTTCAGCGCGGCCTCCAGCGCCAGCCCGTACGTCCAGCCGCTGCCGAGGAACGTCCACTGCTCGGCCACCGCCGCACCGGCCGGCAGCGGCACGGCGACGGCGTTCTCGGCATCCGCGGCCGCCTCGGCCACCGACTTCACCGGCAGGCTGCCGTGCTGCTCCAGCCCGGCGCGCAGGAAAGCGAGCGCGGTCGTCGCGAACCGGGTCTGCACCACGGACTCCTCGTCCGCGTGGTCCAGCACGGCGACCCGGTCGGCCGCCCGGAGGACCCGGCCGGCGGGGTCGGCGGTGAGCGCCACGGTGCGGGTGCGGTTCCGCAGCGCCCCGAGGAGGTCCAGCACCTCGGTGGTCGTCCCGGAACGGGTGATGACGACGACACGGTCGTAGGACTCCGCGCGCGCCGCGGGGAACTCGGACGCCGCGAACGCGTCCGTCTCCCCCTGCCCGGACGCCTCGCGGAGCGCCGCGTAGGCCTGCGCCATGAACCAGGACGTTCCGCAGCCGCTCACTGCCACCCGCTCTCCGCGCTGCGGCAGCGCCTGCCCGAATCCGTCGGCTTCGTCGGCCGCCCGCTGCCAGCAGTGCGGCTGCGTCGCGATCTCGGTCTCGGTGAGGGACGGGGGCTGCTCGGTTCCGGCAGTCATGGGACGGCGCTCCTCGGTGCGTGCGGTGGACGGGCGGGTGTCGGGAAGTCGGCCGCCCGGGCGGCGTCGACCTTACGTGTCGTGCCTACCCCGGCGCAGAGTAGGTTTGCCGCATGAGCGAGGAAGGGGATCCGGACCGGCGGGACACCGGGGACGGCCTGTCCGAACGGGACCGGGCGGTGCTCGCGCTGGAACGCCGCACCTGGTCGGGGCCCGGTGCCAAGGAACGTGCCGTGCGGGAGCGCCTCGACATGTCCCCCACCCGGTACTACCAGTTGCTCAACGCCCTGCTGGACGATCCGCGGGCCCTCGCCCACGACCCGGTCACCGTCAACCGGCTCCGGCGCCGGCGGGAGGCGCAGCGCGCACGCCGGTGACCCCTCGTGCCCGCCGCGGCTGGGTAGGCTCGCCCCCATGGGCAGTGACCGCGGTGCTCCTTCCGTCCCTCCGGCCCTCCCCGTCCCGGCCACCACGGCGGGGCGCACCGGACTCCGACGGCTCCTCGCCCACCCCGCCCGGGCGGTGGTGGCGCTGGACTTCGACGGCACCCTCGCGCCGATCGTGCCCGACCCCGACCGGGCACGGGCGCATCCCGGAGCCGTACCCGCACTGGCCCGCCTGGCCCCGCAGGTCGCCGCCGTGGCCGTCGTGACCGGACGTCCCGCGGAACGGGCCGTCCGCTACGGCGGGTTCGCCGGCGTCACCGGCCTGGACGGGCTTGTCGTGCTGGGGGCGTACGGCGCGGAGCGCTGGGAGGCGGCCACGGGCGAGCTCACCTCCCCACCGCCGCACCCCGGCGTCGCCGCCGTACGGGAGGAGCTGCCGAACGTCCTGGCGGCAGCGGGCGCGGACCCTGGCGTGCACGTGGAGGACAAGGGCGGTGCGGTCGCCGTCCACACCCGCCGCGCCGCGGAGCCGTCGGTCGCGTTCCGGCGGCTGCGCGCCCCCCTGACGGACCTGGCCGGGCGGCACGGACTCACCGTCGAGCCGGGCCGGGCGGTGCTGGAACTGCGTCCGCCGGGCACCGACAAGGGCGCGGCCGTGACCGGCCTGGCCCGCGCCGCGGGCGCCGGGACCGTGGTGTATGCCGGGGACGACCTCGGCGACCTCGCCGCGTTCGCCGCGGTGGAGGAGCTGCGGGCGGAGGGGCTGCACGGGCTGCTGGTGTGCAGCGGCAGCGACGAGGTCACCGCACTCGCGGAGCGGGCCGACCTCGTCGTCGACGGCCCGTACGGCGTCGTCGCGCTGCTGGACGCCCTGGCCGACGCCCTGGCCGCGCACCGCGGCCGCTGACGGGGCTTCCGGCGCCGCCCGTTCCGCCGGAGGAGGTGTCCCAGCCGGTGGCGGAGCATGGGGCGGAGCACCGCGGGGGAGGCACCCGGTGTGCGGGTGATGACGTGGAACCTCTGGTGGCGTTTCGGCCCGCTGGCCGAACGGAGCACCGCGATCCGGGACGTGCTGCGCGAGGTGCGGCCCGACGTGCTCGGACTCCAGGAGAACTGGACCCGCGGCGACGACAGTCTCGCCGACCGGCTCGCCGAGGACCTCGGGCTGTACTGCATCCGGGCCGAGTCCGACGCACCCGGCGGCTGGCGGCGCCGCCTCGACGAACCGGAGGCCGACGCGTGGGGCGTCGGCAACGCCGTGCTCAGCCGCTGGCCCGTCCGTGACAGCGCCACGCTGCGGCTGCCCACGGCTGCCGGCACGGACGACGGGCGGCTGTGCCTGCACGCCCTGCTGGACGCCCCCGGGGCCCCGGTGCCCTTCTTCACCTCGCACCTGAACTCCGGCCTCGCCGAGTCGGCCGTCCGCGTCGGGCAGGTGCGGGCGCTCGCCCGGTTCGTGGCGGAACGCCGTGCCGGCCACGCGCATCCCGCTGTGCTGACCGGCGACTACAACGCCTGCCCGGACTCCGACGAGATGCGGCTGCTCGGCGGGTACCGCACGGGCCCTGCCGTCCCGGACCAGGTGCTGATCGACGCCTGGGAGTGGGCGGACCCCTCGCAGCCTTCCGCGACCCGGATGGCGCAGAACCCGTACGTCGCGGCGCGGCGCGACCCCGGCGTGCGCCTCGACTACATCCATGTCGCCGAGCCCGGGCCGGGCGGTCTCGGCCACGTCCGCGGGGTGCGCCGTGCGGGCGACGGGCCGGTCGGCGGGGTGTGGCCGTCCGACCATGCGGCGGTCGTCGCCGAACTCGGCGACGGCGCATGAGGCAGGTGCGCGGGGCGTGCGGTACTGCTACGGCGCGGGGGCACGGAGCGCGTCGAGCTGGGCCACGAACCAGGCGGCGGGCGGCAGCGCGGTGGCCGCCTCCGCGAGCCGCCCGGTGCGGGCGGCCCGTTCGTCCTGCGGCATGCTCAGCGCCTCGTGGAGCGCCTGCGCGGTCTCGCGGATGTCGTACGGGTTGACCGTCAGCGCGTCCTCGGCCAGTTCGGCGCAGGCACCCGCTTCGCGGGAGAGGACGAGCGCGCAGCCCTCGTCGGAGACGACGGGCACCTCCTTGGCGACGAGGTTCATGCCGTCCCGGATCGGGTTGACCAGGGCGACGTCCGCCATCCGGTAGGCGGCCAGGGACCGTGCGAAGTCGTCCTCCACATGGAGCACGACCGGGGTCCACGCCGGAGTGCCGAAGTCGGCGTTGATCTCCTCGGCGACCTCGGCCACCTCCGCGGTGTACTCCTGGTACACCGCCAGGTCCTGCCGTGAGGGGTAGGCGAAGGCCAGGTGCACCACCCGGCCCTGCCACTCGGGGTGATCGGTGAGCAGCCGGCGGAAGGCGTGGAGCCCGCGCACGATGTTCTTGGACAGTTCGGTGCGGTCGACCCGGACCACGATCCTGCGGTCGCCGCCGCCGACCTGGGCCCGCAGCTGCTGGCGCCGTTCGGTGACGTCGGGGCGCTGGGCTCGCTCCCGCAGGAAGTCCCCGTCGGCGCCGAGCGGATGGGTGCCCAGGCGGGTGGTGCGGTCCCCGTGGGTGACGAGCAGCCCGCCGTCGTCCGCGGCGGTCACCTTCGCACCCAGCACGTCCGCGCAGCAGTCGGCGAAGGTGCGGGCCCACCGGTCGGTGAGGAAGGCGGCGCGGTCGGCGCCGAGGACGCCGCGCAGCACGGCCGCGGCGACGTCGTCGGGAAGCATCCGGTAGTAGTCCGGCGGTGCCCACGGGGTGTGCGAGAAGTGACCGATCCTCAGGTCCGGGCGGCGTGCCCGGAGCAGGGCCGGCACGAGGGAGAGGTGGTAGTCCTGCACCAGGACCGCGGCGCCCTCGGCGGCCTCCTCGGCGAGCGCGTCGGCGAAGGCGGCGTTGTACGCCTCGTACGCCGCCCACAGGTCGTCGAAGTCGGTGTCGAAGGACGGCTCGACCGGTGTCCGGTAGAGCAGGTGGTGGACGAACCACAGGACGGAGTTGGCGACGCCGTTGTAGGCGCCGTCGAAGACCTCGGCGGGAATGTCGAGCATCCGCACCGCCTGCCCGCCGGTGTCGGCGGGGTCGAGGCGTCGCCCGGCCCGGCGGGTCGCCTCCCGGTCCGAGGGCCCCAGGGCCGCGCACACCCAGACGGCGCCGGCCTCCGGTCCCACGGCGCTCAGCCCGGAGACCAGGCCGCCGCCGCCGCGCGAGGCGAGAAGTTCGTGTCCGGGGCCGTCGGCGGGGCGGTACGCGACGGGGCCCCGGTTCGACGCGACGAGTACCTGGGCGGAACGCTCAGCGGCCATGGCCGGAGCCTAGCCGTCGCGCCCCGTACCGAAACGTATCCGCGCCGGAGGGGTGGAGCGGTGCGGACGGCGGGCGGGCCGGCGCCGCGGGCTCCCGCCGCCCGCCGGTCTCAGTCCCGACCGTGGCGGGGGAGGCGGGCGGCGTACTCGGGCACCCGGAGCATCGGCGGCCGCTCCCCGGCCTCCACGGCGTGCGTGCACGGCACGAAACCGTCCTCGCCGCGGGAGAACTGTGTGAGGCTGGGCCGCAGGGCCTCCCCGCCGGGGAGCCGGAGCTGCGCCGCGTGGTGGATCGCGGCGGCCATCCGGCCCAGCGCCAGCCCGTCCTGGTGGCGGTGGCGCCGTACGCCCACGTCGACCTGGGCGAGGGCGTCCAGGCCCACCGTGTCGAGCGCGTCGACCAGCAGCCCCAGCTCGACGCCGTACCCGACCGGGAAGGGCAGCCGCTCCAGCAGGCCGCGGCGGGCGGCGTACTCCCCGCCCAACGGCTGCACGAATCCGGCGAGCCGCGGCCAGTGCAGGTTCAGCAGGGGCCGGGCCACGAGCTCGGTCACCCGGCCGCCGCCCACGGGACTGTCCCCGAGCGGCCGGTCGTACATCGCCTTGACCAGCTGGAGCTCCGGGTCCGTCAGCAGCGGCCCGACGATGCCGGAGACGAACCGGGAGGAGAAGTCCCGCAGGTCGGCGTCGACGAAGCACACGATGTCGCCGCCGGTCACCAGCAGCGACCGCCACAGCACTTCGCCCTTGCCCCGCACCGCGGGCACGTGCGGCAGCACCTCGTCGCGGTGCACCACCTTCGCCCCGGCTGCGGCGGCGACCTCACCCGTACGGTCGGTGGAGCCCGAGTCGAGCACGACCAGCTCGTCGACGAGCGGCAGCGGGCCGTCCATGAGGTCGCGCCGGATCACCGACACGATGGCGCCGACCGTGCGCTCCTCGTCGAGGGCGGGCAGCACCACGCTCACGCTCGGTGCCCCCGGGGCCGCCTTCGCGGCCGCCAGGTCCTCGCGCGGCCGGTCGGCCGCGGACCAGGAGCGGCGTTCCAGCCAGTCGTGGACCTCGTCCAGCACGTCGGGTTCTCCTTCGTGGCGCCCCCACAGCCCGCTGCGGGGCGCCTGTCTCGCGGTTCGGACGCTCCGCTGTACAGCGCGGTCCGTCCGTTACAGTCTTGAACAACGCGCCCCGCCGGCACATGCCGGGGGTAGCGCCGGAACCGGCCACCGCCGGTCCACAACTTCACACCGCTCATCCAGAGGGGCAGAGGGAACGGCCCGATGAAGCCCCGGCAACCCTCCGGCCGGTCCTGCAGAAAAAGGCGGGGCTCCCGGTTCGGGAAGGTGCCAATTCCGGCTCGTGGTGAGATTCGCCGCGAGGAAGATGAGGAGAAAGGGCCTCGCCTTCATGGCTGTGCACGCTCCTGAGAAGTCAGCCGCCACCGCTCCGCTCGGTCCCGCCGCAGCTCTGTCCTGCCGCGAGTGCGGGGCGCGCAACCCGCTGGGACCGGTCTTCGCCTGCGAGGAGTGTTTCGGGCCGCTGGAGGTCGCCTACGACCTCCCGACCGGCGACCCCGAGGGCCTCCGCGCGCGGATCGAGGCGGGGCCGGACACCATGTGGCGCTACGCGCCGCTGCTGCCGGTGCCGGCCGACGTCGCCGGACGGCCGAACACCGATCCCGGCTTCACCCGGCTCGTGGACGCCGGGAACCTGGCCCGCGAGCTGGGCGTATCCGCCGCCGGCGGGTCGCTCCACGTCAAGGACGACTCCGGCAACCCCACGCACTCCTTCAAGGACCGCGTGGTGGCGATCGCCGTCGAGGCGGCTCGGGCCTTCGGCTTCACCACGCTCTCCTGCTCCTCGACCGGCAACCTGGCCGGCGCGGTCGGTGCCGCCGCGGCCCGCGGCGGCTTCCGCTCCTGCGTGTTCATCCCCCATGACCTGGAACAGGCCAAGGTCGTGATGGCCGCCGTCTACGGCGGCGATCTGGTGGGCATCGAGGGCAGCTACGACGACGTGAACCGTTTCTGCTCCGAGCTCATCGGCGATCCGCTGGGCGAGGGCTGGGGCTTCGTCAACGTCAATCTGCGGCCGTACTACGGCGAGGGGTCCAAGACGCTCGCCTACGAGATCGCCGAGCAGCTCGGCTGGCGGCTGCCGGACCAGATCGTCGTTCCCATCGCCTCCGGCTCGCAGCTGACGAAAATCGACAAGGGGTTCCGCGAACTGATCGAGCTCGGCCTCGTGGAGGACCGCCCGTACCGGGTCTTCGGCGCCCAGGCCGAGGGCTGCTCGCCGGTGTCGCGCGCGTTCAAGGAGGGACACGACGTCGTCCGGCCGGTGAAACCGGACACGATCGCCAAGTCCCTGGCCATCGGCAACCCCGCGGACGGCCCGTACGTGCTGGACATCGCGCGGCGCTCCGGCGGCGCCGTCGAGGACGTCGACGACGGGCAGATCGTCGACGCCATCACCCAGCTGGCCCGCACGGAGGGCATCTTCACCGAGACCGCCGGCGGCGTGACCCTCGGCGTCACCCGCAAGCTGCTGGCGGAGGGCGTGCTGGACCCGTCGCTGACCACGGTGGTGCTCAACACCGGCGACGGGCTGAAGACGCTCGACGCCGTGGCGGAGGCCGCCCGCCCCCGCGCGACCATCCGCCCCAGCCTGGACGCGTTCCGCGAGGCCGGCCTCGCCTGAACCGGCGCGTCACCACCGCCGCACTCCCGTACCCATGGAAGGTGAACCCATGAGCGTCAACGTCCGTATCCCGACGATCCTGCGCACCTACACCGGCGGCAGGGCCGAGGTCCCCGCGGAGGGGGCCACCCTGGCCGAGGTGCTGGCCGACCTGGAGAGCAACCACACCGGCATCGGGGCCCGTGTCCTCGACGACGCCGGGAAGCTGCGCCGCTTCGTCAACGTCTATGTGAACGACGACGACGTCCGCTTCGTCGACGGCCTGCAGACGGCCACGCCGGACGGTGCCGGCGTGTCGATCATCCCGGCCGTGGCCGGCGGCTGCTGACGGGCCGTGGGGCCGGCGCGGGTGCCGTTCCGCGCCGCCGGCCGCACGGGACGACCCCCTCCAGGAGCGCTGGAGGGGGTCAGTCGGTGTTCCGGGAGGGAGTAGAGTGAAACCGTTCCCCTTCTGTGAGTGCCGCGTACCTGTGTGAACGCGCCACTTTGGGCCGGAAATCGATGTCGCTTTTGCCGCACCGGCCCCTTTTTGTCGTCCGGTTTTTCCCCTTCTTCTCCCTCTATGTGGGGAAGTGCCGGTATCAGAATTCTCGTTCTTCCGACCTGTTGCGGACGGCGTTCGGGCAGATACATTCAGCGGCGGTCGACGCGTTCCGGCGCACACCTCCGGCCCGCCGGTGGTGAGGTCTGACCCGGGTCCGCGAAGTGCGGGCTCGTGCAAGGGCCAGTAATAGGGGAGTTAGTAATGGCTCAGGGCACCGTCAAGTGGTTCAACGCGGAGAAGGGCTACGGCTTCATCGCGGTCGACGGTGGTGCGGACGTGTTCGTCCACTACAGCGCGATCCAGATGGACGGCTACCGCACCCTGGACGAAGGACAGCGGGTCGAGTTCGAGATTTCTCAGGGTCAGAAGGGGCCGCAGGCGGACATGGTCCGCGTGACCGGCTGAAGCGCCGACCGGTACCGACGTATCCGGGGCGAGGGCCCGCATCCCATCGGGGTGCGGGCCCTCGCCCGCGTCGTGGTGGTGCCGGTGCGCGCGGAGTTCCGCGCAGGGTCCGTGGCCGAAGGCGCTTGCACTCGAAGGGGTCGAGTGCTAATCATTGGCGTTAGCACTCTGAAGGTGAGAGTGACAGCAGGACCGGGTCGGTGAGGTCCGCAGGCCGGACGGTGCAGGGAACCGTCAGGCTCGCAGACCGTCCGTCGCGGGCGCCAGCGCGGTCCTTCGATGCCCACCCCAGTCCGGGAGGACCACTTCCATGGCCAAGATCATCGCGTTCGACGAGGAGGCGCGGCGCGGCCTCGAGCGCGGGATGAACCAGCTCGCCGACGCCGTCAAGGTCACGCTCGGCCCCAAGGGCCGCAACGTCGTGCTGGAGAAGAAGTGGGGCGCCCCCACCATCACCAACGACGGTGTCTCCATCGCCAAGGAGATCGAACTCGAGGGCGAGTACGAGAAGATCGGTGCGGAGCTGGTCAAGGAGGTCGCGAAGAAGACGGACGACGTCGCCGGTGACGGCACGACGACCGCGACCGTTCTCGCCCAGGCGCTCGTCAAGGAAGGTCTCCGCAACGTCGCCGCCGGCGCCAACCCGATGGCGCTGAAGCGCGGCATCGAGAAGGCCACCGAGTCCGTCTCCGCGGCGCTGCTGGAGCAGGCCAAGGACGTGGAGACCAAGGAGCAGATCGCCTCCACCGCCTCCATCTCGGCCGCCGACGCCCAGATCGGCGAGCTCATCGCCGAGGCCATGGACAAGGTCGGCAAGGAAGGCGTCATCACCGTCGAGGAGTCGCAGACCTTCGGGCTCGAGCTGGAGCTCACCGAGGGCATGCGCTTCGACAAGGGCTACATCTCCGCCTACTTCGCCACCGACATGGAGCGCATGGAGGCGGAGCTCGAGGACCCGTACATCCTCATCGTCAACTCCAAGATCGGCAACGTGAAGGACCTCCTTCCGCTGCTGGAGAAGGTCATGCAGTCGGGCAAGCCGCTGCTGATCATCGCGGAGGACGTCGAGGGCGAGGCCCTGTCCACCCTCGTGGTGAACAAGATCCGCGGCACCTTCAAGTCCGTGGCCGTGAAGGCGCCGGGCTTCGGCGACCGCCGCAAGGCCATGCTGGGCGACATCGCCATCCTCACCGGCGGCCAGGTCATCTCCGAGGAGGTCGGCCTCAAGCTGGAGAACGCCGGTCTGGAGCTGCTGGGCCGCGCCCGCAAGGTCGTCATCACCAAGGACGAGACCACCATCGTCGACGGTGCCGGTGACAGCGAGCAGGTGCAGGGCCGGGTCAACCAGATCCGTGCCGAGATCGAGAACTCCGACTCGGACTACGACCGCGAGAAGCTCCAGGAGCGTCTCGCGAAGCTGGCCGGCGGCGTGGCCGTCATCAAGGCCGGCGCGGCCACCGAGGTCGAGCTCAAGGAGCGCAAGCACCGCATCGAGGACGCCGTGCGCAACGCCAAGGCGGCCGTCGAGGAGGGCATCGTCGCCGGCGGTGGCGTCGCCCTGCTGCAGGCCACTTCGGCCTTCGAGAAGCTCGAGCTGGAGGGCGACGAGGCCACCGGTGCGCAGGCCGTGAAGCTGGCCCTGGAGGCCCCGCTCAAGCAGATCGCGGTGAACGCCGGCCTCGAGGGCGGCGTCATCGTGGAGAAGGTGCGCAACCTCACCCCGGGCAACGGCCTGAACGCCGCGACCGGCGACTACGTCGACATGATCGCCGAAGGCATCATCGACCCGGCCAAGGTGACGCGCTCCGCGCTGCAGAACGCCGCCTCCATCGCGGCGCTCTTCCTCACCACCGAGGCCGTGATCGCCGACAAGCCGGAGAAGGCCGCGGCCGGTGCCGCCGACCCGACCGGCGGCATGGGCGGTGACATGGGCTTCTGATCCTCCCACCGAGGATCGGGCGCTCCGCCCGGCCGCACCGTTCGCTGCGGTGTTCGCCGCGACGCGTGCTGCCCCTGCCTCGCAAGGGCCCCTCCCCGCCGGGGAGGGGCCCTTGCGCATGCCTGTGACATTCCGCACCGCGTCGCAGGTGAATGGGCGTCGACCGGTGGGTTAGGTTCCGTCCGGAACGCTTCAAACGGAGGACCGTATTCCGGTTCCCGCGGCCCCGGACGCACCACGCTGCACGAGGAGCCGAGCACTCCCCGACTCCGAGGAAATCCCTGACCCATGCACACCCTGGACACGTTGATCGTCGAGATCAACGACCACTTCTGGACGTACCTGCTCATCCCGCTGGTCGCGGGAGCGGGCCTGTGGTTCACCCTCCGCTCGAAAGTGGTGCAGCTGCGGCTGTTCCCCGAGATGCTGCGCGTCCTGAAGGACCCCGCGCCGGACGCGGCGTCGGGCAGGAAGTCCGTCTCCGCCTTCGGCGCCTTCACCCTCTCCGCGGCCGCCCGCATCGGCACGGGCAACGTCGCGGGCGTCGCCGCCGCCATCACCCTCGGCGGCGCGGGAGCGGTGTTCTGGATGTGGGTCATGGCGCTGATCGGCGGCGCCACCGCGTTCGTGGAGTCGACACTGGCCCAGCTCTACAAGGTGCGCAACGACGACCGGGACGACGAGAACACCTTCCGGGGCGGACCGGCGTACTTCATCCAGCACGGCCTCGGCAGGCGCTGGGCCGGAATCGTGTTCGCCGTGATCATCACGCTCACCTTCGGGTGGGTCTTCACCGCGGTGCAGTCCAACACCATCTCCACCGTGCTGGAGTCCTCGGGCGGCAGCGGCTCCACCCCGTTCACCCTCGTCGTCGGCGTCGCACTGGCCGGTCTGCTGGCCCTCACGGTGTTCGGCGGCGTGAAGCGGATCGCGAACGTCACTCAGGTGCTCGTGCCGTTCATGGCGGTGCTCTACCTGCTGATGGGGACCGTCGTGCTGGTCCTGAACGTCAACGAGGTGCCCCGGGTCCTCGGCGACATCGTCGAGAGCGCCTTCGGGCTCCGCGAGGCCGCCGGCGGCGCGATCGGCGCGGCCGTGATGCAGGGCGTGCGGCGCGGCATGTTCTCCAACGAGGCCGGCCTCGGCTCCGCCCCCAACGCGGCCGCGACGGCCGACGTGAGCCACCCGGTCAAGCAGGGGCTGGTGCAGTCCCTCGGCGTCTACTTCGACACGTTGATCGTCTGCTCCATGACCGCCTTCGTCATCCTCTCCACGAGCCCCTCGCTCGCCGAGCGCGGCAGCGCGGACGTCACCCGGACGGCGCTGGAGCAGGCTCTCGGCGGCTGGGCGGGCCACGTGCTCGCGGTCGTGGTCTTCCTGCTGGCCTTCAGTTCGATGATCGGAAACTACTACTACGGCGAGTCGAACATCCGCTTCGTCACGGACAGCAAGCCGGTGATGCAGGGATACCGCGTGATCATCCTGGCCGCCACCGTGCTCGGCGCGATGGGCTCGGTCGGCGTCGTCTGGAGCCTGGCCGACGTCGCCATGGGCGCCATGGCCCTGGTCAACCTGCTGGCGATCCTGCCGTTGTCGATCGTCGCCTTCCGCCTGCTCGACGACTACGTCCGGCAGCGCCGCGACGGCCTCGACCCGGTGTTCACCCGGGACCGGCTCACCGGCCTCGAGGGCGTCCGGTGCTGGGAGCCGTCCGGTGTCCCGGACGCGCGCGGCACCTCCGG
This sequence comes from Streptomyces callyspongiae, assembly GCF_047200695.1. Classification (NCBI taxonomy): domain Bacteria; kingdom Bacillati; phylum Actinomycetota; class Actinomycetes; order Kitasatosporales; family Streptomycetaceae; genus Streptomyces; species Streptomyces callyspongiae. Next base: position 111,581 of record NZ_JBJZOM010000015.1, read on the forward strand.
CGCGGCCGAGGAGGTCGCGCAGCGCCGCTGACGGCGCCGCGCCGGACGCCGAATCCTCCGTTAGCCCCTCGGGCCGGTGGCTACCCGCGGACTGTCGGTCCCGGCAGCCCGCGGCGCCCCGGCACGAGGGCGCGGGGGGGGGGAGGAGTGGAGACCCATGGCGCATGCGACGGAACCCGGTCGGGAGGGCCCGGAGAGCCGGCGCCCCGACCCGTCCCTGAACCGGTCGGGAAGCGGCACGGCACCCCGGTGGCGCTCCTGGCGGGCCGTGCTGCGCCGCACCGGCCGCGAGTTCCGGGAGGACGGCCTCACCGACCTCGCCGCGGCGCTGACGTACTACGGCGTCCTCGCCGTCGTCCCCGCCCTCATCGCGGTCGTGTCGATCCTCGGCCTGCTGGGCACGTCGGCCGTCCGGTCGGTGATCGACGAGCTCGGAGGGCTGGCGCCGGGCCCGGTGAAGTCCGTGCTCACCAGCATGCTGGAGCAGATCGAGGGCGGGGCGGGCGGGGCGGGTCTCGCCCTGGCGCTCGGCGTGCTGATCGCCCTCTGGTCCGCCTCCGGGTACGTCGCGGCGTTCATGCGGGCCGGAAACGCGGTCCACGACGTCCGGGAGAGCCGCCCGCTGTGGAAGGTGCTTCCCGTCCGCTTCCTCACCACGGTCGCGGTGCTCACCCTGCTCACCCTCGTCGCCGTGGCCGTCGTGGTCAGCGGCGGCGTCGCGAGGACGGTCGGCGGCGCCCTGGGCCTGGGCGACACGGCCGTGACGGCGTGGAACATCGCGAAGTGGCCGGTGGCGGTGCTGCTGGTCGGCCTGGTCATCGCCCTGCTGTACCGGGTGGCGCCCGATGTGGCCCGGCCGTTCCGCCAGGTGCTGCCGGGGGCGCTGCTGGCGGTGCTCATCGGGATCGCCGCGTCGGCGCTCTTCGCCGTCTATGTCGCGCACTTCGGCAGCTACAACGAGACCTACGGCAGCCTCGCGGGCATCGTCGTCTTCCTCGTCTGGCTCTGGATCACCAACATCGCCGTGCTGCTCGGCCTGGAGTTCAACGCCGAGCTGGCACGGGAACCGGCCGGCGAGGAGCCGCAGGAGCCGCAGGAGCCGGAGGCTTCCGGGCCGCCCTGATCACTCGCGCGCGGCCTCCAGCGCAGCCCTCAGGTGGCCGCCCGAGGCCGTGAGCAGCCGCTGCGCCGTCGCCGCGTCGACGTCGCCGAGAAGCGTGAGGATCGCGTTCTTCACCTCGCCGTCGGTGGCGGCGAGCGCTTCGGTGATCCGCTCGTCGTCGGCGCCGGTCGCCAGCCGGACGATGCGGCGCGAGCGGGCGCGCAGCTTCTCGTTGGAGGCCCGCACGTCCACCATGAGGTTCCCGTAGGTCTTGCCGAGACGGATCATGGTGATGGTCGAGAGCATGTTCAGCACCAGCTTCTGCGCGGTGCCGGCCTTGAGCCGGGTCGAGCCGGTCAGCAGTTCGGGGCCGACGACCACCTCGATGGGATGGTCGGCGGCGGCGGCGAGCGCGGAACCGGCGTTGCAGGCCAGACCGACGGTGAGTGCCCCCAGCCCGCGGGCGTGCTCGACGGCGCCCACCGCGTACGGCGTGCGGCCCGAGGCCGAGACGCCGACGACCGAGTCGTCGGGCCCGAGGGCGAGCGCGTCCAGGTCGCTCGCCGCGAGCTCCTTGTCGTCCTCGGCCCCCTCCACGGAGGTGACCAGGGCGGAGGGGCCGCCCGCGATCAGGCCGACGACCTGGTCCGGCGTGGTGTTGAAGGTCGGCGGGCACTCGCTGGCGTCCACCACGCCGACGCGGCCCGCGGTTCCGGCGCCCGCGTAGACGAGCCGTCCGCCGCGCGCCATCCGTTCCGCGACGGCGTCGATGGCGGCGGCGATCGCCGGGAGCCGGTCGGCGACGGCCGCGGGGACTCCGGCGTCCTCGGCGTTCATCAGCCGGGCGATCTCCCCGGTGGGGAGCCGGTCGATCTCGGCCAGTTCGCTGCGGAACGCCTCGGTGGTCAGGGTTTCCATCTGGGCGGCCAGCACTTGGCGGGAACCGCGGGAGGTGCCGTCGTGCGACGGGTCGGCGGTGGAGGTCATGGCGTGCGTGCGGCTCTTTCCGTTCCGGTGCGGACGCGAGGTCAGCGGTGGTGGGGGGTGTGGCGGTGCGCGAGGGCCTCGTACGAGGCGGACAGCGCGGGTGCGGCTGTCTCGTACGTGTGCTGGGCGACACCGATGAAGAGGATGTCGACGACGAGCAGCTGGCTGGTGCGGCTGGACATCGCCGCCGGTCGCAGCTCGCTCTCGCGGGCCGTGGACGTGGTCAGCACGTGGTCGGCGTACTGGGCGACCTCCCCGTCGGGGCGGCCGGTGAGGGCGACGGTGGTGGCGCCGTGGTCGAAGGCGACCCGCAGCGGCTCGATCACGTCGACCGTGCGGCCCGAGTGCGTGATGGCCAGTGCGACGTCTCCCGCACGCAGTTGCACGGCGTTGGTCACCGCCAGGTGCGGGTCGGCGTGGGCGTGCGCCACCTTGCCGATGCGCAGCAGCTTCTGGGCGAGGTCCTGGCCGACCAGTGAGGAGGCGCCGCAGCCGTAGATGTCGACGCGGCGGGCGGCGGCCAGTGCCCCCACGGCCGCCTCGACCTGGCCGGTGTCCAGTCCGGCCGCGGTGTCGGCGAGGGTCTGCTGCTCGTCGTGCGCCAGCTTCGTGACGACGTCCGCGATCGGGTCGTCGACGGCTATGTCGGCCGTCACCGCGGGTGCGGCGCCGGACTCCTGCTGGGCCGCGAGGCCCGCGAGCGCCAGCCGCAGGTCGCGGTACCCCGGGTAGCCCAGCAGCCGGGAGGTGCGGACGACGGTCGCCTCGCTGGTGCCGGTGCGTTCGGCGAGGCCGGTGACGGTCAGCCGGGAGCATCCGGCGGGGTCGTGCGCGACCGTCTCGGCGACACGCTGCATGGAACGGGTCATGGAGGGCGCCATGGTCCGCACCTTCGCCGCGAGTGCGCCCGGACCCGGGGGGCCGGGGGGCTGCCCGGCGCCCGGTCTGCCGCCCCTCACCTCGGAGAAACTTTCCTTCACGATGTGCGTCACAGAAGAAAGGTATTTTCATCGCGGTTGCGGGTCAAGAGGGCGGGCACCGCTCGGTTCGGGCCGACACGGAAGGGGAACCTTTGGTCTCATCGGAGGCATGGACATGGACGGACCACAGCAGCAACCGCCACAGGCGCAATCCCTCGAACAGGCTCTGCACGCCGCGCGTGCGCTCGTCCTCGCCGACCTGACGGCCGGGGACGTCGCTCACGCGGACGTCGTCTCGCTGGTCGAGGACGCGGTGGCGCACCGCCGCTGGTGGGTGGAGCAGTGGCCGGAAGGCATCGCTTTCGTGGACGGACTGGTCGCGCAGGACGTCCAGGACGCCCTGCTGGACCGCTACGGCCGCTGGCCGCTGTGCCCGGTGTGCGGCGGCTCCGACCTGCACGCGCTCGAAGTGGAACCCCCGCTCGGCGAAAGCCCCCACTGGGTCTGCGGCAAGACGTCCACCGCCGTCGCCCGGGTGGGATCGCTGGGCCGACGTCCGTGACGGTCTACATCGACCCGCCCGTATGGCCGGGACACGGCCGCATGTGGTCCCACCTGGTGAGCGACGTCGACTACGAGGAACTCCACGAGTTCGCCGCCGCCATCGGCTGCCCCCGGCGCGCTTTCGACAGGGACCACTACGACGTGCCGGCCGAGCGGTACGCGGCGGCCGTGCGGCTCGGCGCGGTGGAGGTCGGGAGCAAGGAGCTGCTCACCCGCCTGAAGGGAGCCGGCCTGCGTCGCGCACGCCGGGCGGGCCCGGCCTGACACCGCCGCGGCCGCGGCGGTGCGGGCGGTGCCCCGGTTCAGCGGGAGGTGACATCCGCCGCCTCACGGTCCGCGGACGCGCCGGACCCGTACCGTGCGGCACCGGTGCCGCCGGCTGCCGCTGGACGGCGGCTCACCCGGGCGGCCGTCACCGCGGCGAGCAGGGCGCCGGCCGCCAGCGCCGCCCCCGTCCACGCCACTGCGGTGAAGCCCCAGCCTGCGCCGATGACCAGGCCGCCCAGCCAGGGGCCCAGCGTGTTGCCGATGTTGAAGGAGGCCGTGGTGGTGGCGCCGGCCAGTGTGGGGGCGGCGTCCGCGACCTCGAACATGCGGGCGTTGAGCGCCGGTGCGGCGGTGAAGACCGCCAGGCCCAGCAGGAAGGCCAGGGCGACCGCCGCCGACGGGCTGTGCGCCACCAGGGCGAGCACCCCCAGGACGACCGTGGCGGCGGACATGCCCGCGTACATCGTGCCGAACAGGTGGGTGTCGGCGAGGCGGCCGCCGAGCCAGGTGCCGAGCAGCGCACCGAGGCCGAACAGCGCCAGCACCCAGGGGACCCACCTCTCCTCGAGTCCCGCCGTGCGCGTCAGCAGGGGCGAGAGGTAGGAGAAGACGGCGAAGCCGGCCGCAGCGGTCAGCGCGATGGTGGTGAGAGTGATCCACACCTGCCGGTCGCGGTAGATCCGCAGCTCGCGGCGGAGGCGAGGCGTCTCGTCTCCGGTGGGCGGCTCGGTGCGCGGCACCGTCGTCACCACGCCGACCAGGCCGACGGCCGACAACGCGGCGACCGCCCAGAACGCCGACCGCCATCCGGCGCTCTGCCCCAGGAAGGCGCCGGCCGGGACGCCGACGATGTTCGCCACGCTGATGCCGCCGACCATCACCGCCATGGCACGGGCCCGGGCGTGCACGGGGACCAGGGACATCGCGACGGCGGCACCGACCGCCCAGAAACCCGCGCAGGCCAGCGCGCTCACCACCCGCGAGGCGAACAGCACGTCGTAGGAGGGCGCCAGCGCGCCCGCGACCTGGCCGAGCCCGAAGACGGCGAGCAGGGCGATCAGCGTCGTGCGACGCGGCAGCCGCAGCGTGGCCGCGGCGAGCAGCGGGGCGCCGACCACCATGCCGACGGCGAAGGCCGACACGAGCAGCCCGGCCTGCGGGATGGAGACGTCCATGTCCCGGGCGAGCGGTTCGAGGAGCCCGGAGAGCATGAACTCCGAGGTGCCGAGGGCGAAGACGGAGAGCCCGAGGACGAGGACGGCGGGCGGCATGCGGGCGGTGCGGGAAGCGGGTGCGTCGTCGGGCATGTCAGATGCCAACCACGGGTCGGGGCAGTGCCATTCCCGGTGTGTCCAGCGCCACGCGGTGGTCGCCGCGGCCGGTGGTTTCCCCGCCCGGCAGCGGACGGGACCCGCGACGGCCCGGGGACGGACGGGGCAGGGTCAGGGCGTGCGGCCCAGCAGGGCCACCAGCCGATCCTGCGGGGAGGCCGTGTCGGCGACCGCCACGGGAGGCGCGAAGATGCCCGGGATGCCCTGCGCCCCCACGACGGGCCGCACCCGCTCCAGCAGCTCGGTCGCCAGCTCGTCGGGCATGCGCGAGGTGTCGCCGATGCCGCGGGCGAGGTCCCAGCCGTGGACCGCCAGGTCGCTCGTCATCTGCCAGGCGTACGACGCGGCCGATTCCCGGCCGCCCGTGACGTGGACCCGGCCGTCGAGTGCTCCGGGGCGGTGGAACGCCTCCCGGGAGGCCACACCCGCCGCCTCCCAGGCGGTCACCGGCCGGTCGCCGAGCACGTCCCCCTCGAAGCGGTCGCCGACCTCGTCGAGGGTGGCTCCGCCCAGCAGCTCCGGCGCCCACAGGTGCTCCGCGGTGAGATGGTTGACCAGGTCACGGACGCTCCAGTCGGCGCAGGGGGTCGGTGCGTGCCACTGCCCCGCGCCGATGCGGTGCACCAGCCGGTCCCAGTCGGCGTAGGCGGTGTCGAACGCGTCGATGAGTTCCATGGCTCCATGGTGCGCACGGGGGGCGGGGCTCCGCAGTGCGGAGCGGTCGGGCCCGGTCACCGCTCCCCGGCCGCGCGGGGGCCGGTGGCGGGGTCCTCCGGCGGCTCCTCCAGTACGGGCCGGCACAGCACGAGGGCGACGTCGTCGTCCCGCTCGCCGCCCGTGTGGGCGTCCAGCTGCTGGAGGAGCAGGTCCAGCGCCCGGTCCGGCGCCGTGTCCGGCGGGACCTTCCCGCAGCCGGCGAGGACGTCGAACATCTCCCCCGCGTCGTCGCGCGCCTCGGCCAGCCCGTCGGTGTACAGCAGGACCGCCTCACCCGGTGCCAGCCGCAGCCGGCGCGGTTCCGGGTCGCCGTCCAGCCCCAGGCCGAGCGGGGGTACGGTGTCGGGCGGCAGGAGGAACTCCGGCTGCCGCTGCCCGAGCAGCACCGGTGCGTGGTGTCCGTGGTTGACGACGGTGGCACGGTCGTGGGTGAACTCCGCGACCGCCGCGGTGACGAAGTCCTCGCCCGGGAGCCTGCCGGTGAGGGCCGCGGCCACGCTGCCGGTCACCGCTGCCGCCGTCGGCTCGGTGTACGCGGCGTTGCGGAAGGCCCGCAGGGCCGCGGCGGCGGTGACGGTGGACGACAGGCCTTTTCCGCGGGCGTCGCCGATGAGGACCCGGACGCCGTAGGCGGTGTTCGCCACGTCGAACAGGTCTCCGCCCACCAGCGCGTCCCGATCCGCCGACCGGTACCTGATCGCGATGTCCACACCGCCGACGCGGGCGGAGAAGGGCTGCAGGATCGCGTGCTGGGCCATGCGGGCAACGGTGGCCAGGGACTCCTCGCGGATGGTCCGGCTGTGCGCGAGGAAGAGCGTCAGGCCGGAACCGATGAGGAGCACGGCCAGCCGCAGCATGTGGTCGACGCTGCCGATGCGGTCGTTCAGGAAGCCCAGGCCGAGGGCGAGCAGCAGCGCGTAGCCGCAGACCAGGGAGGTCCGCCGGATGTCGAGGCGGGCGCAGGCGACCGCCGGGCCGACGACCAGCAGGCCGGAGAGCACCGGCTCCGGTGGCAGCAGCGCATCCGCCGCTGCCACGGCGGAGGTCACCAGCAGGCTGAGGAGGAGCCACGGCACATCGACTGCTGCCGGACCCCGACGCTGCCAGGACCGCGTGAGATACACGCGTCACACTATAAGGAGGAATGTCCGCATGTGAGGCGGTGCGGGTCCGGCGGGACATGTGCCGGCAGACCCTGCCGGGGCCGCGAACGCTACCGGGGCCCTACGCTCAGAAGGTCCAGTTCGCCGCGCATGTTGCGCCGTGCCGCACGCTCCCAGCGCGCGCGGCCGCGCGGGGTGCGGAACAGCGCGGGCATGTCGAGCAGCCCACGCAGCACGGCGGCGCGCCCTTCGCGGAAGGCCGGGTCCGGGACGAACCCGTACTCCCGGCGCACCGAGGCCGCGTAGTGGGCGTACTCCTCCGGCGAGCCGCCCAGCACCGCCAGGTCGGCGTCGCACAGCGTCTCCCCGTTCGCGTCCCCCTCGCCGGGGGCGTGGGAGGCGGTCAGCCGCACCAGTCGGGCGGCCTCCGCCGTCGTCCGGTCCGGGACGCCCGCCTCCGGCAGGGCCCGCTCGGCGAGTTGCGCGCTGCGCTCCTCGTTCTCGTTGCGGTCCGGCCGGTACACGGCGTCGTGGAACCAGGCGGCGAGCCGCACCGCGTCCGCGTCCTCGGCGTGAGCCGACAGCTCGTCCACCCGGTCCAGCACGGCGGTGAGGTGGCGCAGCGTGTGGTAGTGCCGCTGCGGCTCGTCCCAGCGCTCCAGGAGCGCTCGCCCGAAGGGCAGCGGGTCCGGTTCCGCTGCGCCGCCGCGACCGCGCACCAGCAGTGCTTCCCAGCGGGCGAGCAGCGCGTTCCGATCGGGTGCGGGCGCCCGGTGCGGCTCCGGCCGGTACGGGATCGGGGAAGGCATGTCCACAGTGTGCCGCGCGGTGCGGGCCCGTGCGCCGTCCTCCGCCCGGCGGCGGTCCCGGCGGCCCGCCGCCCCGGCGCTGCTCCCGTCCGTCGCCGAGTTCCGAAACACGTCCGGCGGCAGGGGAGTTCAGGTTCCCTCCGGCGGGGAAGCAGTGAAGGCGGGCCGTCAACCGCGCTCCCCCGACTCCCTACCGGAGGTGAACCGTGCGGGCCGTACGACTCCCGTGGTGGATCTCGGCACCCCTCGCTCTCGTGGTCCTCGCCGCCCTGCTCGCCGCAGCCGGGCGCCTGCACCTCCTACCGGGGCTGTCGAACCCCCTCGCGACCGACACCGAGGACCGCACCGGTCCGACGCTGCTCACCTCCATCCGCAACATGAGCCGCTACGAGGCGGCCTCGGGCAACTTCCAGGTCGTGGTCGACATCGACAAGGACGCGGCGTACCTGCCCGATGCCCTGCTCGGTGAGCGCGTCCTGTTCGTGGGCGACGGGAGCGTCGGTGCCTACGTCGACCTGGGCGACCTGAAGCGGAAGGCGGTGAAGGTCGACGACGCCCGCACCGAGGCGACACTGACCCTCCCGCACGCCCACTTGGAAAAGCCCGCACTGAACGTGAACCGTTCGCACGTCGTGTCGCGGGAACGCGGGCTCCTCGACCGGTACGGCGACTGGTTCTCCGACAACCCGGGCGACGAGCGGCAGGTGCGCCGGGCCGCCGTGCGGCACATCGCCGAGGCGGCCGAGGAGAGCGGGCTGCGTTCCCGCGCCGAGGAGAACACCACGCGCATGCTCGAACAGCTCCTGCGCTCCCTCGGGTTCGAGCGCATCACCGTCAGGTACCGGTGAGCTCCGGGGGAAGATCCGCGGCGTGCACCACGGTCAGTCCCGAAACGGCGCGCGTCAGGCAGACGTAGAGACGCCGCAGGCCGGTGCGCCGGTCCGGCTCGCCGGCCACGAGCGCGGCCGGTTCGTCCAGGACCACGTGGTCGTACTCCAGGCCCTTCGCGAGCGTGCCCGGAACCAGCGTGAGGCGCGACCGGGCCGTGGTCTCCTCGCCGGGCGCGAGGTACGGCAGCCCGGCCTCCCGCAGCGCCGCCGCCAGTTCCGGCACCCGGGCGTCCGCCGCGATCAACCCGATCGACCCCTCCCGCTCCAGCGCCTCGAGGCAGGCCACCCGCACGGCGCGCGTCAGCTCCGCTGGGGCGACCGCCCGCACCGCGAAGTCCCCGGGCGATTCCCGCACGGACGTGGCCTCCGTCAGGCCGGGCGCGATGGCGGGCAGCAGGCGGGAGGCGTACGCGATCACGTCGCGCGGTACGCGGAAGCCCTGCGTGAGCTCTTCCAGGTGCGCACCGTCCTTGCCCAGATGGGTGAGGGCCTCCTGCCAACTGCCCGTGGCCCAGGGGGTGGTGCCCTGCGCGAGGTCCCCCAGCACCGTCGCCGACCCCGTGGTGCAGCGGCGGCCCACCGCCCGGTACTGCATGGGGGAGAGGTCCTGCGCCTCGTCCAGCACGACGTGTCCCAGGGACGGCGTGCGGGAGATCAGGTCGGCCGCCTCGTCCACCAGCGTGGCGTCGGCCGCCGACCACGGAGCGGACTTCACACCCCGGGCCGGTTTCGCCCACAGCACCGCCCTCTGCTCCGCGGCGTCCAGCAGCCCCTCGGCGTGCGCGGCCAGGAACTCCGCGTCGGACAGCAGCCGCAGCACGAGCTTGGCCGGATCGACCGCGGGCCAGGCGGACTTCACCACTGCCTTGACCGCGGCGTTCCGTGCGACGGCGTCCTGCACCCGGTCGTCCGGGGCCTCGCCGGCACGCTCCATGCGCACCAGCACGGCGTGCGCGATGCGCTGCGGCAGCGCCTCCCGCGCGGCGCCGTAGCGGATGTCGCGCGACAGCAACTCTTCGACAATCTCCTGGAGTTCGTGCGCCGGAATGCGCCAGCGCCGCGACCCGCGCACCACCATGCACGGCTCGGACGGAGGCGTCACACCTGCCCGGACGGCGCGCCGCAACACCTGCGCCATCCGGGCATCGCCCTTGACCCGGGCCGCGTCCGCGGAATCGGAGGACTTCACCCGCACCCCGAAGCGTCCGGCAACGGCCTCGACCAGGGCGTCCACCGTCGCCTGACCGACCTGGAGTTCACCGAGAGCGGGCAGCACCTGCTCGATATAGTGCAGGAAGGACCGGTTCGGACCGACCACCAGGGTCCCGGTGCGGGCGAGCCGCTCGCGGTGCGTGTAGAGCAGGTACGCCACCCGATGCAGGCCGACGGCCGTCTTCCCGGTGCCCGGTGCTCCCTGCACGCACACCGTCCCCTCCACGCCGGAGCGCACGATCGCGTCCTGCTCCGGCTGGATCGTCGCGACGATGTCCCGCATCGGCCCCACGCGCGGCTTCTCGATCTCCCGCTGCAGCAGCGCACTGGTGGGCACATCCCCCGCGGAACCGGAGATCACCGCCTCGTCCGGGTCGGTGAGGTGCTCGTCCTCGTAGGCGGTGAGCTCACCGCCGGTGCAGCCGAAGCGGCGGCGGAGCGCGACGTCCTGCGGGTCCTTGCGCGAGGCCCGGTAGAACGGCTGCGACACCGGAGCCCGCCAGTCCACGACCATCGGGTCGCCCTCGGCGTCGTGCACGTGGCGGCGGCCGATGTGGAAGGAGTGCCCCGCGTGGACCGAGGCGGGCGCCGAGCCGCCGTCCGGGTGCGCGTAGTCGAGGCGGCCGAAGAACAGCGGGGTGCCGGCCAGGTCCGCGAGGGAGGCGATGCGGTCCTGGATCTGCGCCTGCAGCACCTCGGCGTTCACCCAGTTCGCCGTGACGTCCCGGATGTCCAGCGCCTCGGTGTCCGCCCGCATCGCCCGCAGCGCGGCCCGGGACGCCGCCAGGTGCCCCCGCTCACGGGCCAGCGGATCCGGCGGATCGGACGGTGCGGGGGCGGGGGTGGCTGCGGCGTTCTGCGGGGCGTGCGCGGACACGGCTCGGTTCCTCCGGTGCGATCGGGCTGCCTGTGCGCGACGGTGTGCGGCGCGGCGCGACGGCGCGGACGTGCGGAGACCGGGCACCGGGAGGCGGCTCGGGCCGCACGCCGCAGGCCGTGCGCGGGCACGTGCGTACGCGGTGGGCGTGGGCGGGGCGCCGACCGGTTTCCGAACGGCCGGAGAGCCTCCCGTGCGAGCGGAGAGGCGGCAGAAGCGGCATTCTAGACTCCGCTCCCCGGCACGGCGAACGCTTTTCCGCGACGCGCCTCCCGCGTGAGGAAGGGACTTTCGGCCGGTTCCCGAAGCGGCCGGCCCCCGCATGCTGGAGGCATGAGCACCGCACCTCGCAGCGGCAGCCGGGTCCCGGGCCAACGCCCCGGGCACGGCGCCACGGCGCTGGGTACGGACGCGGCGGGACGCCCGAGCCGTCACCGGCGGCACGTGGTCGGCGACACCCTGCGCGTCGCGAAGGTCTTCGTGGGGACCGCCTTCGACGTCGTCGTCCTCGGCGACCACGAGGGACGCCCGGCCCGCGCCGAGCAGCCGGAGCCGCAGCCGGACTGACCGGGCGCCGACCGGCCTCAGACGTCGTCGCCGGCCAGCAGCTCCATCGAGTCCACGATGCGATAGGCGTAGCCCTGCTCCGCGAGGAACCGCTGCCGGTGCGCGGCGAAGTCCTGATCGAGGGTGTCGCGGGCGACCACCGAGTAGAAGCGCGCCTCGTGCCCGTCCGCCTTGGGGCGCAGCACCCGGCCGAGACGCTGCGCCTCCTCCTGCCGGGAGCCGAACGTGCCCGACACCTGGATGGCCACGGTGGCCTCCGGGAGGTCGACGGAGAAGTTGGCCACCTTCGACACCACGAGCACGCTCAGTTCGCCCTGCCGGAAGGCCTCGAACAGTTTCTCGCGCTGCGCGTTGCCGGTGTCGCCCTTGATCACGGGGGCCCCGATGTGGGCACCGAGCTCGTCCAGCTGGTCGATGTACTGGCCGATCACGAGGGTCTGCTGCCCCTCGTGGCGCCGTACGAGTTCCTCGGTCACGCGCTGCTTGGAGCCCGTCGTGGCGCAGAAGCGGTACTTCTCCTCGGTCTCCGCCGTCGCGTAGGCGAGCCGTTCGGAGTCCGTGAGGTTGACCCGCACCTCGACACAGTCCGCCGGGGCGATGTAGCCCTGCGCCTCGATCTCCTTCCAGGGCGCGTCGAACCGCTTCGGCCCGATCAGCGAGAAGACGTCCGTCTCGCGCCCGTCCTCCCGTACCAGGGTCGCGGTCAGGCCCAGGCGGCGCCGGGCCTGGAGATCGGCGGTGAACTTGAACACCGGGGCGGGCAGCAGGTGCACCTCGTCGTAGACGATCAGTCCCCAGTCCCGGGAGTCGAACAGCTCCAGGTGCGGGTAGACGCCCTTCCGCCGGGTCGTCAGCACCTGGTAGGTCGCGATGGTGACCGGGCGGATCTCCTTCCTGGCGCCGCTGTACTCGCCGATCTCCTCCTCGGTGAGGGAGGTGCGGCGCACCAGTTCGTGCTTCCACTGGCGGGCCGACACGGTGTTCGTCACCAGGATCAGCGTGGTCGCCTGTGCCCGGGCCATGGCTCCCGCGCCCACCAGCGTCTTCCCCGCTCCGCAGGGCAGCACCACGACGCCGGACCCGCCGTGCCAGAAGCCCTCCACCGCCTGCTCCTGGTAGGGGCGCAGCGCCCAGCCGTCCTGCTCCAGCGCGATCGGGTGGGCCTCGCCGTCGACGTACCCGGCCAGGTCCTCGGCGGGCCAGCCGAGCTTGAGGAGCACCTGCTTGATCTGGCCGCGTTCCGAGGGGTGGACCACCACGGAGTCCGGGTCGATGCGTGCTCCGACCAGCGGCTGGATCTTCCTGGAGCGCAGCACCTCCTCCAGCACCGGCCGGTCGGCGCTCTCGAGCACCAGCCCGTGGGTGGGGTGCTTGACCAGCTGGAGGCGGCCGTAGCGGGACATGGTCTCCGCCACGTCCACCAGCAGGGCGTGCGGCACGGGGTAGCGGGAGAACTCGACGAGGGCGTCGACCACCTGCTCGGCGTCGTGGCCGGCGGCGCGGGCGTTCCACAGTCCGAGCGGCGTCACCCGATAGGTGTGGACGTGTTCGGGGGCCCGCTCCAGTTCCGCGAACGGCGCGATGGCTCGGCGGCAGGCGTCCGCCTGCTCGTGGTCGACCTCGAGCAGCAGAGTCTTGTCGCTCTGCACGATGAGCGGCCCGTTCACAGGCGGTCTCCCTCCGGGGGCGGCTGGTCCGGTCCACCGGTTGCGGGCGGTGGCCGCCCCCCAGTGTCCCGCATCGTGCGGAGGAACGTCTTCTCTGCCAGTTCTGGGGCCAACAGTCCCTGCGGCCCCCATCCGGAGGCGGGGGCGGGGGGCCCCCCCCCCCCCCCCCGCGGCACACCCCCCCCCCGGCCACCACCGCCCGCCGCCCACCCCCCCACACCCCCCCCCCCGGGCGGCGGGGCGGTGCAGCGGCCGCGGGCGCCCCCGCGGCCGGCGTGCCGATGCGGTTCCGGCGGCCTCCGGCAGGGGATCCGGCGGTGCCGGATCGGTGCTCGGGGCGGCGCTCGGGGCCGCGATCTGCTCCTGAGAAGTCAGCCGCCACCGCTCCGCTCGGTCCCGCCGCAGCTCTGTCCTGCCGCGAGTGCGGGGCGCGCAACCCGCTGGGACCGGTCTTCGCCTGCGAGGTGTGTTTCGGGCCGCTGGAGGTCGCCTACGACCTCCCGACCGGCGACCCCGAGGGCCTCCGCGCGCGGATCGAGGCGGGGCCGGACACCATGTGGCGCTACGCGCCGCTGCTGCCGGTGCCG